>JBHYDO010000199.1:0-8903 GCA_051860645.1 Roseococcus sp.
GCCCGGTTTGCCTGTCCGGCGAGGAAGAGCGAGACGACGGCGAAGCTGGTCCAGGACAGGCTGTAGCCGATGAGCTCGACCACGAGGGCCAGCGGCAATCCCGCCTCCGGCCCGCCGCGCAGCCACCAGGACAGGAAGCGCATCACCAGGAACAGCGGCAGGCAGATCAGCGCCGCGCGGAAGGAGGCGCGGGCGGTGGCGAGGTCATTGGGCAGCAGCGCCAGGCCTTCCGGCCGCCCGCGCGCGAAGAGCAAGGCGGCCGCGAGGCCCGCGGCGCTGCTGGGATTCAACCGAGACACTCCTCGAGGATGGCGGTGTAGACGCGCGACAGGGTGCGGAGGTTGTCCACGCCCGCCCGCTCATCCACCTGGTGGCCGGTGGCGCCGATATCTCCGAACTCCGCCACCGGGCAGAAGGTGCGGATGAAGCGCGCGTCGGAGGTGCCGCCGCCGGCGTTCAGTTCCGGCTCCTCGCCCGTCGTGCGGCGGATGGCGCGTTGCAGGGCGTGGACGAAGGGGCCGGGCTCGGTCAGGAAGGGGTTGGCGTTGCTGTCGGCCTCGATGTCGTAGCGGCAGCCGGCAGCGGCGAGCGCCGCGTTCAGCCGGGCGATGAGGCTGTCTCGCGTGTGCAGGTCGTTGAAGCGGATGTTGAGCATGGCCCGCGCCGTGGCGGGGATGACGTTGGCCGCCGTGTTGCCCACGTCGAAGCCCGTGACCTGCAGCGTGGAGGGCGGGAAGAACTCCGTCCCCTGGTCCAGGGGTGCCGCCAGCAGCGGTGAGAGGGCCGCCATCAGCCGGTGCACGGGGTTGTCGGCGCGGGCGGGCATGGCGCTGTGGCCCTGCTTGCCGTGCACGCTGATCCGCGCGGTCAGCGAGCCGCGCCGGCCGATGCGGATGACGTCGCCCACGCGGGCGAAGGAGGAGGGCTCGCCCACCAGCGCCATGTCCGGCACCAGCTCGCGCTCGGCGAGCCAGGGCATGACGCGCGCGACACCGTCCACGCTCCGCGCCTCCTCGTCGCCCGTGATCAACACGCTGATGGTGCCTGGATGGTCGGGATGCGCGGCGAGATAATCCTTCAGCCCCGCCAGGAAGGCGGCGACGCCCCCCTTCATGTCGTTGGAGCCGCGGCCGTAGAGCCAGCCCTCCCGCACCACGCCCGAGAAGGGGTCGTCCGTCCAATGCGCGGGGTCGCCCGGGGGCACCACGTCGGTGTGGCCGCAATACATGAAGTGCGGCGAGGCGCCGCCGCCCTTCATGGCGAAGAGGTTGTCCACCCGCCACTCATCCGGGCCGAAGACGAGGCGCGAGCACTGGAAGCCCAGCGTCTCCAGGAAGCGTTGCACCACGTCCAGCGCGCCATCGTCGGCCGGGGTGACGGAGGGGCAGCGGATGAGGTCCTGCGCGAGCGGAATGGGGTCGGTGAGGGACACGCCGTTCAATCCCGCAGCAATTCGTTGATGGCGGTCTTGGCGCGGGTCTGCGCGTCCACCCGCTTCACGATGACGGCGCAGTAGAGCGACGGGCCGGGCGAGCCGTCCGGCAGCGGCTTGCCGGGCAGGGAGCCGGGCACCACCACGGAATAGGAGGGCACGCGGCCCATGAAGATCTCGCCCGTCGCGCGGTCGATGATCTTGGTGGTGGCGCTGAGGAACACACCCATGGAGAGAACGCTGCCCTTCTCGACGATGACGCCCTCCACCACTTCGGAGCGCGCGCCGATAAAGCAATCATCCTCGATGATGACGGGGTTGGCCTGCAGCGGCTCCAGCACGCCGCCGATGCCGACGCCGCCCGAGAGATGCACGTTCTTGCCGATCTGCGCGCAGGAACCGACGGTGGCCCAGGTGTCCACCATGGTGTTCTCGCCCACATAGGCGCCGAGGTTCACGAAGGAGGGCATCAGCACCACGTTGGGCGCGATGTAGGCCGAACGGCGGGCGACGGCGCCCGGCACCGCGCGGAACCCCGCCTCCTTCCAGCGGTTCGGCCCCCAATCGGACCACTTCAGCGGCACCTTGTCGAAGGCGCCGGCGGAGGTCGCCATCGGCGCGCTGTCCTCGATGCGGAAGGAGAGCAGCACGGCCTGCTTCAGCCACTGGTTCACCACCCAGCCATCCTCGGTGGGGGCGGCCACGCGGGCCTGGCCGCGCTCGAGCAGGTCGAGCGCGCTTTCGATGGCGTCGCGCGCCTCGCCGCGCGTGCCGCTGTTGAGCGTGTCGCGCTTGTCCCAGAGGGCTTCGATGGTGGCTTGCAAGGTCATGGTGGGTCTCCTTGCGCTTGCATCGCAGCGCCTTGGGCGCGCGTCAATCGAGGGGGGGGCTCCGGCCGGGCGACCGATTCACCGCTCCGGCGAAGCCGCCTCCGCGGATCGGGCGCCAGCATGCCCAGCGCCGCATCGCACAGGAAGGCGAGTGCGGCCGTGGCCGCCGCCCCCTGGATGATCAGCAGCTCGTTCATCGTCTGCAGGCCGAGGATGATGGGGGTGCCCAGCGTGGCCGCCCCCGCGAGCGAGCCGACGGCGGCGGTGGCCGCGGCCAGCAGCACGGCCGTCCGCACGCCGGGCAGCATCTCGGGCCAGGCGAGCGGCACCACCACCTGGCGCAGCGCCTGCGCCTCGGTCATGCCCATGGCGCGGGCGGCCAGGACGGCGCCGGGGGGCTGGGCCTCCACAGCCGCGATGGTCGCGCGCAGCACCGGCATGAAGGCGTAGAGGGAGAGCGCCAGCAGGGTGGGTGCCGCGCCGAAGCCCAACGTCGGGAAGGCCAGCGCCACCACCACCACGGGCGGGATGGCCTGGGCGGCGGCGGCCCCGGCATCGGCCACCGGGCGCAGCGCGCGGCCGGCGCCCTCGGGCCGCGTCACCCACAGGCCGAGTGCGATGCCCGCCAGCACGGCCGGCCCCGCGCCGCCCAGCACCAACATCAAATGCTGCCCGGCGAGGCCCAGCAGGCGCGCGTTGTCGAAGGGCGTGCCCGCCAGCCCCAGCGCGCGCCCCAGCAGCGCCGCCCCCGGCGCGCTGGCCAGCGCCGCCAGCAGCGCGGCCAGGAAGAGAGCCGGCAGGGGCCTCATCGCGGCAGCAGCGCCGACCAGGGCAGATGCCGCCCGCCGACCGCCAGCACGGGGGCGCCATGTTCCTGCATCAGCGTCCAGGCTTCGGCGAGGCTGGCCTCCGGCATGATCTCGGGCGCGCCGGGCGGCGCCGGGCCGTCAAACGCGGCCCCTCCCGCCGTCAGCAGCGCGAGGCGCCGCAACGCCAAGGCCTCCGGGCCGAAAAGGTCGCGCAGGAAGGGCGCGGTGGGCGGGGCGGCCAGCGCCGTGGCCTCGCCCGCCGCCACCACCCGCCCCTCGCGCAGCACGATGAGGTGGGTGGCGAGTTCCAGCGCCTCGGTCGGGTCGTGCGTGACCAGCAGGATGGTCTTGCCGGTGGCGGCATGGATGCGCGCCAGCTCCGCCCGCAACTCGCGCCGCACAATAGGGTCCACGGCGCCGAAGGGCTCGTCCATCAGCAGGATGTCGGGGTCGGCGGCGAGGGCACGCGCCAGCCCCACGCGCTGTGCCTGCCCGCCGGAGAGGGCGGCCGGGCGGCGCGACGCCAGCCCAGGATCCAGCCGCACCAGGGCAAGCAACTCCTCCACGCGGGCGGCGATGCGCGCGGCCGGCCATCCCAGCAGCGCCGGCACCGTGCCGATGTTGCGCGCCACCGACCAGTGCGGGAACAGCCCCATGGACTGCATGACGTAGCCCACGGACCGCCGCAGCCGGGCGGGGTCGGCCAAGGCCACATCCTCGCCGCGCACCAGCACGCGGCCGGCGCTGGGGGTGGCCATGCGGTTGACCAGGCGCAACAGCGTGGTCTTGCCCGAGCCCGACGGGCCCACCAGCACGGCCAGCGCGCCGGCCGGGATGGCAACGGACACCTCGTCCACCGCCAGCAGCGCGCCATGGCGGACGGAAACCTTGTCGAAGGTGATCATGCGCGCTTCTCCAGGGCGGCCAGCGCGCCGTCCACCAGCAGGGCCAGCGCCACCACCGGCAAGGCGCCCAGCAGGATCAGGTCGGTGGCAAACTGCGCCATGCCCTCGAAGACCAGCGCGCCCAGGCCCCCCGCGCCCACCAGCCCGCCCAGCGTGACGAGGCCGATGGCCTGCACCGACGCAACCCGCAGCCCCGCCAGGAAGTGCGGCAGCCCGAGCGGCAGGCGCACCCAGGCCAGCACTCGCCCCCGTCCCATGCCGAGCGCGGTCGCGGCCTGGAGCACGGCGGGGTCAGTCGCGGTCAGCCCCGTGCGCAGCGCGCGCAGCAGCGGCAGCGAGAGATAGAGCGCAATGCCGATCAGCGCCGGCGTCGCCCCGATGGCACCCAGCCCCGCCGCGCGCAGCGCGGGGAAGGCGCCCAGCAGCGCCGACAGCGCCGGCACCAGCAGCCCGAACAGCGCGATGGCCGGCACCACCTGCACCCCGCCCAGCAGCGTGTCGAACCCCTCGGCGAGCCGGCGCGAGGCCAGCCCCGCCAGCGTCATCGCCCCCGCCAGCCCCAGCGCCAGCCCAAGGGCGGCCAGCGAGAGCCACAGATGCGTGGCCAGCGCGGCCCCCACCGCCGCCTGCCGCGCGCGGAACTCCACCATGAGGGACAGCCCGTCCAGCGCGCCGGTGAGCACCAGCGCCGCGAGGCCGGCGGCCAGCGCCGCCGCCGCCGCCAGCCGCGGCAGGCCCGGCCAGAAGGCCAGCAGCGCCGTGGCGCCGAGGCACAGCCAAGCGGCGCTGCCGAGCGTGGCGCGGGCGGCGGGCGGGCGCCCCTCCAGCAATCCCAGCGCCGCCACCCCACTGCCCGCCAGCAGAACCAGCAGTGCTGCGGCAGCGGCGAGCGGCGCGCCGCGCCAGGGGGCGGCACCGGCGAGCAGCAGCGGCACGGCGAGGAAGGCCCAGGGCGGCAGCACCTGCACCGCCGGCAGCGGTGCGCCCGGGATCAGCCGGTTAGGGGCGAGCGAAAGAAAGTCGCCGCCAAGGGCCAGCGCCAGCAGCGCCAGGCCCGCGGGCAGCAGTCGCGGCCAGGTGTCCGGCCCGAGGCGCGGCACCTCAGCCGGGCCGCGCCACCGACTGGAGATGGGCGCGGGCCACGTCGCGCGCGGGCTTGCCCTCGACGGCGATCTCGGCGTTCAGCCTTTGCAGCGTGGTCAGGTCCAGCGTGGCGAAGGCAGCGTCGAGCGGCGCGCGCATGGCCGGGAAGCGGTCCAGCATGGGCTGGCGCACCACGGGCGCCGCCTCGTAGACGATTTGCGCGCCCTTGGTGTCGGTCATGACGACGAGGTTCAGCGCGGAGATGGCGCCGTCGGTGCCATAGACCATGGCCGCGTTCACGCCCGAGATCTGCTGCGCGGCCGACCGCATGGTCACCGCCGTGTCGCCGCCGGGCAGCACCACGATGCGGTCGCGCGGGAAGGTGAAGTTGTAGGTGCGCTCGAAGCTCGGCAGGGCGGCCGCACTTTCCACGAACTCGGCCGAGGCCGCGAGGCGCAGCACGCCGCGGCCGGCGGCGGCGGCGAGGTCCTCCATGCTGCGCAGGTTCTCGCGCGTGGCCACGTCCTGCCGCACGGCGATGGCCCAGGTGTTGTTGGCCGGCGCGCGGCCGAGCCAGGCGAGGTTCAGCGGCGCGTCCAGCTCACGCGCCAGGGCATGCGCGGTGTCGGCGTTCTTCCAGGCGGGGTCGTCCGCGCGGTCGTGAAAGAAGGCCGCGTTGCCGGTGTATTCCGGGTAGAGGTCAATCTCGCCGGCCAGGAGTGCGGCGCGGACGATGCGCGTGGGGCCGAGGGCAAGGCGCGCCTCGGTGGGCACGCCCGCCCGCTCCAGCACGGCCAGGATGAGGTTGCCGAGCAGCCCGCCCTCCGTGTCGATCTTGGAGGAGACGATGACCCGGTCCCGCCCCTGGGCGCGAGCGGCAGGAACGAGGGCGGGCGTGGCCAGGAGAAGACCCGCCAGCGTGCGGCGGGGGAAGGAGACGTCCAGGCCCATCGAAATTAACCCTGTTCCAGTTCGCTGTCCCAGTAGAGATAGTCGCGCCAGCTCTCGTGCAAATGGTTCGGCGGGAAGGCGCGGCCGTTTTCCTGCAATTCCCAACTGGTGGGCTGGCGGGGCGTGGCGCGCGGCAGCATGTGGCATTCACGCGGCAGCTTGTCGGCCTTGCGGAGATTGCAGGGGCCGCAGGCGGCGACGACGTTCTCCCAGTTCGTGCGCCCGCCGCGGCTGCGCGGGATGACGTGGTCGAAGGTGAGGTCCTGCGCCGGCCGCCCGTCGCCGCAATACTGGCACTCGAAGCGGTCGCGCAGGAACACGTTGAACCGCGTGAAGGCCGGGCGGCGCGTGGCCGGGATGTATTCGCGCAGCGCGATCACCGAGGGCAGGCGCAGCGCGAAGGAGGGGGAGCGCACCTCGGTCTCGTATTCGGACAGTACCGAGACGCGGTCCAGCACCACGGCCTTCACCGCGTCCTGCCAGGCCCAGACCGAAAGGGGGAAATAGGAAAGCGGGCGGAAATCCGCGTTCAGCACCAAGGCGGGGAAGCCGCCGGGGCCGTTGATCTGCGGAATGAGGCTGCCGTCGGGCAAGCGAAGCTCCTCCACGTCTCGCGTGGCGCGAAGCCGAACCCCGGGGGAGCGTGCGCTCCCGATTCGGTTCTGCGCCACAACTGCAAGGCAGGCATGACAGGGATGCCGCGCCGCCGCAAGCCAAGCGCAGGGCGGGGCACGGCGGTTTCACCGGTTCGTAACCTGCCCTTGCGCGCGGAAGCCCTTGCCCAGACAGGGAAAGGGCGCGACACGCTGGCGGCATGATCCAGGGCGCCGTCACCCGCTTCGCCCCCTCGCCCACGGGGTTGCTGCACCTGGGCCACGCCCATGCGGCGCTGTTTGCGGCGCGTGCAGCCCACGAAGCGGGCGGCCGCTTCCTGCTGCGGCTGGAGGACATCGACGCTTCCCGCTGCCGCCCCGAGTTCACCGCGGCCATCCTCGAGGATCTGGGATGGCTCGGCCTGCGCTGGGAGGCGCCGGTGCGCATGCAGTCGGCGCATTTGGGGGAATACCGCGCGATGCTGGAGGCGCTCTCCGCCCGCCGCCTGCTCTACCCCTGCTTCTGCACGCGCGCCGACATCGCCGCCGCCATGGCCGCGCAGCATGGCGCGCCCGCGCAGTTCTATCCCGGCACCTGCCGCGGCATGGACCCGGCCCTCGCCGCGGCACGGGTGGCCGCCGGCGCGCCGCATGCGCTGCGCCTGGACGTGGCCCGCGCGCTGGAATGCACCGGCCCGCTTGGCTTCCACGACCAGCGGCTGGGCCCGCGCGGCTGCGACCCGCTGGCCCAGGGCGACGTGGTGCTGGCCCGCAAGGACGTGCCCGCCAGCTACCACCTCTGCGTCACCCATGACGACGCGGTGCAGGGCGTCACCCTCGTCACGCGCGGCGAGGATCTGCTGGAGGCCACCGACATCCATCGCCTGCTGCAGGCGCTGATGGGCTGGCCCGAGCCCGCCTATGCCCATCACGCCCTGGTCCTCGGCGCGGACGGGCGGCGGCTGGCCAAGCGCGACCTTGCGCCCACCCTGCGCGCCCTGCGCGAGGCCGGGCACACGCCCGCGCAGGTCCGCGCCATGGCCGGCTTCCCCGAGAGCGGCTAGGCTCACCCGCGTGACCCATCGCACCGGCGGCCTTCTCCTCCTCATCATCACCGCGCTGTGCTGGGGGTCCAACTGGCCGCTGCTCAAGCTCCTGCTGCTGGAGATGCCGCCGCTCGCCGCCCGCGCCTATGCGGGGTTCATCGCCGCCGCGCTGGTGGGGCTGATCGCGCTGGCGCGGCGCGAGAGCCTCGCCGTGCCGCGCGCGCTCTGGGGTCGGCTGTGGCTGTTCTCGCTGCTGAACGTGACGGCCTGGATGGGCTTCGCCACCATCGCGCTGATGTGGCTGGCCGCCGGCGAAGCCGCCATCATCGCCTACACCATGCCCGTCTGGGCCGCGCTGCTGGCCTGGCTGGTGCTGGGCGAGCGGCTGACCTGGGCCAAGCTGGTGGCGCTGGCGCTGGGCACCTTGGGGGTCGCTCTGCTGTTCACCCCGCAAGAGGTGGCGATCGGGCCGGACAAGGTGCTGGGGGCTGTGCTGCTGCTGGCCGCCGCCATGCTCTTCGCGCTGGGCGCCGTCATCGCCAAGCAGCGGCCGCTGCCACTGGCGCCGCTCTCGGCCGTGACGTGGCAGCTCATCCTGGGCAGCCTGCCGCTGTTTGCCGTCTCCATCTTCGTGGAGGACGTGCCCTGGGCTGCGCTCTCGCCCGAGGCGTGGGGATATTTCATCTGGATGGCGGTGGGGCCGCTCGGCATCGCCTACATCACCTGGTTCGGAGCGCTGGCGCGGCTGCCGGCTTCGACGGCCGCACTCGGCACGCTGCTGACGCCGGTGGTCGGCACGCTGGGGGCGGCCTGGCTGGTGGGCGAGGTGCTGGGCTGGCGGCAACTGGGCGCGTTGGCCTGCATCATCCTGGGCGTGACGCTCGCCGTCCGCCCACCCCCCGCCAAGGCGCCCGTCTGATGGAACTCCCCCTGCTCCGCCTGCTGCCCGGGCGCGACCGGCGGGTGAAATCGGGCCACCCCTGGGCGTTCTCCAACGAGGTGGTGATGACGGCCGAGGCGCGCGCCCTGCCGCCCGGCGGCGCCGTGCGGCTGGAGGGCGATGACGGGGTGAAGCACGGCGTGTGGCAGTTCAACCCGCACAGCCTCATCGCCGCCCGCGTGCTGGACCGCGACCCGGCCGCGCGGCCGGACGGCGCCTGGTTCGCGGCCCGCCTCGGCTCGGCGCTGGCCCTGCGCGAGCGGCTGGGCGTGGCCCGCCATTGCCGCCTGGTGCATGCCGAGGCCGATGGCCTG
>JBHYDO010000200.1:0-8788 GCA_051860645.1 Roseococcus sp.
CTCGTCATCCTCGTCCTTGCGGGCGACGGGGACGTTGGTCGGCACTTCCACCACTTCGAGCTTGTAGATCTCGGCGAACTCGTCGGCCTCGGTGGCCGCCGTGCCGGTCATGCCGGACAGCTTCGGATACAAACGAAAGTAGTTCTGGAAGGTGATGGAGGCGAGCGTCTGGTTCTCCGGCTGGACCGTGACGCCTTCCTTGGCCTCGAGCGCCTGGTGCAGCCCGTCCGAGTAGCGCCGGCCTTCCATCATGCGGCCGGTGAACTCGTCGATGATGATGATCTTGTCGTTGCGGACGACGTATTCCACGTCGCGCTTGAACAGCACATGCGCGCGCAGCGACTGGTTCACATGGTGCACCAGGCTGACGTTCACGGAATCGTAGAGGTTGCCCTCCTCCAGCTCGCCCGCCTCGGCCAGCAGGCGCTCGATGTCCTCACCGCCCTTTTCCGTCATGTTGACGGTGCGCTGCTTCTCGTCCTTCTCGAAGCGCTCGGGGTCCTTCACGAACTCCGCCATCACGGTGTTGACGCGGCGATACAGGTCGGAGGTGTCGTCGGTGGGACCGGAGATGATGAGCGGCGTGCGCGCCTCATCCACCAGGATGCTGTCCACCTCGTCCACGATGCCATAGGCGAAGGGGCGCTGGACCATCTCGTCCAGGCGATACTTCATGTTGTCGCGCAGGTAGTCGAAGCCGAACTCGTTGTTCGTGCCGTAGGTGACGTCGCAGGCATAGGCGTCGCGCCGCTGGTCGTCGCTGAGGCCATTGATGATGACGCCGGTTGACAGGCCCAGCCAGGCATAGAGCTGGCCCATCCATTCGCTGTCGCGCTGCGCCAGGTAGTCGTTCACGGTCACGACATGCACGCCCTTGGCGGGCAGGGCGTTCAGGTAGACGGGCAGGGTGGCGACGAGCGTCTTGCCCTCGCCGGTCTTCATCTCGGCGATCTTGCCCTCATGGAGCACCATGCCGCCGATCATCTGCACGTCGAAATGGCGCAGTCCGAGGCTGCGCTTGGAGGCCTCGCGCACGGTGGCGAAGGCTTCCTCCAGGATGTCGTCGAGGGTGGCGCCACCGGCGAGGCGGGCGCGGAATTCAGCCGTCTTGCCGCGCAGGGCCTCGTCGGAGAGGGGGGCGAGCTTGGGCTCCCACGCATTGATCGCGGCCACGCGGGATTGATGGCGCTTCAGCGCGCGGTCGTTCGCGGAGCCGAAGAGGGTACGGGCGAGGCGGGCGAACATGGGCGGGAATGACTCTCCGAAGCGCGGGCGCCCGGGGCACATGCGGCGCGGAACATCGCACCGGACGGTGATACCCCTGGGGGAAGTCAGAGATAGGTCCCGCCCCCCACAGGGTCAACCGCGTGGCATGTTACGCCGGCAGCACGATCTCGCGCGCCAGCCCCCGGCAATCCATCTCGAAATCCAGCCCGACCACTGGCGGGCGGCAGGGCTGCCAGATGATGCCGTGCTGCGCCGCGCCGCGCGCCACCATCTCCGGCAGGAACAGGGCGCTGAAATCGAACACGGTATAGACCTGCACATCGGTCGTGTCGGCCCAGGTGAAGCCCAGCGCTGCCATCCGCCGCTCCATCTCGCCCAGCACATAGCCGGCCTTGGCGGCCATGCCGGCGGGCGAGGTGTCGCCATGCGCCACGATGCTCTCTTCGTAGCTGGCGCCACCCTCCCGCGCCTCGCCGGAGCCCGCGACGACGAAGCTGGGCGCGGCCCCGGCATCTTCCACCGTGTAGGTGAAGGCGTGGAAGCTGGGCTCGGGCGGGGGGGCGATCTCGGGGCAGACATTGCTGCGGGCCACGGGGTTCTGGCCGTCCACCACCACGCCCCATTCCTCCAGCACGCCGAAATAGACGCGGTTGAAGGCGGTGAAGCCGGCCTCGGTGAAGGGGGCGGGGCTGCGCAGTTCGCAGGCCGCGAAGGCCGTCCGCGGCCGGCCCAGCGAGGCCAGGTGCGCCGCGATGCGGGAAAAGCCCTCGGCCAGCGGCACCGGGCGGGCGAAGCGGGCGCGCTCCAGGCGGAAACCCGGCTCGGCCGCCACGCCGCCGGAATACTGGAACACGGCCGGAATGAAGCGGTAGCCGCCGGCTGGCATGGGTTGTGTGCTCATGCGGGCACGGTTTCCCGCGGGCGGGCGGCTGTCAACGGGGGCTGTCAACGGGGGCGGCCCATGGGGGCGGCCCATGGGGGCGGGTTGTGGGGGCCGGAGGCATCGGCCATTGTCCGGCGCAAAGTGATGAAAGCTTCGCCGATGGCCCGTTCTCCCCTCGCTGCCCTGCTGCTGGCCGGCACCGCCCTGATGCCGCTGGGCGCGCATGCCCAGGCGCCGGCGCCCGCCCGCCCGCCCGCCGCGGCGCCCGCCGCCGAACAGAACCCCGTGGTGGCCCGCGTGAACGGCACGGAAATCCGCCTGGAGGAGGTGATCGCCGCCGCCGCCGAGGCCATGCCGGCCGAACTGCGCAACGTGCCTCCCCAGGTGCTGCGCACCATGCTGCCGCCCGAGGTGTTCACCCAACTGGTCGAGCGCGCCATCTCCGACCGCGCGATGGTGATCGCCGCCCGCGCCGCCGGTGTCGCCAATGACCCGGAATTCGTCGCCCGCATGCGCGCCTTCGAGGAGAACGCCCTGCGCGACACCCTGCTGCGACGCGAGGTGCTGCCCAGGCTGACCGAGGAGGCGCTCCGCGCCCGCCACGCCCGCGACCAGGCCGCCGCCCCCGAGCAGGAGCAGGTCCGCGCCCGCCACATCCTGGTGGCCAGCGAGGCCGATGCCCGCGCCATCCTCACCCAGATCCAGGGCGGGGCGAATTTCGAGGAGGTGGCGCGCAGCCGCTCGACCGACCCCTCGGGCCGCGGCAATGGCGGTGACCTCGGCTTCTTCTCGCGCACCGACATGGTGCCCGAATTCGCCAATGCCGCCTTCGCGCTGCAACCCGGGCAGCTCAGCCCCGCCCCGGTCCGCACCCAGTTCGGCTGGCACGTCATCCGCGTGGAGGAGCGCCGGACCACCCGCGGCCCGGACTTCGCCGAGGCGCGCGACACGCTCCGCCAGCGCATGATCGAGGAGGAGGTCAACGCCGTGATCGAACGCGTGCGCGCCGCCGCCCGCATCGAGCGCGTGGAACCGGCCGCCGCCGCGCCCGCCCCCGGCCCGATCCAGGCCGTCCCCCCGCCACCTCCCGCCCGCCGGTAAGCCCCCATGGCCCTCGCTGTCTCCCCCATGGCCCTCCCCCTGCCGGAGATGCCGGCGCTCGCCGGCGCCGAATGCGGCTCCGTCGCCGCCGGCATCCGCTACAAGGCGCGCGAGGACATGACGGTGTTCCGCTTCGCCCCCGGCACCACGGTGGCGGGCGTGTTCACCATGAACAAATGCCCGGGCGCGCCGGTGGACTGGTGCCGCGCGGCACTCAAGGGCGGCAAGGCGCGCTCCCTGGTCGTGAACGCCGGCAACAGCAACGTCTTCACCGGGAAGGCCGGCCGCGAGACCTGCGAACGGACGGCCGCCGAGACCGCCGCCCTGGTGGGCTGCAAGCCGCGCGAGGTGTTCATCGCCTCCACCGGCGTCATCGGCGAGCGCCTGCCGACGGATGTGCTGCTGGCCGCCCTGCCGCGCGTGATGGAGGGCCTGTCCGACGCCGGCTGGCAGGGTGCGGCGCGCGCCATCATGACCACCGACACCTTCCCCAAGGCCGCCACCCGCACGGCGCGCATCGGGGATTCCACGGTGACCATCAACGGCATCGCCAAGGGCAGCGGCATGATCGCGCCCGACATGGCCACGATGCTCAGCTTCATCGCGACCGATGCGAAGATTCCCGCCCCCGTGCTGCAGAAGCTGCTGAGCCGCGGCAACGCCAAGACCTTCAACTGCGTGACGGTGGACAGCGACACCTCCACCTCCGACACCGTGCTGCTCTTCGCCACCGGCCAGGCGAAGCACCCCCGCGTCAACGCCGACAGCAAGCCCAGCCTCCTGCGCGACTTCGCCCGCGCCCTGGACGAGGTGCTGCACGAACTCGCCCTGATGGTTGCCCGCGACGGCGAGGGGGCCCAAAAACTCATCACCATCAACGTCACCGGCGCCGTCAGCGGCAAGTCCGCCCACCGTATCGGCATGGCCATCGCCAACTCGCCTTTGGTGAAGACCGCCATCGCCGGCGAGGACGCGAACTGGGGCCGCATCGTCATGGCCGTCGGCAAGGCCGGCGAACCGGCCGACCGCGACCGGCTGAGCGTGGCCGTCGGCGGCACCTGGATGGCGCAGGGGGGCGGCGTGGTGCCCGGCTATGACGAGACGCCCGTGGTCGCCCACATGAAGGGCCGCGAGGTCGAGATCACGGTGGACATCGGCCTCGGCCGCGGCAAGGCGACGGTCTGGACCTGCGACCTGACGCATGGCTACATCGATATCAACGGGTCATATCGAAGCTGACGCCCTGGGGAGCGGGCGCCGCCCTTCACGGCGGCGCAAGCTTCCCGGGGGCGCCGCAACTCCCTCGCGGATCCCCGCGCCGCCGGCATCATCCGACGATCCCTGAACCTCCGCGATTATTTTTCAGCCGCGCGGCCCTCCCGCGCGTTGGGCCAGCGCGTGCCGTCGGGGCACGGACCCCTGCGCGCGAGGATCGCCCTCATGCAATCCGCCAACATCGCCTACTTGCCGCGGCTGGACCACCTGCGATTCTACGCCGCCTTCATCGTGCTGGTGTATCACTTCGCCCTTCCCCAGATCACGGAGCTGGACAACCCCCTGCTGCTGGTGTTCCGCGAGGGATATGGTGGCGTCAGCCTCTTCATGGTGCTGAGCGGCTTCATCCTCACCAGCATCTGCCAGGGGCGCGAGGTGGAATACCGCGCCTTCGTGGTGAACCGGCTGCTGCGCCTTTACCCGCTCTACATCGTGGCGGTGTTCGTGGCGGCCTTCGGCTTCGGCCGGGAGGTGGACCCGATCTCGTTCCTGGCGCTGGCCTTCTTCCTGGGAAACCTGGGCGAGGTGAAGCTGCCGCACTTCCCGCACCTCTGGACCATCATGATCGAGTTCCAGTTCTACCTGGTGTTCCCGCTGCTGCTGGTCTTCATCCGCCGGATGGGCCTTGCCTATGTGGCGGGCGTGCTGGCCCTGCTGGCCACCATCCGCATGCTGGTCTTCCTCACCGAGGGCAGCGTGCAGGACGCCGCCTACTGGACCATGATCGGCCGGCTGGACCAGTTCCTGCTCGGCATGGTGCTGGCCATGCTGCACCGGCAGCGGGCCACGCTGCTGGCCAACCCCGCCTGGCTGGTGATGTCGCTGCTGGCCTTGCAGGCCTGGCTGATGCTCTTCACCTGGTGGTGCGGCGGCTATCACAACGCCGACGCCCCCCACAGCCCGAGCATCGCCTGGGTGTTCAGCCCGCTGCTGGAGGGGATGGCCTATGGCTTCGTGGCGCTGGCCTACCTGCATGTCCGCGTGCCCGGCGCGCTGCACCGCTGGGGCACCCAGGCCGGCGCGGTGCTGGCCTGGCTCGGCACCATCAGCTTCTCGATCTATGTGTGGCACTACCCGATCGTGATGCTGCACGCACAGATGCCGGTGATGGGCTTCCTGGGGCGCTCCTGGATGATCGACCTCCTGGTTGTCATCCTCCCCGCCGTGGTGGCGGTCAGCGCGTTGTCCCACTACGTGATCGAGCGGCCCTTCCTCAGCATGCGCGGCCGCTACCTGAAGGGCGCGCCGGCACCCCTGCCGGCGGCGCGGCCTCAGGCTTACCCCTCGGCACGCGCTGGTCTATCCTCCGCCCGGCCATGACATGATGGATGCCGCGCAGGCGGGGCCCTGAACGCCAGGCTGCGCCCCGCCAACCCTCCCGCCGCCGGACCCGATGGCCCATTTCGCCGCTGAACTTCCCATCCGCACGGCGCGGCTCCTACTGCGTCCGCTGGAAACGGCCGATGCGGCAGCGGTGACGCGGCTGGTCAACGATTATTCGGTGGCCGGCAACCTCTCCCGCGTACCCTTCCCCTATCGCGACGGCCTGGCGCTGGAGTGGATCGCCGCCACCGGTGCGCAGATCGAGGCCGGCACCGGCTGCCACCTCGCGATCACGCGCGACGATGCGCTGGTGGGCTGCGTGGGCCTGACGCTGCGGCAGAACGGACCGGCGGAACTCGGCTACTGGGTGGGGCGGAAATTCTGGCGCCAGGGCATCGCGCGCGAGGCCGCCGGCGCCCTGTGCGATTGGGCGGAGCGCGTGCTGGGCCTCACCGGTTTCGAGGCCAGCGCCCTGACCGACAACGAGGCCTCGCACGCGGTGCTGCGCGCCATCGGCTTCGAGCCGGCGGGGCAGGGGGCGGAGCCTTTCCTTTCCCGCAACCGCAACATGCCGGTGATGTTCTTCGCGCGCCGTGCCGCCCCCGCGCTTGCGCCGGCCGCCGCGCCGCCCCCCGCGGCAGCGCCCAAGCCCATCCTGCTGGTCGTCGCCTGCGCGATGATCGACGTAGAGGGCCGCGTGCTGCTGGCCCAGCGCCCGCCCGGCAAGTCCATGGCCGGGCTGTGGGAATTTCCCGGCGGCAAGCTTGGCGAGGGCGAGACCCCCGAGGCCGCGCTCATCCGCGAATTGCGCGAGGAACTCGGCATCGAGACGCGCGAGGCCTGCCTCTCGCCGCTGTTCTTCGCCAGCCACGCCTACGAAAAATTCCACCTGCTGATGCCGCTCTACGTCTGCCGCAAATGGGAGGGCCGCGCGGTCCCGCGCGAGGGCCAAAACCTCGCATGGGTGCGGCCCCAAAAGCTGGCCGACTACCACATGCCCCCGGCCGACATCCCGCTGGTCGCCCTGCTGCGCGATTTCCTGTAGGAGCGAATGATGCCCAACCCGATCGCCTGCCTGCTCATCATCGGCAACGAGGTGCTCTCCGGCCGCACCCGCGACGCCAACCTGCAATTCCTGGCGACGCGCCTGGGCGAGATGGGCATCCCGCTGCGCGAGGTCCGCGTCATCCCCGACGTGCCCGAGACCATCATCGCCACCGTGAACGAGGTGCGGGCAAAGCACGACCACGTCTTCACCACCGGCGGCATCGGCCCCACCCATGACGACATCACCAGCGAATGCGTGGCGGCCGCCTTCGGCGTGCCCTGGGTGGTGCATGAGGAAACCCGCGCGCTGATGGCGGAAGACTACGCCCGGCGCGACCCGCCGGTGGAGTTCAACGCCGCCCGCCTGCGCATGGCCACCCTGCCGCTGGGGGCCGTGCCCATCCGCTGCCCCATGACGACCGCGCCCGGCTTCAGCATGGGCAACGTGCACGTGATGGCCGGCGTGCCGCGCATCATGCAATCCATGTTCGAGGCGCTGGCCCCCTCGCTGGTGGGCGGCGTGCCGGTGGTCTCGGCCACGGTGCACGCGCTGGGCATCTACGAGGGCAACATCGCGGCCCCGCTGGCCGAGGTGCAGGCGCGTTTTCCGGCGCTGGATGTCGGCAGCTACCCCTTCTATCGCAGCCATGGCCCCGAGGGCTTCACGGGTGGCGGCGTGGCGCTGGTGGCCAAGGGCGTGGCGCCCGCCGAGGTCGAGGCCGCCGCCGCCGCGATCACCGAGATGCTGCTGGCCATGGGCGCTGCCCCAATTCAGGGCGAACCCCCGCCCGCCTGACCAATTCGTCACGCCTGGCCGGGCTGGTGCCGCGGCGGTTGTGCGCCATTGTGAGAGCCGCGCGCAGCACAACCGGCTTGTCCTCACCTTCGCCCTGGCGGGCTTCACCTCCGCCATCGCCACCCGCCTGACGGACCCGCTGGTGGCCGTGCTGGCGCTGGACTTCGCGGAAGACCCCGCGCGCGTGGCGCTGCTCGCCACCGCCTTCGCCCTGCCCTTCGCGCTGGTGCAGCCCGTGCTGGGGCCGGTGGCCGATGCGCTGGGCAAGCAGCGCGTCATCATCTTCGCGCTGGCCTTCCAGGCGGTGTTCCTCTTCGCCTCCGCATTGGCGCCGACGCTGCTGGTGCTGCTGATCCTGCGCGCCTTCACGGGTGCCGCGGGCGGCGGCATCTTCCCCGTGACGCTCGCCCTCTTCGGCGACCGCGTGCCCATGGCCGAGCGCCAGGTGGCCATCAGCCGCTTCCTTGCCTGCGCGATTGCCGGCCAGATGGCGGGCGGCGTGCTGGCCGGCCTGCTGGAACCGGTGCTGGGCTGGCGCGGGCTGATGGTGCTGGCGGGCGCGCTGTCGGCGCTGTCCGTGCTGCCGCTGCTGCGCGATCCGGCGCGCAACGAGCCGCGCGGGCGGCTGAGCCTGGGCGATTCCATCGCCCGATACCGCTTCCTGCTGGGCAACCCCGCCGCGCGCGCCCTGTTCTGGGCCGTGGGGATCGAAGGCATGCTGGTCTTCGGCGCCTTCCCCTATTTCGCCAACCACCTGCTGCAGAACGGCATGGGCGCGACGCGCGAGGCCGGGTTCACGCTGGCCGCCTTCGGCTGCGGCGGCTTCCTCTACACCGCCCTGGCGCCGTGGCTGGTGCGCCGCCTGGGCCCCCCGCGCATGATGACGCTGGGCGGCGCGCTTGCGGCCGCGGGTTCGCTGGTGTTCGCGCTGGCGTCCGAGGATTGGGTCTTCATCGGCGGCGGCCTGCTGCTCGGCACCGGGTTCTTCATGCTGCACAACTCGCTGCAAACGCGCGTGACCGAGGTGGCCCCGCAGGCCCGCGGCTCGGCCACCGCGCTGCATGCGTTCCACTTCTTCATCGGCCAGGCGGCCGGGCCGCCGCTGATGGGCCTGGCGCGCGCCACGGTGGGGCTGG
>JBHYDO010000201.1:0-8774 GCA_051860645.1 Roseococcus sp.
GGCGCGCCGCAGCGCGGCGGCGGGGCGCCCACGGGCTCCGCCCCGCTCACGGCCGGCGAGCGCACGGGCATCGCCGACCGCATCGCCGAGTGCTGGGTGGTGGATGCCGGCGCGCCCAACCTGCGCGACATCGTGGTGGAACTGCGCGTCCAGGTGGATGCGCAGGGCACCGTGCGCGTCGTGACACCGAACGGCCCCATCCCGTCCGACCCCCGCGCGCGCATGGTCTATGAGGCCGCCCGCCGCGCCCTGCTCGACCCCCGCTGCAACCCCATGCCGCTGCCGCCCGAGCGCCTAGCCGCGCTGCGCGACGCGGTGTTCCGCTTTAACCCGCGCGATGTCGGGCTGCGGTGAGTGCCACGAGGCTCGCGCCGGGCTGCAACCGGACTGGCTGCAACCGGACTGGCAAGGAACCGTTACAGCAACGCCCCTTGACCCCTGGTCCGGACCGGCCGAAGTGCGGGCAGAGAATTAACGCGGTTGGAGTTCCGTTCCGGTGAAGACACCCGCCATCCATCGCCGTGCGCTGGTCGCCGGCGCGGCCGCCACGCTTGTGGCGCCCGGCATCTGGTCCACGCCGCTCCCGGCCGCGGCCCAAGGCACCTCCGGCACCGTCATCGACATCACCCGCGCGCGCACCGAGCCCATTCCCATTGCCGTGCCCGACATGGCGGGTGCGGGGCCGGACGCGCAGCGCCTGGGGCAGAACATCGCCCGCGTCATCGTGAACAACCTGCGCGGTTCGGGCCTGTTCCGCCCGGTGGAGCGCGCTGCCTTCATCCAGACGCCCGAGGCGGCGGCGCAGACGCCGCGCTTCCAGGACTGGCGGCTGATCGGTGCCGTGGCACTCACCACGGGCCGCGTGGAACTGACCGGCGACCGGCTGCGCGTGGAATTCCGCCTGTGGGACATCCTGCCCGAGCAGCAGGCGCTGGGCACCGCCTACAACGCGACGGCGGCCAACTGGCGGCAGATCGCGCACATCATCTCCGACGACATCTACAAGCGGCTGCTGGGCGAGGAGGGCTACTTCAACACCCGCGTCGCCTACATCAGCGAAAGCGGCCCGCGCGACCGCCGCACCCGCCGCCTCGCCATCATGGACCAGGACGGCGAGAACCACCGCTTCCTGACCGATGGCCAGTTCCAGGCGCTGACGCCGCGCTTCCACCCCAACGCCACGCAGATCGCGTTCATGTCCTACCTGCGCAACGAGCCGCGGGTCTACCTGTTCAACCTGCAGACCGGGCGGCAGGAGGTGCTGGGCAATTTCGGCGGCATGACGCTTTCGCCCCGCTTCTCGCCCGACGGCCGTTCGGTGGTGCTGTCCGCGATTCGCGGCGGCGATGCCTCCATCTTCATCGTGGACCTCGCCTCGCGGCGGGAACGCCAGATCACCAACGCGGCGGGGCTCGACGTCTCCCCCTGCTTCTCGCCGGACGGCACGCAGATCGTGTTCAACTCGGACCGTGGCGGCGACCAGCAACTCTATGTGATGGACGCGGGCGGCGGGAATGTGCGGCGGATCAGCTTCGGCAATGGGCGCTATGCGACGCCGGTCTGGTCGCCGCGCGGCGACCTCATCGCCTTCACCCGCATCGGGCGCGGGCAGTTCGCCATTGGCGTGATGCGGCCCGATGGCTCCGGCGAGCGAATTCTCTCCGAGGGCTGGTCCATGGAGGGCCCCACCTTCGCGCCCAACGGCCGCGTGCTGATGTTCTACCGCGAGACGCCGGCCCGCGACGCGCGCGGGGCGGGCTTCTCGGCGCGGATCTCCTCCATCGACATCGCCGGCTTCAACGAGCGCCAGGTGGTGACGCCCAACGACGCGACCGACCCATCCTGGTCGCCCCTGCTGAGCTGATACCGGAAGTTCCATGCCGAGGCCACGTGCCGTGTTCCTGCCATGATTGCGCCACGCCGTCGCACCACCCGCCACGATTGATTAGAGATCACCACGCCATTTGCCGCGCCGCCCCGGGTGTTCCGGGGTGCGCGGCGCAGCCCCGCGCTGCTATACAGGAGCCGATGATGACAACCGCCAAGACCCTTCTCTCCATGATGGCCGCCTGCGGCCTCCTGGTCGCCTGCTCGAACACGGAGGAGGCCGCGACGACGGCCGGCGCCGGCGCCGGCGGTGCCGGCACCATCCGCCCGGGCAGCCAGGAAGACCTTGTCGCCAATGTCGGCGACCGCGTGTTCTTCGACTTCGATCGCAGCACCATCCGCGCCGATCAGCGCACCGTCCTGGGCCGCCAGGCCGCCTGGATGCAGCAGAACGCGGCGGTGCAGGTCACCGTCGAAGGCCATGCCGATGAGCGCGGCACGCGCGAATACAACCTCGCCCTGGGCCAGCGCCGCGCCAATTCGGCGCGCGACGTGCTGGTGGCCGGCGGCGTGGCGGGTGCGCGCATCCAGACCATCAGCTACGGCAAGGACCGGCCGGAGGCGCTCGGCTCGAACGAGGAAGCATGGGCGCAGAACCGCCGCGCCGTGACCGTGGTGCGCTGAAGGCATGACCATGCGCGCGGCCGCACCCATCCGGGGGCTCACCTTCCTGGGGCTCACCCTTCTGGGGCTTGGCCTCCTGGTGGGGCCGGCGGCCGCGCAGATGGAAAGCCGCGAGGGCATCGCGCTGCAGAACCAGATTCTGCAACTGCGGCAGGAGATGGAACAGGCCCTGCGCGGGCGTGCGGGAGTGGCGCCTCCGTTCGGCTCGCCCGGATTGGCGCCCCCCACCTCGGGCGGTGGCAACGACCTTGTCGCCCGCCTGCTCGACCGGGTGAACGTGCTGGAGGAGGAGGTGCGCCGCTTGCGCGGCCGCACCGATGTCCTGGAAAACCAGAACACCCGCCTGCGCGAGGATCTGGAGAAGCTGCAGGGCGACATCGAGTTCAGGTTCAGCCAGGCTGCGCCCGCCGGTGCGGCGCCGCCTTCCGTGGCCGCGCCCGCCCCGGCCCGCCCAGCGGTGCCAGCGCCTGACGCCCGCCCGCCCCGCACGCCGGAGCGCGCCATCCAGGAGGGCCGGACCGCGTTGGCCCGCCGCGATTACCCGGCCGCCGAGGCCGCCGCGCGCGAAGTCATCGCGAGCCGCGCCGCCCCGCAGCAGGTCTCCGCCCACATGCTGCTGGCCGATGCGCTGACCGGCCGGCGGGACCACGCCAACGCGGCCATCGCCTACAACGAGGCCTATGTGCGCTCCCGCACCGGGCCGCGCGCGCCCGAGGCGCTGCTGGGCCTCGCCAATTCCTTCCAGGCGCTGAACAGCCGTCGCGAGGCCTGCGACACGCTGAATGACCTGCGCAGCCAGTTCCCCAACCTCCGCGGTCCCGTCGCCGATCGCGTGGCAGCCGCGCGGCAGCAGGCGGGCTGCCGCTGAGCGCCGAACCCATCCGCGCGGAGGAATTCTCCGCCCGGATGGCGCAACTGGGGCCCTTCGTCCTGCCCATCGCCGTCGCCTGCTCGGGTGGCCCGGATTCCTTGGCGCTCGCCGTGCTGGCGCATCACTGGTCCGGGGGGCGGGCGCTGGCACTCATCGTGGACCACGGACTGCGGGCCGGCAGTGCCGTCGAGGCTGCGGACACAGCCGTTCAGCTGGCCCGGCACGGCATGGCCGCGCGCGTGCTGACCTTGTCCCTGCCAGGTGGCCCCGGCCTCCAGGCGCGCGCCCGTGCGGCGCGCCGCGCGGTGCTGCTCGAGGCCTGCCGGGAAGCGGGGGCGGTGCATCTGCTGTTCGGCCACCACGCGGCCGACCAGGCCGAGACCATTGCCTTCCGCGCCCTGCGCGGGAGCGGTCCACGCGGGCTGGCAGGCATGACGCCGCTTGCGGTGGCACCGGAGGCGCTTGTGCTGCGGCCGCTGCTGGAGGTTCCGCCCGGACGGCTGGCGGCGACCTGTGCTGCGGCTGGGCTGCGCCCGGTCACGGACCCGTCCAACGCCGATCCACGCTTCACCCGTGCCCGGCTGCGCGCAGTGGGAGGGCTGGAGGGGGTGCTGCGGGCCGCACCGGGCTTCGCAGCCGCCCGTGCCCGGGCGAATGCCTTGCTGGCAGCGCGGGCGGCCGAGAGCGTGCGACTGTGGCCCGAGGGTTGCGCCCTGGTGGATGCCCAGCGGCTGGGGCGGGACGGAATTGCGCGTGACCTGCTGGCCGCGCTGCTGCGGGTGGTCGGCGGCGCCTCGCATGCCCCCGCTCCTGCGGCGGTGGCACGGCTGCTTGCGGCCGGGCAGGGGACGCTGGCGGGGGTGCGGTGGCGGGACGGGTGGCTGCTGCGCGAGGCGCCAGAGCCGCCCATCCCCGCGGCGCCGGGCGTGCGCTGGGACGGAAGGTTCCAGCTTGGCCGAGGATCGCGGCCGTCCGACGGCACGCTGGGCGCCCTGGGCCGTCCCGGCGCAGCCCGGCTGCGCCCGCGCCAGCGCCACGTCCCGAGCCAGGCGCTGGCTGCCCTGCCTGCACTGGCCGGCGAGGGTGTTGTCGTGCTGGCCAACATCAACCATCTCCCATATCGTGATGCAGCCGTTGCGAGCGCGCCCGTTGCGTGGTTCGCGCCCGAGGGCGGGCCTTTGCTGGAGTGAGTTTTTGCTCGCAGCCATTCCCGTTGCGGGCAGACATACTATCTTCATGCAGTGCCGGTGATGATCTCCGGCGAAGGGGAATGCGGATCGTGAGCAATTTCGGCCGGAACCTGGCCCTCTGGGTGATCGTGGCGCTGCTTCTGGTGGCGCTGTTCAACCTGTTCCAGCCCTCGGGCGGGCAGAACCGGACGCAGTTGCAGGTGGCCTACAGTGACTTCCTGAACGAGGTGAACCAGGGCCAGGTGCGTGACGTGGTCATCCAGGGTCGCACCGTGTCGGGGCAGCTGACCGACGGGCGCGCCTTCACCACCTTCACCCCGGAAGATCCGCAGTTGGTCAGCCGGCTGACGGAGAAGGGCGTGCGCGTGGTCGCGCGCCCCGAGGAGAGCGACGTGAACCCGCTCTTCCAGATCCTGATCTCGTGGTTCCCGATGCTGCTTCTCATCGGCGTCTGGATCTTCTTCATGCGCCAGATGCAGGGCGGCGGCGGGCGCGCCATGGGCTTCGGCAAGTCCAAGGCCAAGCTGCTGACCGAGAAGCACGGCCGCGTGACCTTCGAGGACGTGGCCGGCATCGACGAGGCGAAGGCCGAGCTTGAGGAAATCGTGGACTTCCTCCGCGACCCCCAGAAGTTCCAGCGCCTGGGCGGCAAGATCCCCAAGGGCGTGCTGCTGGTCGGCCCCCCGGGCACCGGCAAGACGCTGCTGGCGCGCTCCATCGCGGGCGAGGCCAACGTGCCCTTCTTCACCATCTCGGGCTCGGACTTCGTCGAGATGTTCGTGGGCGTGGGCGCGAGCCGCGTGCGCGACATGTTCGAGCAGGGCAAGAAGAACGCCCCCTGCCTGATCTTCATCGACGAAATCGACGCGGTCGGTCGCCATCGAGGCGCGGGCCTGGGCGGCGGCAATGACGAGCGCGAGCAGACGCTGAACCAGATGCTGGTCGAGATGGACGGCTTCGAGAGCAACGAGGGCGTCATCATCATCGCGGCCACCAACCGGCCCGACGTGCTGGACCCCGCGCTGCTGCGCCCGGGCCGCTTCGACCGCCAGGTGGTCGTGCCCAACCCCGATGTGAACGGGCGCGAGAAGATCCTGCGCGTGCACATGCGCAAGGTGCCGCTGGCTTCCGACGTGGACCCCAAGACGATCGCACGCGGCACCCCCGGCTTTTCCGGCGCGGATCTGGCGAACCTGGTGAACGAGGCCGCCCTGCTGGCCGCGCGCACCGGCCGCCGCACCGTGGGCATGGCCGAGTTCGAGGCCGCCAAGGACAAGGTGATGATGGGTGCGGAGCGCCGCAGCCTCGTCATGTCCGAGGACGAGAAGCGCATGACGGCCTATCACGAGGCCGGCCACGCCCTGGTCGCGATGCATGAGCCCGAATGCGATCCGGTGCACAAGGCCACCATCATCCCGCGTGGACGTGCGCTGGGCCTCGTCATGTCGCTGCCCGCCGGCGACCGCTACAGCAAGCACAAGTCCAAGATGAAGGCCGAGCTTGCGATGGCGATGGGCGGCCGCGTCGCGGAGGAGGTCGTGTTCGGTTCGGACAAGGTGTCCAACGGCGCCTCGGGCGACATCAAGATGGCCACCAACATGGCCCGCATGATGGTCACCGAGTGGGGCATGAGCGAGAAGCTCGGCATGGTCGCCTATGGCGAGAACAGCCAGGAGGTGTTCCTCGGCCATTCCGTCACCCAGTCGAAGAACCTCAGCGAGGAGACCGCGCGGATGATCGACGCGGAGATCCGCGGGATCATCGACGGCGCCTATGCCCGCGCCACCCAGGTGCTGACCGAGAACCGCGACGAGCTGGAGCGGCTGGCCAAGGGCCTTCTGGAGTACGAGACCCTCTCGGGCGACGAAATCCGCCAGGTGCTGCGCGGCGAGCCGGTGGTGCGCGTGCGCCCCGATGAGCCGACCTCGGCCGGGCGGGGCAGCGTGCCCAGTTCGGGTGGGCGGACGCCTCGGCCCGACGCCGGCGGGCTCTCGCCCCAGCCCGCGGGCTGAGTTGCCGCTGATCGAGCCGCTCGGCCTGCTCGACGGGCCGGCGGCCGAGACAGCCTTGCGCGATGGACTCGCCCTGCGATTGCAGGGTGGGTCCATTGTTTTCCTGGCCATCCGCGATGCCGCCGGTGCCCCCCTGCCGCTGTCAGCAGCCCCCGCCGCACTGACCCTGCCACCGCCGCCCTTCGCGGGGCTGGCGCGGCACCGCGCCCGGCCCCTTGTCATGGGCATCGTCAACTGCACGCCGGACAGCTTCTCCAGCGATGGCATCGCCGCGCATGACGCCGCGATCGCGCTGGGCGAGGCGCTGCGGGAGGCGGGTGCCGACATCCTGGATGTGGGCGGCGAGAGCACCCGACCAGGCGCCGAGCCACTGACCCCCGAGGCCGAGCAGGCGCGCATCCTCCCGGTCATCGCGGCGCTCGCGCGCGGCGGGACGGTCAGTGTGGACACGCGCCATGCCGCCACCATGCGGGCGGCGTTGGCTGCGGGCGCCCGCATCGTGAACGATGTGAGCGCCCTTGCCCATGATCCCGACAGCCTCGCCACCGTCGCAGCCGCCGGCTGTCCGGTGGTGCTGATGCACATGCGGACGCTGGACCCGCGCACCATGCAGCGGGAAATCCAGTACGACGACGCCCCGCGGGAGGTCGCGCAGCACCTCGCCACGCGGATCGCCGCCTGCGAGGCGGCCGGCATTCCGCGCGCGCGGATCGCAGTGGATCCTGGCATCGGTTTCGGCAAGCGGGTGCAGGACAATCTGGACCTCATCGCCCGGCTGCCGCTGCTGGCGGGCCTGGGCTGCAGCATCCTGGTCGGCGCCTCGCGCAAGGCGTTCATCGGGCGAATCACGGGCGTGTCGGAGGCGCGGCAGCGCGCCGCGGGAAGTGTGGCCGTGGCCCTGGAGGCCGCGCGGCGCGGCGCCCATATCCTCCGCGTCCACGACGTCGGCGCCACCGTGCAGGCGCTGAAAATGCAGGAGGCCGTGACGATGGGCTGGACCCAATGAACGACTGGCTCGCCCTGCTGGGCTTTTTCGTCGCCTGCTTCGTCACCGCGGGGTCCGGCGCCATCTTCACGCCGGGCGCCTGGTATGAAGGCCTGCGCAAGCCCTGGTGGCGGCCGCCCAACTGGCTGTTCGGGCCGGCTTGGGGCGTCCTGTTCTGCTGCATTGCGGTCGCGGGGTGGCTGGTGTGGCGCGAGGTGGGCTTCGGCCCGGTCCTGGCCGTCTATGCGGCGCAACTGGTACTGAATTTCGCCTGGTCCTGGCTGTTCTTCGGGTTGCGCCGGCCGGATCTGGCCTTCTGGGACCTGGTGGCCCTTTGGGTCAGCATTGCCGTGTGCATCGCTCTCTTCGCGCCGATCAGCAGCACCGCCGCGCTCCTTTTCGCGCCTTACTTGGCCTGGGTAAGCTTCGCGGGTGTCCTCAACAGGGCCATGTGGCGCCTGAACGGGCCGCGGCCGGCCTGAGCCTGCGCGGCGCCACCGCGAAAGGGCCAGGGACGGCGCTGAAGCGGCCCTTTTGACGCCGTTCCAGGCCACGGAGCGGCAAGGTGTTTCAAGCGTGGAAGGTGGGGCGCGGAATGGACGATGGCAGGTCTCGACAGGCGGCCTTGTCCGCTGCGCTGGCCACCGGTGACCTCGATGGGAGCCTTCGGCTGGCGCTGCAACTGGTCCGCTTGCCACGCCAGCCCTTCCTGGCCCTGTTGGATGCCGCCGCCGCCGCTGCCCGGCAGGATATCGTCGCCCGGCTGGTGGAGCATGCCTGCACGGCGGGGCACGGGGGCCCGCATCCCCCCACATGGCGGGGGGCGGCCCGCCGGTGCCGCCGCGCGCCTTTCGCCTCGGCGTGGTCGCGGCCCTGGAGCTCGGGCAGCCGGACCTCGCCGGTCGCCTGATCAACGACGCCCGGCGCGCCTGGCCCCAGAACACCCAGCTTTGGGACACCCTGGCGAAGCGGCATGGCCAAGCCGTGGCTGCCGCCACGCCCGCCGGCAGGCTCGCGACTGAGGCCGCCGAGGCTGCGGACCAGGAGGAGTGGCCGCGGGCCCGCGCGCTCGTTCTCCGCTACGGGGAACATCCGGGCCGGGACTGGATCCGCTTCGCACGCCTGGCCGACCGTATCCATGACCCGCGAGCCGTGCTGCAGGCCGAGACCGAGTTGCTGGCCCGGACAGGCCAGGCCGATCCGGC
>JBHYDO010000202.1:0-8739 GCA_051860645.1 Roseococcus sp.
CGTCGCGCCAGAGACCCAGCACGTTCTCGGCGGCATGCGCGACGGCTTCGAGGCGCGAGAGGCCCAGGAAGCCGCAGGTGCCCTTGATGGTGTGGACCGCGCGGAACACTTCCGAGAGCAGCGGGCCGTTCGCTGGGTCACGCTCAAGCTGGAGCAGCACGCCGTCGAGGCTTTGCAGCCCCTCATTGGTTTCGGTCAGGAAATCGGCGAGCAAGTCGTCCATGGGCAGCCCTTCTCCTCCAGCGGTCCGGGGATTGAGCTGCCAGCATGCCAGGGCAGAGCGAAGAAAGGGTTAAGCGCGGCGCCGCCCGCGCCCTTCCCGGTCTGCGCCGTCAGGCCTGCGGCAGAAGCAGCAGAGCGGGCTCGCCTGGGCCCGTGGGCATGGCCAGTGCCAGCGAATGGCCCTCACGCGCCGCCAGCAGGACCGCCCAGGGGGCCAGCAGGCGGCGTGGCCCTTCTTCCAGCGCAGCCTCGACGCTGCCACCGGCCAGCAGGTCGAGCAGTGTGGGCGACCATTCCGTCTGCCGCCCCTCGATCCGGAGCGCGAGATGCCCTGACGCCGGCTCGGTCACATGCACCACCCCGCCGCGCGGCAGGGCCTCGGCCGCCAGCAGCACGCAGGAGAGATAGAGGCGCGCGCGGCCCGGCGCGAAGGGTCCGCCCGATGGCGGCAGCGCAAACCTCACCCGGTGCGCCATGGGGGCACCGCGAACGAGCTCGTCAAGCTCGGGCCAGCCGAGTTCGTCGGCGAGGCCGAACATGGCGCCGAACAGGCGCAGGCGCGCACGCATCTCGCCCACGGTCTCGCTCAAGACGGCATGCGCGGCGGGGTCCGCCGCCTGCGGCATCAAGGCCGAGATGCTCGCCATGGGCGAGCCGAGGTCATGGCAGATGCGGGCCGCCATGAGCTCCGCCAGGCGGATCGTGTTGCGTCCCTCGGACAGATCTTCAGACATGTTCAACTTCCACCTTCGCTGCAATGTCCGGCGTCGAAATTCGGCGCGCCAGCCTGACCGACACCCTCCCCTCTGGCCCCGGGACAACTTGTCCCGAACCGGGCCACGCCGGCCAAGGTCGCGAGAACATGCGCCCCTCGTGCCCCTGACATCCGCCCGCGGTGAACCCGGCCGCACGCACCGCAACCCGGCTGGCATGCGCCGGTGCGGCGCAACGGGCAATAATGCCAATGGATGAACAAGTGCCTGTGCCGCGGGGCCGTCATCGGAGGGGAGCATGGAGGGGGGATGGTTGCCGCATCCTTTAGGCGGGATGGTGGGGACGCGTGCGCAAGGCTGTGCCGTGATGCCCGCCAGGGCAACCGTTTCGAACGGGGAGAGGGCCAAAGGTGGGTGAAATCGAGCCAGGAATGCGCGTGCGCCAACCCGACAGGCCCGAATGGGGCGTGGGCCAGGTGCAGTCGGTGGTGGGGGACCGGGTCACGGTGAATTTTGAACATGCGGGCAAGCTTCTGCTCAACCTGGCCAGGGTGCGGCTGGAACCGGTGTACGGGTAATGGAGCTCCTTTTCGCCGAACTCGCCGCCTGGCAGACCTGGGCCGCGATCCTCGCCACCGCCGTCGCGGGGCTGATGCGCGGCTATGCTGGCTTCGGCACGGCCATCATCCTGGCGCCCATCTACTCGGTGCTGTGGGGGCCGCTGGCCGGCGTGCCGGTGATGCTGCTGATGGAGCTGATCGTCTCGCTCCAGCTCATGCCGCGGGCATTCCGCGAGGCGGATCACCGCGTCATCCTCCCCATCGGCGGCGCGGCGGCGCTCGCCACGCCGCTCGGCGCCTATGTGCTGCTGGCCGCCGACCCCGAGACGCTGCGGCGTTCCATCGGCGCCATGGTGCTGGTGTTCGGCTTCCTGATGCTTTCCGGCTGGCGGTACCACGGCGCGCGGCCCTTCGGGCTGAACGTGGCGGTGGGGACCGCCGCGGGGCTGTTGAAGGGTGCCACGGGCATGAGCGGCCCGCCCGTGATCCTCTATCTGCTGGCCGGGCCCGAGGAGGCGAAGCGGCACCGCGCCAACCTCATCTTCTTCTTCGGGCTGATCGCGGTGATCTCGGTGGTGGTGCCCTTCTTCGCGGGGCTGATCGACGGGCCTGTGCTGCTGCGCTTCCTCATCATGCTGCCGGTGCTGATGGGCTTCGTGCGGATCGGCGCCGCGCTGTTCGGGGTTGTGCCAGTGCGCTTCTACAAGCCCTTCGCCCTGGTGCTGCTGACCGCGGCAGGTAGCATCGCCCTGTTCTCTTGACCGTCCCCCAAGGGCTTGCGCCGCCCGGGGGGCAGGGCCCAAATACTGGGGGAAGCCGACACACACCCGGGAAGCCGTGCCACCCATGATCGACCCCTTCGGCCGCAGCATCAGCTACCTCCGCGTCTCCGTGACGGACCGGTGCGACCTGCGCTGCGTCTACTGCATGGCCGAGGACATGACCTTCCTGCCGAAGTCGGAGGTGCTGACGCTGGAGGAGCTCGACCTCCTTTGCGGCACCTTCATCGGCATGGGCGTGCGCAAGCTGCGCCTGACCGGGGGCGAGCCCCTGGTCCGCCGCAACGTCATGAGCCTGGTGCGGAGCCTCGGCGCGCGCCTCGGCGCGGGCGGGCTGGAGGAGCTGACCCTCACCACACACGGCACGCAGCTGACCAAACACGCCGAGGGGCTGGCGGCGGCGGGCGTGCGGCGCATCAACGTCTCGCTCGACACGCTGGACCCTGCCGCTTTCACCGCCGCCACCCGCTGGGGCGAGCTGGACAAGGTGCTGGACGGCATTTTCGCCGCCAAGGCCGCCGGCCTGCACGTCAAGATCAACGCGGTCGCGCTCAAGGGCGTGAACGAGGACGAGTTCGACCGCATGCTGGCTTGGTGCGGCGAGCATGGCTTCGACCTCTGCCTGATCGAGACCATGCCGATGGGCGAGATCACCGGCGACCGAACCGACCAGTTCCTGCCGCTGAGCTTGGTCCGCGCGCGCCTGAAGCAGCGCTGGACGTTGAACGAGACCGACTACAGCACGGGCGGCCCGGCCCGCTATTTCGACGTGGCGGAGACGGGCACGCGGCTCGGCTTCATCACGCCGATGACCCATAATTTCTGCGAAAGCTGCAACCGCGTGCGGCTGACCTGCACCGGCACCCTCTACATGTGCCTGGGCCAGGAGGACGCGGCCGACCTGCGCGCGCCGCTGCGCGACCCCGACCTGGGCGAGGAAGGCCTGCGCCAGGCCATCCGCGACGCCATCGCCCGCAAGCCCAAGGGGCATGACTTCGTCATTGATCGCCGCCGCCGCGCGCCCGCCGTGGCCCGCCACATGAGCGTGACGGGCGGCTGATGCTGGAGGATTGGGCCCAGCGCCTCACCATCCCCGGCCTGCCCGAATGGAGCGGCCTCGCCGTGCTGCTGGTGTTCCTGCTGCTGGGGCTCTGTGTGCTGGTGATGCCCTTCTCGGTCTTTGGGGTGAAGGGGCGGCTCGATTCCATCGAGGCGCAGTTGGATGACCTGCGCGCCGACATCCGCGCACTGGCGGCGCGCGGTGGGCCGCTGGCGACGCGCGACGAGGTGCCGCCGCCAGGCGTGATGGCGGCGCCACCGGAGCCCGGCGCCGCGCGGGCGGAGCCGCGGATCAACTGGCCGCGCGGGCGTTGAGGCCCGCCACCCGCGCAGGTGCCTTTTGCCGTGCGGCGCCGAGTGTGGCTTGATGGCGCCATGCGCGTTTCCGTCATCCAGATGAACCAGGGCTCCGACAAGCCCGCCAACATCGCCCAGGCCCGCCGCCTCATCGAGGGCGCGCTGGCGGCGGACCGTCCCGGCATGGTCAGCCTGCCCGAGACCTGGACCAACCTCGGCGGCGGGCGCGAGGCGCGGGCGGCGGCAGCCGAAATCCTGCCCGAACCCGGCGGCACCGGCGGCCCGGCCTATGAGTTCCTGCGCGAGGTGGCGCGCGGCGCCGGCATCCATGTCCATGGCGGCTCCATCATCGAGCAGGGGCCGGAAAAACTCTTCAACACCACCCTGGTCTTCGACCCCGCCGGCCGCGAGGTCGCGCGCTACCGCAAGATCCATCTCTTCGACATCACCGGCCCGGACGGCACGGGCTATCGCGAAAGCGCCCTCTACGGCGCGGGTGAGAGCCTGGTCACCTTCCAAGCCGGCAGCGTCACCTTCGGCTGCACCATCTGCTACGACATGCGCTTCCCCGAGCAGTATCTGGCGCTGCGCCGCCGGGGTGCAGAGGCCATCCTGGTGCCGTCCAACTTCACGCTGATGACCGGCAAGGACCATTGGGAGGTGCTGCTGCGCGCGCGCGCCATCGAGAGCCAGTGCTGGATCATCGCCGCCGCCAGCCATGGCAGCTACGAGGAGAGGGGCGCGATGCGCCAGGTCTACGGCCATTCCCTCATTGCCGACCCCTGGGGGCATGTGGTGGCCAAGTGCTCGGACGGGACGGGCTGGGCCACGGCGCGGCTAGATGCCGCCGTCACCGCCCGGGTGCGGCGGGACATGCCCGTACTCGAGCACCGGCGTCTGGCTTGAGCATCGCCTTCCTGGCGGCGCAGACCTCCGCCGCGCAGGAGGCGCGTGCGCGCCTGGCGGCGCAGTACGGCGACGTCCCGCCCGAGACGGCGGATTTCATCGTGGCCCTCGGCGGCGACGGCATGATGCTGGAAACCCAGCACCGCTTCCTTGGCCGCAACCGCCCCATCTACGGCATGAACCGTGGCAGCGTCGGCTTCCTGATGAACGCCTACACCGAGGCGGACCTGCCCGCCCGCCTCGAGGCTGCACAGGCCGCCCTGCTGCACCCGCTGCGGATGCGCGCGCATTCCGCCGAGGGCACCCATGCCTCGCTCGCCATCAACGAGGTCTCGCTGCTGCGCGAGACGCGCCAGGCCGCCAAGCTCCGCATCCTGGTGGACGGCAAGGAGAGGCTGTCGGAACTCATCTGCGACGGCATCCTGGTCAGCACGCCGGCGGGGTCCACCGCCTACAACCTCTCGGCGCACGGGCCCATCGTGCCGCTGGACGCCAACCTGCTGCCGATGACGCCCATCTCCGCCTTCAGGCCGCGGCGCTGGCGCGGCGCCCTGCTGCCCTCCACCGCGCGCGTGGTGTTCGAGGTGCTGGAGGCCGACAAGCGCCCCGTCTCGGCCACCGCCGACTACACCGAGGTGCGCGACGTCCGCCGCGTGGAGGTGCGCGAGGACCGCGGCATCTCGATGACCATGCTGTTCGACCCGGCCCACAGCCTGAGCGAGCGGATCATCGCCGAGCAGTTCACCGTCTGATGGCCGAGCGGTTCCAGCCTGCTATTGAAGAATCCGCTGGCGACCGCGACATGGGTGCGGTGCACAGCCGGACCCGCCGCCCGCAATTCTTCTACACGACCACGCCCCTGCCCTGCCCCTACCTGCCGGGCCGGACGGAGCGAAAGATCGTGACCGAACTCTCGGGCACCGAGAGCGAGACCCTGCATGACCGCCTCTCGCGCGCCGGCTTCCGTCGCAGCCACAATATCGCCTATTCGCCGGTCTGCCCGGGCTGCGCCGCCTGCATCCCGATCCGGGTGCGCGCGGCCGATTTCAAGCCGAGCCGCACGCAGCGCAAGCTGCTGGCGCGCAATGCCGACCTCGACGTGCGGGCCACGCCGGCGCGCGCCACGGCGGAGCAGTTCGCCCTGTTCCAATCCTACCAGCAGCAGCGCCACACCGGCGGCGACATGGCGGCGATGGGCTTCTACGACTACCGCGCCATGGTGGAGGACACGCCCATCACCACGGGTCTCGTGGAATTCCGAAACGCCGAGGGCCGGCTGCTCGGCGCCTGCCTGACCGACTGGCTGAGCGACGGGCTTTCCGCGGTGTATTCCTTCTACGCCCCCGAGGAGGAGCGGCGCAGCCTTGGCTCCTTCGCCGTGATGTGGCTGCTGGCGGAGGCGCGGCGCAGCGGGCTGCCCTTTGTCTACCTCGGCTACTGGGTGCCGGAGAGCCGGAAGATGGCCTACAAGTCGAGCTATCGGCCGGCCGAGGTGCTGCTGCGCGGGCAGTGGCGAGTGTTGGAGGACGAGAGCCCGGCCTGACGCTCGGCGCCCTTGCGTCGGCGCGCGCTCGGCGGATCGGCGCGCTACCCCCCGAAGCGGTTGTTCTTCGGAAACCCGTTGGGCGGCATCTTCCCCGCGCCTGCCCGGTTGCCGCGCCAGGGGGTGATGTCCGCCTCCACCCGGACCCTGTCGCCAAGGCGCCAGCTCAGCCCCTCGGACACCGTGAACAGCCGCGCATCCGCCAGCCCGCCATCCTTGTATGATTGCAGCTGCACGCCGCGGCCACGCGTCATCACGGGGACCTGGTCGGCGGGAAAGACCAGCAGCTTCCGATTCTCGCCCACCACGGCCACCATATCGCCCGCGGCAGGCCGGCACAGCAGGGCCTGCGCCTTGCCTTCCAGCGTCATGACCTGCTTGCCGGTGCGCTTTTCGGCCAGCAGTTCCGCACCTTCGACCAGGAAGCCCTTGCCGTCGGTGGCCGCCAGCAGGAAGCGCTGGCCCTCGGCGGCCAGGAACATGGCGATGGGCTCGTCCTCGTTGGGCAGGTCCACGATGAGGCGCAGCGGCTGGCCATCGCCGCGGCCACGCGGGAGGATTTCGGCCTTGATGGTGTAGGCTTTTCCGTTGGTGGCGAAGACCACCAGGCGATCGGTGCTTTGCGCATGCAGGCGGAAGCGCAGCGCGTCGCCCTCCTTGAAGCGAAGCTCCGCGTCCTCGGCGAGATGCCCCTTCAGCGCGCGGATCCAGCCCTTCTGCGAAAGCACCACCGTCAGCGGCTCGCGCTCGATGAAGGCGCTCTCGTCCACCACCAGCGCGGCCTGGGCGCCGTCCACCCGGGTGCGGCGGGCGCCGAGGGCGTTCTGGCGCTCGGCGGCCTCGCGGCCCTTGCCCTCGGGCACCTCGGTCGCACCGAATTTTTTCCGAGTTTCCTCGATCTCCTTTGCGATCGTGGACCAGCGCTTTGCCTCGCTGCCCATCAAGGCCTGGAGGCCCTTCTGTTCCTTGGTCAGCTTGTCGTGCTCGCGGCGGATTTCCATCTCTTCCAGGCGGCGCAGGCTGCGCAGGCGCATGTTGAGGATGGCCTCGGCCTGCACCTCGCTGAGCCCGAAGGCCGCCATCAGCTTCGGCCGAGGCTCCTCCTCCGTGCGGATGATGCGGATCACCTCGTCCAGGTGGAGATAGACGATGAGATAGCCGTCCAGCACCTCGAGCCGCCGCGCAATGGCCTCCAGCCGGTGCGCGGTGCGGCGTTTCAGCACCACATGGCGGTGGTCGAGCCATGCGCGCAGCACGTCGCGCAGGCCCATCACACGCGGCGTGCGGCTGCCGTCCAGCACGTTCATGTTGAGGCTGAAGCGGGATTCCAGCTGGGTGGCGCGGAACAGCGTCTCCATCAGCACGGCCGGGTCCACGGTGCGGCTCTTGGGCTCAATGACAACACGGACGAGGTCGGTGCTCTCATCCCGCACATCGCTGAGCAGCGGGAGTTTCTTCTCCTCCAGCAGCAGCGCGATCTGCTCGATCAGCTTTGACTTCTGGACCTGGTAGGGGATCTCGGTGATCACGACGTTCCAAGCACCCGCCTTGCCGCGCTCCACCTCCCATTTCGCGCGCAGGCGGAAGCCGCCGCGGCCGGTCTCGTAAGCGTCGAGGATGCTCTCGCGACTCTCCACCAGCACGCCACCGGTGGGGAAGTCGGGGCCGGGCACATGGGCAAGCAGCTCGGCCGTGGAGGCGTTGGGGTGGTCGATCAGGTGCAGCGCAGCGCCGCAGAGTTCGCCCGCATTGTGCGGCGGGATGGAGGTGGCCATGCCCACCGCGATGCCGCTCGCGCCATTGGCCAGCAGGTTCGGGAAGGCGGCGGGCAGCACCACCGGCTCGCGGTCCTCGCCGTCATAGGTGGCGCGGAAATCGACGGTGTCCTCGTCAATCTGGGACAGCAGCGCCTGCGCCACCTCGGTCAGCCGCGCCTCGGTGTAGCGCATCGCCGCCGCGTTATCGCCGTCGATGTTGCCGAAATTTCCCTGGCCCTCGACCAGCGGGTAGCGGGCGGCGAATTCCTGCGCCTGGCGGACCAGGGCCTCGTAGATGGAGCTGTCGCCATGCGGGTGGTACTTGCCCATCACGTCGCCCACGATGCGCGCGCATTTCTTGAAGCCCGAGGCGGGGTCGAGCTTGAGCTGGTGCATGGCCCAGAGCAGCCGCCGGTGCACCGGCTTCAGCCCGTCCCGCACATCGGGCAGGGAGCGTGCCATGATGGTGGACATGGCATAGGCCAGGTAGCGCTCGCTCAGCGCGACCTGCAGGCTGGTTTCGCGGATGGCGCCGCCCTCGGGCGTGATCACGTCATCGGGCATGGAAGGACCTTGGTGTGGCGGTGCATGTGGTGCGGGCGGAAGCGGCGAATGTGGACGGGGATCGCCATGTGCTCCTGCTGGTGCTGGACGCGGCCGATGCGCGCGCGGCGCTGGAGGGAGCGGAACAGGCCATCGCCGAAGCCGGCTGGACGGAGTCGCAGCTGGCCGGCTGGGGTCTGCTCGAGGCCGAGGCGCTGAACACGCTCGACGCCGGCTGGCAGGGCGCCTTCGAGGCCGCGCTGGCCGGCGAAGTGGGCATCTTCATCTACAAGGACCCCATGGAATGATCGGCCAGCCGTGCCTCCAGCGCCCCGCGCGCGGGAGGCAGCGGCCGGTGCT
>JBHYDO010000203.1:0-8734 GCA_051860645.1 Roseococcus sp.
AGCCGACCGCCGCGCAGGCGCAGCGTCTGCCCGGTCAGCACATCGCGCCAGGTAGCGCCGGCGAGGCGTGGCGGCAGGCGCAGATGGGTGTCGCCCCATGCCCCTGCAGGCACGAGCGGCATATCCGCCGTGCCGATCAGGGCAGCGGGCAGCCGCGTGGCGACGGCGAGGACCGCGCCCTCCCGCTGCACACGGGCGAAGGCCAGCGCATGGGAGGCCTGGCTGCCTCCGACCGGAATGGGCACGTGGTCGCCCTGCGCGAACACCGCCGGCTGCGCCTGGCGCAGCGCCAATGCGCGGGCGATCACGGCCTGCTTCACGCGGCCGTCGCGCCATTCCGCCAGCAGCGCATGCGGCGGGGCGCCGGCCTCGAGTGCAGCGGCTCGGGCCAGCCAATCCACCCGGCGGCGGTTGTCGGGGTCCACCAGGCTGAAATCCCAGAACTCCGTGCCCTGGTAGAGGTCGGGCAGGCCGGGCGCCGCGCAGCGCAGCAGCGCCTGGGCGAGCCCGTTCACGGCCCCGGCCGGCGCGAGCCGCGCGGCGAAGCCCGCCACCTCCTCACGCCAGCGGCTGGCGCGGTCACCGGCGAGAATGGCCTGGAGGAATTCCTGGCAGGCGGCTTCATAGGCCTCGTTCTCCACCGCCCATTCGGTGCGGCGCTTGGCCTCGCGCAGGGCCTTGCGCTGCCAGTCGGCCACGCGGGCGGCGAAGGCGTTCACACCGGCATCATCCTCGGGTGCGAGGCCCAGCGGCCAGGCGCCGACCAGCGTCTGGTAGAGCATCAACTGCGCGCTCATCCCCGGCGCCGGTCCGTCGTCGAGTTCGCGGCGCAGCGGCGCGTTCAGCCGCGTCCAGCGGTCCACCGCCGCCGCCCATTCCGCCGGGATTTCCGACAGCACCGCCAGCCGCGCGCGGGTGTCCTCGCCACGCTTGTGATCATGCGTGGCGGTGGCGAGCATCGCGCCGGGGAAGCGCTTCGCGCGCATCCGCGCGACACCGTGGAAGCTGGCGGGCGAAAGCGCGAAGCGCGCGGGGTCCGAGCCCACCTCGTTGCGCGAAAGCAGGCGCCCGTAGCGGTAAAAGGCGGTGTCCTCCACGCTCTTGGCGGCCACGGGTGCCGAGAGCTGCTGGAAGCGCACCGCGGCCTCCAGGCGTTCGCGCCGCTGGGCGGGGGGCAGGCTGCGCGGCGGCTCGCCGCCCAGCCAGGTGTCGAGCAACGGCAGCAGCGGCAGGCTTGTGGGGCGCAGCGTGCGGCGCGCGCCGGCGATGGCCCAGTCCAGGATGCGTCGATCCTCCTCGCTGCGCCCGCCCTTGGAGATGTAGAGGCGGTACAGCGGGAAGTGCACCAGCACCTCGGCCAGCGCACGGCGCAGCGCCGTTAGGGAATGATCGCGCGTGGCAAGATCCTGGTTCGCCACGCGCTTCAGGGCCGCAGCGGTGGCGTTGAGCTCCGATGCCAGATTGTCGCGCAGGATCTGGCGGCGGGCTTCCTTCGCCTCAGTCTCGAAATCCGGTGCGCGCCCGGTCCGCTCGGTCCAGAGCGCGGTCAGCGGGGCCTCGCCCCCGGCGTCGTGGAGCACGGCAGCCACTTCGTCCATGAAGTCGTAGCCGGTAGTGCCCTGCACCAGCCAGTCGAGGCGCAGCGCCTCGAAGGGGGCGAGGATCTTCTCCACCCAGATCAGCGGTTTCTGGCCCGGGCGCAGCGCCTGCATGCGCCGGTGCAGCTTGCGGCAATAGGCGCGCGGGTCGGCCAGCCCGTCCACATGATCGATGCGCAGCCCGTCGATGGCGCCCTCGGCGTAGAGGCGGAGCACAAGGTCATGCGTGGCGTCGAACACCGCGGCGTCCTCGGCGCGCAGCCCGGCCAACGAGGTGATGTCGAAGAAGCGGCGCCAGTTGATCTCGTCCGCGGCCGCGCGCCACCAGGCCAGGCGGTAGTGCTGGCGCTCGAGCAGGCGGTGCAGCGCATCTCGGCCTTCCGCGGTCGTCGGGTCGAAGCTGGCCAGCACGGCGGCGACAAGCTCCGCGCCCGCGGGCGTGGTGGCATGGGCGGCCAGCGCGCGCTGCGCCTCGGCCGCGGCGGCACGGCTGTTTGCGCGCAACGCGGCGAAGGGCTGCGCCAGCGCCTCCGCACCCGCCCGCCGTAGGATGCTGGCGTGGTGCTGGGCCGCGATGGGGAAGCGGTGCTCGAAATACTGAGCGTGGAATTTTCCCGCATGCGCGTCGAAGTGCAGTTGCAGGTCGCCGCTGGCCAGCGCCTCTCCATAGGGAACGCCCAGGAAGGGGGCCAACAGGCGGTTGCGCAGCGCGGGGTCCGGCGGTTCCCAGTCGATGTCGAGGAAACTCGCATAGGGGCTCTGACGGCCCCATTCCAGCACGTCCAGCCACCAGGCATTGTCGGCGCCGCCCACGCCCATGTGGTTGGGCACGATGTCCAGGATGAGGCCCAGCCCCTCCGCCTTCAGCGCGGCCACCAGCCGGCGCAGCGCCGCCTCGCCGCCCAGTTCGGGGTTGATGGCGCCATGGTCCACGATGTCGTAGCCGTGGGTGGAGCCCGGCCGCGCCTTCAGGATGGGCGAGGCGTAGAGATGGCTGATGCCGAGCCGCGCGAAGTAAGGCGCCAGCGGCACCGCGTCGTCGAGCGTGAAGCCCGCATGGAATTGCAGGCGGGCGGTGGCGCGCGGCGTCATGCGCCGAGCAGCGCCACGGTGCAGCGCGCCGGCAGCGTGCCGGCGGCGAGCGACGCGGCCGCACCGGCCCGCCCCTCGAACAGCAGGCCGCCGACGGCGGTGCAGGCGACAGGCGTCTCGCCGAGATTGCAGGCCAGTGTCAGTTCCTCCTGGTTGCCGAGGCGCCAGCGCGCCAGCACGGCCTTCCCTCCCAACGCCTCCGCGCCCAGTGCCCGCGCGCCGGGCAGATGCGGGATGATCCCCGCATGGCGCAGCGCGAGCAGTTGCCGGTAGAGCGACAGAACGGCGTCGTGCGGCGGCCGCTCGGCCTCGGTCGGATCGGGGATGGAGGCGGCGAAGGTCGCGGGGTCGTTGGGGTCGGGGATGCGCGCGCGCCGCGCGGGATCGGCGAAGGCGGCGAACCGCGCGAATTCGCGCCGGCGCCCCTCGCGCACCAGCGGCGCCAGTTCGGCATTGTGGTCGGTGAAGAAGAGGAAGGGCGCGGTGGCACCCCATTCCTCGCCCATGAACAGCAGCGGGACCTGCGGGCAGAGCAGCAGCAGCGCCGTGGCGGCGGCCAGCGCCTCCGGGTGGCTCAGCGCCGGCAGCCGCTCGCCAAAGGCACGGTTGCCCACCTGATCGTGGTTCTGCAGGAAAAGCACGAAGGCGGTGGGGGGCAGGTGCGCGGCAGGTTCTCCGCGCGGCGCGCCCAGATGCGCGGAATGCTGCCCTTGGAACAGAAACCCCTGTGCCAGGACGATGGCCAGCTTGGCGGCGCCATCCTCGGAAAAGTCGGCGTAGTAGCCCTCCGCCTCGCCGGTCAGCAGCGGGTGGAGCGTGTTGTGCCCGTCATCATTCCACTGCGCGTCGAAGGGGCCGCCGGGAGCCAGGTGGCGGGCGGCGTTGTGCTCGTTCTCCAGCACCAGGTGGATATGCCGGCCGGGTGTTTCCGCGCGGATGCGGCGCGCCATCTGGTCCAGCCAATCGGCATCGGCGATGGCATGCACCGCGTCGAGCCGCAGCCCGTCGAAGCGGTAATCCTGGAGCCAATGCAGCGCGCATTCCTCGAAATAGGCGCGCACCGCGGGCTCGGCGAAGTTGATGCCGGCCCCCCAGGGCGTGTGGATGCCCTCGTCGAAGAAGCGCCGCGCATAGGCATGCAGGTAGGCACCGTCCGGGCCGAAATGGTTGAACACGACGTCCAGCAGCATCATCAGCCCGTGGCCATGAGCGGCGTCCACCAGCGCCTTCAGGGCGTGTGGCGACCCAAAGGAGGCGTGCGGTGCAAAAGGCAGCACGCCGTCATAGCCCCAACCGCGCGCGCCCGGCGCCTCGGCCACGGGCATCAGTTCGATGGCGGTGACCCCGAGTGCCTTCAGCCGCGGGAGGGCGGCCCGCACAGCATCGAAGCCGCCCATCGCCCCAGCATGGAGTTCGTAGATCACGGCCTCGTGCCAGGGGCGACCCAGCCAGTGGTCGTTCCGCCAGACGAAGGCGGCATGGTCGGTCAGCACCGAGGCGCCATGCACACCGCCCGCCTGCGCGCGCGAGGCCGGGTCCGGCACCACCAATCCGGGCGCCACGCGGAACCGGTAGCGCGCCCCCTCGCCCACCGGCGCCTCGGCCATGAACCAGCCCTGGCCGTGCAGCGCCATGGGTTGGGGCGTGCGGCCCTCCACCTCCAGCAACACGGCGTCGCTGTCCGGCGCCCAGAGGCGGAAGCGCGTGCCACGCCCTGGCTGCGCGACCGGTCCCCAAAGCGTTCGCATCATGGCGGCGGCAGCCAGGCGGCAAGGAGCACCACCGAATGCGCCGCCACCAGCACCGACTTGCCGGAAGCCTCGTGCTCGGCCAGTTCCGGATGGGCGCTGTCGAGCATCATGGTCCAGTCCATGCCGGGCTCGGGCATGGCGAAGCGGTGGCCGCCGGCATCGCCGTTGAGCAGCAGCAGCGTCACATCCACATGGCCCTCCGGTGCAAGCGTGGCACGGCGCAGCATGAGCGTGCGGGCCTCCGGCTCATCCCAGGCCTCGGGCGTCATGGCCTGACCGTGCTGGTCGAACCAGGCGATGTCGCGCAGGCCAGGGCGGAGATCCTCATCGCCGTGCAGGAACACCGCGGGGCGCAGCGGCGGCAGGCGTTGGCGGAGTGCTGCCAGCCGTGCCGTGAAGCGGGTCAGCGCCTGGGCGTCCTCGGTCTCGGCGTGGTTCCAATCGAACCAGGAAATGTCGTTGTCCTGGCAATAGGCGTTGTTGTTGCCGCCCTGGCTGCGGGCCATCTCGTCGCCGCCCAGCAGCATGGGCGTGCCGGCGGAGGCGAAGAGCGTGGCCAGCATGGCGCGCGCCACGCGGGCGCGGAGGCTGCGGATGGCGGGGTCGTCCGTCTCGCCCTCATGGCCCCAGTTGCGGCTGTGATTGTCGGAATGGCCGTCGCGGCCATCCTCGCCATTGGCCTCGTTGTGGCGCTGTTCGTAGGCGGTGGTGTCGTAGAGCGTGTAGCCGTCATGACTCGCCAGGAAGTTCACGCTGGCCCAGGGGCGGCGGCGCCTGCGGTCGAACAGCTCGGCAGAGCCGGTGAGGCGCGCGGCCAGGTCGCTGCGCATGCCGCTGTCGCCGCGCCAGAAGCGACGCACGCCATCACGATAACGATCATTCCACTCGGCCCAGCCGGGCGGGTGGTTGCCCACCTGGTAGCCGCCGGGCCCGATGTCCCAGGGCTCCGAGATCAGCTTCACGCGCGCCAGCACGGGGTCCTGGCGGATGGCGTCGAAGAAGCCGCTGCCGGGGTCGAAGCCATGCCCCTCGCGGCCCAGGATGGTGCCGAGGTCGAAGCGGAAGCCGTCGATGTGGAAGTGCTGCACCCAGTAGCGCAGACTGTCCATCACCATCTGCAAGACGCGCGGGTGGTTGATGTCGAGCGTGTTGCCCGTGCCCGTGTCGTTGATGTGGTAGCGCGCGTTCTCGGGCATCAGCCGGTAGTAGGAGGCGTTGTCGAGACCCCGCCAAGAGAGCGTCGGGCCAAGCTCGCTGCCCTCGCAGGTGTGATTGTAGACCACGTCGAGGATGACCTCGATGCCCGCGCCGTGCAGGCGGCGCACGGCCACCTTCAGCTCGTTGCGCATCCAGGGCTCGATGAGGTAGCGCGGCTCAGGCGCGAAGAATGAGAGGGTGGAATAGCCCCAGTAATTCCGCAGCCCCTTCGCCACCAGGAAGCGGTCTTGCAGGTAGGCATGGATGGGCAGCAGTTCCACTGCTGTGACACCAATGCGCTGAAGGTGCTCGATCATGCGTGGGTCCGCCAGCGCGGCGAAGGTGCCGCGCTCGCGCGGGGCGATGTCCTCGCGCAGCCTCGTCAGGCCGCGCACATGCGCCTCGTAGATGACCGTGCGGTCCCAGGGGATTTCGGGCCGGCGGTCGTCACCCCAGTTGAAGCTGTCATCCACCACGACGCCCTTGGGCATGGCGGGCGCGCTGTCGCGGCGGTCATAGGTGAGGTCGCCGCGGCCGGCGCCGACGCGATAGCCGAACAGCACGTCCGACCACCGCACCTCGCCGAACAATTGCCGCGCATAGGGGTCGAGCAGCAGTTTGTGTGGGTTGAAGCGGTGGCCGTGCCGCGGGTCATAGGGCCCATGCGCGCGATAGCCATAGAGCATGCCTGGCCGGGCTTCCGGCAGGTAGCCGTGCCACACCTCGTCCGTGCATTCGGGCAGCGGCAGGCGGGCGATCTCGCGCCGCCCGGCCGCGTCGAACAGGCAGAGGTCGATGCGCTCGGCGTTCGCCGAGAAGACGGCGAAGTTCACCCCAAGCCCGTCCCAATGCGCGCCGAGCGGGTCCGCGCGGCCGGGCAGCAGCCGGTCCGGAATGGGCGGCACCTCAGGCGCGCCGCGCGAGGAGCAGCACCGAGAGCGGCGGCAGCGTCAGCGCCACCGAATGCGCGAAGCCGTGGCTCGGCACCTCCTTGGCCTGCACTGCGCCCGCATTGCCCATGTTGCTACCGCCATAGGTGGCGGCATCGGTGTTCAGCACCTCGGCCCAGGCGCCGGCGGCTGGAACGCCCAGCCGGTAGCCGTGCCTCGGCACGGGCGTCATGTTGCAGGCGACCAGCACCGTCTCGTCTCCGTCATCGCCCAGGCGCAGGTAGGCCAGCACGCTGTGGTCCGCGTCATCGGCGGTGATCCAGCGGAAACCCTCGGGCCGCGCATCCCGACGGTGCAGCGCGGGCAGCGCGCGGTAGGCGGCGTTCAGGTCGCGCAGCAGCAACTGCACGCCGCGATGCGGCGCCTCGTCCAGTAGCGGCCAGGCGATGGCGGCGTCGTGGTTCCACTCGCGCGGCTGCGCCAGCTCGCAGCCCATGAACAGAAGCTTGCGGCCGGGATGCGTCCACATGAACGCCAGGTAGGCGCGGATGTTGGCGAGCTTCTGCCACGCATCGCCGGGCATCTTGCCGAGCAGGGAGCCCTTGCCGTGCACCACCTCGTCATGGCTGATCGGCAGGAAGAAGTGCTCGCTCCAGGCATAGACGAGGCCGAAGGTCATGGCGCCGTGGTGGTGGCGGCGATGGATGGGCTCCTGCTCCATGTAGCCCAGCGTGTCGTTCATCCAGCCCATGTTCCACTTGTAGTGGAAGCCCAGGCCGCCTTCGGACACCGGCTTGGTCACGCCCGGCCAGGCGGTGCTCTCCTCGGCCACCATGATGGCGCCGGGGCAGCGTTCCGAGACGATGATGTTCAACTCACGTAGGAAGGCCACGGCTTCCAGGTTCTCGCGCCCGCCATGCCGGTTCGGAACCCATTCGCCCTGCGGACGCGAGTAGTCGCGATAGAGCATGGACGCCACCGCATCCACGCGCAGCCCGTCCACGTGGAAATGCTCCAGCCAATGCAGCGCGGAGGAGATCAGGAAGGCGCGCACCTCGTTGCGCCCGAAATTGTAGATCGCCGTGTTCCAGTCGCGATGAAAACCTTCACGCGCATCGGCGTGTTCGTACAGCGGCGTGCCGTCGAAGCGGTAGAGGCCGTGCGCATCGGTCGGGAAATGCGCGGGCACCCAGTCGAGCAGCACGCCGATGCCCGCCACATGCGCGCGGTCCACGAAGCGCGCAAAGCCCGCCGCATCGCCGAAGCGCGCGCTGGGCGCGAACATGGACAAAGGCTGGTAGCCCCAGGAGCCGCCGAAGGGGTGTTCCATCACCGGCAGAAACTCGACATGGGTGAAGCCCAGCCCCTGCACATAGGGAATCAATCGGTCGGCCAGCCGGTCCCAGTCGGGTGCCTCGCCTTCCGCATCGCGCCACCACGAGCCGGCATGGACTTCGTAGACCGACATGGGCGCGTCCAGCGCCTGCCGCGCGGCACGGCCGGCCATCCAGGCTTCATCGGTCCAGTGGAAAGGCGCCGGCTCGCCGACGCGCGAGGTGGTGGAGGGCGGCGGCTCGGTGGAGAGCGCGACCGGGTCCGCCTTCAGCGGCAGCACCGCACCATCGGCGCCGAGCACTTCGTAGTTGTAGGGCGCGCCAGCCGGCAGGCGCGGGATGAACAGCTCCCAAACGCCCGCTTCGCGCCGCAACCGCATCGGGTGGCGGCGACCATCCCAGCCATTGAAGCCGCCCACCACCGACACGCGCCGCGCATTGGGCGCCCAGACGGCGAAGCGCACGCCCGCGATGCCGTCGATCTCCATGGGCTGCGCGCCGAAAACACGACCCATCTCGAAGTGCCGGCCTTCAGCGAACAGATGCAGGTCCAGTGGGCCAAGCAACAGGCCGAAATCATAAGGGTCCTCGGTCTCCTGCACCGAGCCCGGCCACTCGATCCGCAGCCGATAGGGTGCGGGGCGCGCCGGCCCGGCGAAGAGTCCGCCTGGGTGCAGCTTCTCCAGCCGTCCCAACTCCTGCCCGCTGTCGCGCGCCAGCAGCGTGACGGCGCGCGCGCCGGGTTGGAAGGTGCGCACCTCGTTGCCCTGGCGTCCAAGAATGGCAAAGGGGTCCCCGTGATGGCCGGGGGGCCGCGGGGCCCGGCCGGCGCTCATGGCGTCATCCTTTCGGCAAGCTCAACCAGGCCGCGC
>JBHYDO010000204.1:0-8708 GCA_051860645.1 Roseococcus sp.
CTCGACGCGCTGGTGGAACGCCATTTCGAAGACCCGCACAGGGTATAGGCGAACACACGCATGAAGGCCGTCTGGTACGAACGCACGGGGCCCGCCCGCGAGGTGCTGGTCTATGGCGACATGCCCATCCCCGTCCCCGGCCCGGGCGAGGTGCTGGTGCGGCTCGCCACCTCGGGCGTGAACCCGTCGGACTGGAAGGCGCGCGGCGGCAGCCGGCCCATGGTGGCGCCGCGCATCATCCCGCACAGCGACGGCGCCGGCGTGATCGAGGCGGTGGGCGTGGGCGTGGGGCCGGGCCGCATCGGCCAGCGGGTCTGGGTGTGGAACGGCCAGTGGAAGCGCGCCCATGGCACGGCCGCGCAGTGCATCGCCCTGCCCGAGGCGCAGGCCGTGCCGCTGCCCGACACCACCAGCTTCGAGGCCGGCGCCTGCCTGGGCATCCCCGCGCTGACCGCGCTGCGCGCCTGCCTGACCGATGGCGGCGTGGCCGGCCAGGCGGTGCTGGTGGCCGGCGGCGCGGGCGCGGTGGGGCACTACGCAATCCAGTTCGCGCGGCTGCTGGGTGCCCGCCTCGTCATCGCCACCGTCAGCAGCCCGCAGAAGGCGGCGCACGCGATGGCGGCGGGCGCCGATGCCTGCGTGGACTACCGGCGCGAGGACGCCCCAGCGCGCCTGCGCGAACTCACCGACGGGCACGGGGTGGACCGCGTGATCGAGGTGGACATCGCCGCCAATGCGAAGCTCCTCCCTCAGGTGCTGGCGCAGGATGGGCTGTGTGTGGCCTATGGCTCGGGGGCCGCGGAGTTCGCACTGCCCTTCTTCGCGATGATCCTGGGCGGGTTCGGGCTGCGCTGCTTCATCGTCTATGAACTCTCCGGCCCCGCGCGGGCCGAGTGCGAGGCGCTGCTGACGCGCTTCCTGGAGGAGGGGCGGCTGCGCCACGCCATCGCGGGCACGCTGCCGCTGGCGGAGTGTGCCGCGGCGCATGAGATCGTGCAGGCGGGGGATGCGATGGGGAACATCGTGCTGAACGTCACGTGACGGCCCGAAGGGTGGGCCAGTAGATAGATGGCCGAGATCGGCTTCTACCATCTCACCCGTTCCACGCTGGAGCAGGCGCTGCCGCGGCTGCTGGGGCGCGTCCTGGCCATTCCCGCGCGTGCCCTGGTGCTCTGCGCGGGGCCCGAGCGCCTGACCTCGCTGGACGACGCGCTCTGGACCTGCCCCGAGCCCGACTGGCTGCCGCACGGCACGCGCGAGCCGGAGATGCAGCCCATCTTCCTCACCACCGAGGATGGCCCGCCCGCCAATGCCGCGCAGCATCTGTTCCTGACCGATGGGGCCGAGAGCGCCTTCCTCGACCTCTATGCCCGCGTCTTCGACCTGTTCGACGGCGGGGACGAGGCCGCCGTGCTGGCCGCCCGCCGGCGCTGGGCCGCCGCCAAGGCCGCCGGGCACGGCCTGGCCTATTGGCAGCAGACGCCCAAGGGCTGGGAGCGGAAGGCCTGAGCGAGGTTTCTGCCGCCACCCGCCTGCCAAAATCCCACCCCCGTGTTATTTTCCGTCCATCAGGGAGCCGCCCCCGCCGCCACGGGGCCATGAGGTGCATTTCAGGTTGAGTTTCTGGGGCAAGATCATCGGCGGCATTGCCGGTTTCGCGACGGGCGGGCCGCTCGGCGCCGTGCTGGGGGCGGCGGCGGGCCATGCGGCCGATGCGGGCGGCCTGCGCCGGCGCGTCGGGCCCGATGCCGCGGGGCTGGCGGCCATGCTGGGCTCGAAGGAGCAGTTGTTCGCCATCTGCGTCGTCGTGCTTTCGGCCAAGCTCGCCAAGTGCGACGGGCCGGTGGTGCGGGCCGAGATCGACGCGTTCAAGCGTCTGTTCCGCATTCCGCCGCAGAACATGAAGGACGTGGCCCGCCTGTTCGACGACGCCCGCGACAGCGCCGACGAGTTCGAGCCCTTCGCCGACCGCCTGGGCGAGGCCTTCGCCGACAACCGCACCATCCTGGAGGATGTGCTCTCCGCCCTGTTCCAAATCGCCCGCGCCGATGGCCCGCTGACCCGCGGCGAGGTGCGCTTCCTGCAGCGCGTTCAGACCGGCTTCGGCCTGGATTCCAGCGGCTGGGAGCGCGCGCGCGATGGGCAGACCCGCGTGGATGGCGGGCAGCCCGGCTTCGACCCCTATGCCGTGCTGGGCATCGCGGCCAACGCGACCGACGAGGAGGTGCGGGCGGCCTGGCGGCGGCTGATGCGGGAGAACCACCCGGATGCACTCGCCTCGCGCGGGGTGCCGGCGGAGTTCATCCAGCGGGCCACGGGGAAGGTGGCGGAGATCAACGCGGCGTGGGACAGGATCAAGCGCGACAGGAAATTGTAGACCGACGATGCCCGCGAATGTCTCCACCTGAAACCTTATCCCCGTTAAATATTGCATAAATAAACATTTCTATGCGTTCATTAATTTTTTGATTTTTATCGTAAAAATCCATTCACATGTTTGATATAGACGACCGACACAAACGATGAACATAGAAATAGCGTCAACCAAGCACAAATTCCTGACCATCCCTCTAGTTGGTGTCGCCATTCATTGCTTTTTCTAGCCGAAAATACATGATGTTCCCATCCAAGATTATTGTTTAAGCGAAAATTATTTTCAATTTTCATGATATAAGCACCTAGGCGGATTGTTCCCAACATAATTCCAGCCCACTTCATTGAAGCTATGACTATGACCGCAAGGGGAAACAAAGAAAAAATTTGCCATAATACTCTTTCACTATCGATCTCCCTGGTAAATATCCACGCATATACTAAGATGACGGCAGTGATAGTTTGCGTTTCTAATTTTCTTCTCTCGATTATTTGCATCTCTATTTCTTTTCGCAAAGCATCATATTCTTTGAGATGAAACTGAATCGAGATGCTTTTTTCCTCTTCCATCGGAGGCCGGCCCCTTTATCGGTCACAGAAACTCTACCTTAAGTGCTAGGCACATACGGTTCTAGCCGTTTTTAGGTTGAGACAGGGCATGCTAGCTACATGTGCCAGTTGAAGAAAAAAGCGTTAGCCAACTTGCGGACGTAAATCGGCTCGCGCCCATCCCGGCCTCCGGTTACCCTTCCCTCAACCTTAGCGCGGAACGGAAACGCCCATGCCCGACACCGGCTTCCAGCCCGAGGCGCCGACCGACGCCGCCACCGAGCACTACGACGTCCTCATCGTCGGCGCCGGCATCTCCGGCGTGGGCGGGGCCTATCACCTCACCACGCAGCGCCCGGGCACGCGCTTCCTGGTGCTGGAGGCGCTGCACAGCTTCGGCGGCACCTGGCTCACGCACAAATATCCCGGCATCCGCTCCGACAGCGACCTCTACACCTTCGGCTACCGCTTCAAGCCCTGGGTGGGCCCGCCCATCGCGGCCGCCGCGGAAATCCTGAAATACATGGGCGAGGTGATCGAGGATCACGGCCTCGCCCCCCACATCCGCTACAACCACAGCATCCACACGGCGGAATGGGACGGGCAGGCCAAGCTCTGGACGCTGACGGCGACCGACGCAGCCACCGGCCAGCGCCACCGCTTCACCTGCAACTTCCTCTGGATGTGCCAGGGCTACTACCGCCACGCCGAGGGCTACACCCCCGAATGGCCGGGCATGGACGCGTTCGCGGGCCGCATCGTCCACCCGCAGCAATGGCCGGAGGGGCTGGACTACGCGGGCAAGCGCGTCGTCGTCATCGGCTCGGGCGCTTCCGCCGCTACCATCGTTCCGGCGATGGCGGGGCGGGCCGCGCATGTGACGATGCTCCAGCGCTCGCCCACCTGGTTCCGCATCGGCCGCAACGGCATCGACATCGCCGACCAGCTGCGCGAGCTGAACGTGGATGAAAGTTGGGTGCACGAGATCGTCCGGCGGAAAATCCTGTTCGAGCAGGCGAAGTTCACCGCCCGCAGCTTCCAGGAGCCCGAGCGCGTGGCGGAGGAACTGCTCGGCAATGTCCGCGCCATCGTGGGCGAGCACTACGACATCGCCACCCATTTCACGCCGTCCTACCGCCCCTGGCGCCAACGCCTGGCCTATGTGCCCGATGGCGACCTGTTCCAGGCGGTGGCGGACGGCACGGCGAGCGTCGTCACTGACGAGATCGACCGCTTCACGCCCGCCGGCATCATGCTGAAATCCGGGAAGGAATTGGAGGCCGACATCATCGTCACCGCCACCGGCTTCCATCTCAACGTGCTGGGCGACATCGCCTTCACCATCGACGGCCAGCCGCTGGCCTTCCACGAGACGGTCACCTATCGCGGCATGATGTTCACCGGCGTGCCCAACATGGCCTGGGTCTTCGGCTATTTCCGCGCCTCCTGGACCCTGCGCGCCGACCTGGTGGGCGACTTCGTCTGCCGCCTGCTGGGCGAGATGGAGGCCCGTGGGGCGAAGCAGGTGGAAGTCGCGCTGCGGCCCGAGGACCACAACATGCCCCTCCTGCCTTGGATCGACCCCGAGAACTTCAACCCGGGCTACCTTACCCGCGGCATGCACCTGCTTCCGAAGCGTGGCGACAAGCCCGAATGGCAGCACAACCAGGATTACTGGAGCGAGAAGGACCAGTTCCCCGCCATCAACCTGAAGGACGCGGCCTTCGTCTATTCCTGATGCTGCACGTCACCGACCGCCCCTCGCCCAACCATGACGCGCGGCCCGAGGGGGCGGCGGTGGACATGCTCATCCTCCACTACACCGGCATGCGCTCCGGCCCCGAGGCGCTGGCGCGCTTGCGCGACCCCGAGGCCGGCGTCTCCTCGCACTACCTGGTGGAGGAGGACGGCCAGATTTTTCGGCTGGTGGACGAGAGCCGGCGTGCCCGCCATGCCGGCGTCTCCCACTGGGGCGGGCGCAGCGCGCTGAACGCCGTCTCCATCGGCATCGAGATCGTGAACCCCGGCCATGAATGGGGCTATCGCCCCTTCCCCGCGCTGCAGATGGCGGCCGTGGCGGAGCTGTGCCTGGATATCACCGCCCGCCACCCCATCCCCGCCCGCCACGTGCTGGCGCACAGCGACGTGGCCCCCGACCGCAAGGAGGACCCGGGCGAGTTGTTCGACTGGCCGGGCCTCGCGCGCTGCGGCGTGGGCTTCTGGCCCGAGCAGGACGCGGAGCCCCAGGCGGATGCGCCGACGTTGCTCGGCCGCATCGGCTATCGCACGGACCTGCCCCTGCCCGTGCTGGTCACCGCCTTCCAGCGGCACTGGCGGCCGGCGCGGGTGGATGGTGTGGCGGATGCGAGCACGCTGGCGCGCATGGCGGCGGTGGCGGCGAGCGGGTGACGGAGGCGGAGCTGGCGCGGCGCGTCGCCGGGCATGCCCGCATGGCGCATCTGTTGCGCGTCGCCGCCGCGCACGGCCCGCCGGGCGCCTGGATCGGCGCAGGCTTCCTGCGCAATGCCGCCTGGGACTGGCGGCATGGCCGGGAGCCGGACCCCGGCGCGGCTGACCTTGACGTGGTCTTTCACGCCCCGCGCCTCGACGCCGCCCGCTTCGCGGCACGGCTGGCCGCAGCCGAGCCGCGCGCACGCTGGGAGGTGGTGAACCAGGCGGGGCTTCTGCCGGCAGACAACCTGGCCGGTGCCATCGCGCTGTGGCCAGAGACGGCCACCTGCATCGCGGCGCGGTGGGACAATGGGCGCGTGGCGCTGATGGCGCCGCATGGCAGGGCCGACCTGTTCGCGCTGCGCCTGCGCCCCACGCCCGCCTTCCAGGGGCGGGAAGCGGTGGTCGCCGCACGCGCGGCGGCACGGGGCTGGTTCGCCCGCTGGCCCCTGCTGCGCTGGGCCTGAGCCTCAGCTTGAGTAGGGCCCGCTTGACCCGGCACGCCACCCGGGCGCATTCACCCTGCGGTGCCGGGGGGCCGGGCGGCCGCTGGCGGGCGAGCGATCGCGCGCTGGAGGAAAGTCCGGGCTCCACGGAAAGACGGTGCCGGCTAACGGCCGGCGGGGGCGCGAGCCCTCAGGGAAAGTGCCACAGAGAACAGACCGCCGCGCCCGAGTGATCCGGCGCGGCAAGGGTGAAACGGTGGGGCAAGAGCCCACCGCGCTTCCAGCAATGGCGGCGGCACGGCAAACCCCACCGGGAGCAAGGCCGAATAGGGAGGGCTGCGGCAACGCAGGGGTTTTCCGCCCCGCCCTCCGGGTTGGCCGCGCGAAGCGGGTGGTGACACCCGCTCCAGAGGAATGGTCGCCCAGGCGCGCAAGCGCTGGACAGAACCCGGCTTACAGGCCCTCCGGCACCACAGCCCCGCCCGCGCGGGGTGTTGCCGCCTCGCCACACCCTCAAGCGAAACCCATGTTCCGCTCCAACCGGGCGGACAGGCTCAAGTTTAATCTATTGTTTTTATTGAAATCAATGAATGGCACTGCCTCAGCCCACCCATAATATCCCTTGATTCGTCACTTACACCCAGATACAAACATCTCAGCCCAGACGGGGGTGAGGCAAGCTCGGGGGGGCGAGCCATCCACCGGTTGGGCGTGGTCGGGCGAGCCGGCGGGGTCGGGGGGCCTCGTCGGCCGCCATCCCTCCCGAAGCCGGGCCGGGATGGCGACGCTGAACCCCCCAGGGTTTGGCGGGGGGGCAACCGACGGTCGATGGTCGATTTCGTCGGATCCCCTGACGGCACGCTGGACAAGAAGGGCCGCTGCTCGGTTCCGTCGGACTTCCGCAATCAGCTGCCCAACCCGCTCCTCTACCTTCGCCCCTCGGTTCGCGGTCCGTTTCTTGAGGCCTGGCCCTCCATGGATTTCGCCACCACCGACGCCCCGCGCCTGGGCCCGCTCGACATCCCGAGCGAGGAGGAAGATGACCGCCTCTACGCCCTCATCGCCGTCGTCGTTCCGGTGCAGCACGACACGGAAGGGCGCATCATCATCCCCTCGCACCTGATCCGCCACGCCGAGCTGGGCCAGGCGCTGCAGTTCGTGGGCCGCCGCAGCTTCTTCGAGATCTGGTCGCGCGAGGCCTTCGAGGCACGCCTCAGCCGCGCGCTCGCCGCCACCCGCCAGATGCCGAGGGCGTCATGAGCCACATCCCCGTGATGCTGGCCGAGGTGCTGGCCACCCTCGCCCCCCGGGCCGGCGAGGTGATCCTGGACGGCACCTTCGGCGGCGGCGGCTACAGCGCGGCCTTCCTCAATTCCGCCCCCTGCACCGTCTGGGCCATGGACCGCGACCCGGACGCGATCGCGCGCGGCGCCGAGCTGGCGGCCCGGCATCCCGGCCGACTGCACCTGCTCGAGGGCTGCTTCGGCGACATGGTGGCGCACCTCGCCGCGCGCGGGGTGACGGCGCTGGACGGCGTGGTGCTCGATCTCGGCGTCTCCTCCTTCCAGATCGACACGCCGGCGCGCGGCTTCTCCTTCCGCATGGATGGGCCGCTCGACATGCGCATGGGGCGCGAGGGCCCCAGTGCGGCCGACCTCGTGAACACGCTGGAGGAGCGCGAACTGGCCGACCTGCTGTGGGAATTCGGCGAGGAGCGCCATTCCCGCCGCGTCGCCCGCGCCATCCTGCGCGCCCGCGCGCTGACCGCCTTCAGCACCACGGCGCAGCTGGCCGAGGTGATCCGCCGCGCCGTCCCCCGCGACCCCTCGGGCATGGATGGCGCGACGCGCAGCTTCCAGGCGCTGCGCATCCGCGTGAACGACGAGCTGGGCGAGATCACACGCGGGCTGGAGGCGGCGATGAATCTCGTAGCCCCGGGTGGCCGAATCATTGTGGTTTCGTTTCACTCGCTGGAGGACCGCATCGTGAAACGCGCTTTCCAGAAAGCCTCGGGCCGTGGCCCCTCCGCCTCCCGGCATGATCCGGGCGCGCTCCTGGCTGTCGCCGCGCCGGCGCCCTTCGAACTGCTCACGCCGCGCTCGCTCCGTCCGGGTGCCGCCGAGATCGCCGCCAACCCCCGTGCCCGCAGCGCCCATCTGCGCGCGCTGCGCCGCAAGCCCGAGCCCAACCGCGAGGCCACACAATGATGATCCGCCCCCTCGCCGTCCTGGGCTGCGTCGCCTTCCTGGGCACGGGCTTCCACGTCTACGGCATCAAGGCGGAGGTGGATGCGCTCGACGCCGAGTTGCGCCGCACCCTGCACGCCACCGAGGCCGAGCGCGTGCGCGCCCGCACCCTCTCGGCAGAATGGGCGCGGCTGAACGACCAGGATCGGCTGGCGCGGCTCGCGGCCACGCACCTGCAGGACCTGCAGCCGACCACGCCCCAGCAATTCGTGCGCGTGGCCGATGCGGCCCGGCGCCTGCCCCCTGCCAACCCCTTCACCGGCAGCGCCAGCGCGTTCCGCGCGCGGGCCGATGCGCCGGCGGTGCCGGGCGAGGTGCTGGTCTTCTCGGCCCGCACCATGCTGGCCGCTGCCTCCCCGCGCCCGTCGCCGGGCGATGCCGGGCCCGTGAGCGGTTCGGATGCCGCGGCCCCGATGCTGACGCGCGTGGCGGCGGCGGAAGCGCTGGCTGCCGCCGCGGCACCCGCCCTGGTTTCGTTCGCAGGCCCCGCGCCGACTTCGTCCGCGGCGCCCGCGCCGGCTTCGTCCGCGGCGCCCGCGCCGGCTTCGTCCGCGGCGCCCGCGCCGACACCCACCCCCACCCCACCGGCCAGCCACGCCGCCACGGCCCGCGTCGAGCCCGCCGCCCATCCCGCGGCTCCGCG
>JBHYDO010000205.1:0-8693 GCA_051860645.1 Roseococcus sp.
GCGCCCGCGAAGCCCTGCGCGCCGCTGGCTACAATGGCGAGACGCTGGTCCACATCAACCCGAGCGACTTCCCCGCCGTCACCCAGCAGGGGCGCCTGACGGTGGACCTCATGCGCCGCCTCGGCGTGAACATCGAGGCGGTGGAGAGCGACTGGGCCACCATCGTCGGCCGCCGCGCCAACCGCGCCCCGCCCACCCAGGGCGGCTGGAGCCTGCACAACACCCACTTCCCCTCGCCCGGCATCGCGAACCCGGGCCTCAGCCCCATCATCCGAGCGCATGGCGCCGCTGCGTGGTTCGGTTGGCCCGAGGATTCGGCGGTCGAGGAACAGGTGCAGGCGTGGCTTGCCGCGCCCGATGCCGAGGGCCAGGCGACGGCCATGGCCCGCCTCCAGCAAGCCGCCTGGGACGCCGTGCCCTTCGCCCCCACCGGCCTGTTCCGCCTGCGCACCGCCTTCCGCCGTGAACTCACCGGCGTGCTGCAGGCGCCGAGCCCGATGCTGTGGAACCTCAGCCGGGGATGACGCCGCTGTCGCGCAGATAGGCCAGCAAGGGGAGCATGGGCAGGCCCAATATGGCCGTGTGCTCCCCCCGGATGTCGCGCATGAGCTGGAGGCCGAGCCCCTCCAGGCGATAGGCCCCCACGCTCTGCGTCACGAACTCGCCTTCCCGCGCCAGGTAGTCATCGAGGAAGGCATCGGAGAAGTCGCGCATGGCCAGCCGCGGCCGGGCGATGTGATGCCAGGCACGCTCCCCCTCGCGCCAGACCACGACGGCCGTGACGAGGTCATGCGCGCGGTTGCGCAGCCGCTGCAGGTGGCGCCGGGCGGCCTCCACATCCTCGGGCTTGTCGAACCATTCGCCCTCGCAGACCAGGATCTGGTCGGCGCCGATGATGACCGCCTCCGGGTGCTTGCGGGCCAGGCGTGCGGCCTTGGCGTCGGCCAGCAGGGTGGCGGTGTCGGCCACCTCCATGCCCTCGGCGCGGGCGGATTCCTTCAGGGCGGCTTCGTCCACGGCGGCCGGCATGGCGTGGAAACGCACCCCTGCCGCTTCCAGCAGCGCCCGGCGCGAGGCGCTTTGCGACGCCAGGATCAACTCCATCAACGGGGTCCGAGAATCGTCGTGGCGGGGTCATGCGGCGCGGCCGGGCGATGCTGGCCCTGGCGCTGATGCCACAATTCCATCTGCTGGATGACGGTGGCGGCCGTCTCCTCGATGGAACGGCGCGTAACGTCGATCACCGGCCAGCCCTTGGCGGTGCAGAGCCGCCGCGCCGCCAGGATTTCCGCCTTCACGGCCTCCGCGTCCACATAGTCGTTCTCGCCCATCCGCACGCCCTCGGCACCGATGATCTTGAGGCGGTGGCGGCGGATTTCCAGCAGCGACAAGGGGTCGATCGTCAGTCCCACGATGGGGCAGGGTGCCGTGTCCAGCTCCGGCGGCAGCGGCGCGCCCGGCACCAGCGGCACATTGGCCGCCTTCACACCGCGATTGGCCAGGTAGAAGCAGGTCGGCGTCTTGGAACTGCGCGACACGCCGACCAGCACCACATCGGCGTTCATGATGCCGGCCGTGCCCTGGCCGTCATCATGGCTCAGCACATAATGCATGGCGTCGATGCGGCGGAAGTAGTCGGCGTCCATGACATATTGCGCGGCGCGCTTCTCCCGGGCCTGCCGGCCGATTTCCATCTGGAGCATGTCCATCACGGGGTCGAGCACCGACAACGCCGGAATGCCCAGCCGCGCGCAGGTCTCCTCCAGGGCAAGGCGCAGGCTGCGGTCCACCAGGGTGAACATCACCGGGCCCGGTTCGTGCTCGATGCCCTCGATCACGCGGTCCAGGTTGAGGCGGGAGCGCACGAGGAACCAGCGGTGCTGCACCACCCCCGGTTCCTCGAAACGGGCCAGGGCGGCGCGGGCGATGCTGTTCAGCGTCTCGCCGGTGCTGTCCGAGACGAGGTGCAGGTTGGTGTTCCGAATGGGCATCACTTTGGGGACCGTTCCTGGATGGGCTGTGGACAACGGGGATGAAACCGCCCCGCCGGCAGCGCCGGGGCGGCCAGCGGGGATGAAGGGGACGGCAGCCGGCACCGTGCATGAATCCCGCGACCGGTTGTGCTGGCGGCGGATGGATGCGCCTCTCCCAGGCTGGCCCGCGAGTCCCGAGGGAGTCCAGCCCGGGCAAAAGCCTGTGGATGGTTCCGGGACAGGCTGCCTCCCCATGATTCACACCCCCTACTACCACCACAGCCTCTTCTAGATTCTTCTTTTTGATGTGAAGGTTCGGCCCATGACGACGAAACCCTTCCTCCGCACCCTCAGTGGCGAAGCCGTCTGGCCGCCCCCCGTGTGGCTGATGCGCCAGGCTGGCCGCTATCTGCCCGAATACCGGGAGGTGCGGGCCACGGCCGGCGGCTTCATCAAGCTGACCACCACGCCCGACCTCGCCACCGAGGTCACGATGCAGCCCATTCGCCGCTACGGCTTCGACGCGGCGATCCTGTTCTCGGACATCCTGATGGTGCCCTGGGCCATGGGGCAGGGGTTGCGCTTCGCCGAAGGGGAAGGCCCGCTGCTGGACCCCGTGAGGGACCGCGCCGGGCTGGACGCCCTGCACCTCGAAGGCGTGGCGGAACGCGCCGCGCCCATCATGGAAACCGTGCGCCGGGTGCGCGCAGCGCTGGAGACGGACCACCCCGGCACCGCGCTGATCGGCTTCGCCGGCAGCCCCTGGACGGTGGCCTGCTACATGGTGGAGGGCCGAGGCGGCGGGGAATTCGCCGAGGCCCGCCGCATGGCCTTCCGCAGCCCGGAACTCTTCGCCGCCGTGATGGCCAAGCTGGAAGCGGCCACCCTCGCCTACCTGCTGGCCCAGGCCGATGCCGGCGCCGAGGCGCTGATGCTGTTCGACAGCTGGGCCGGGCTGCTCTCGCCCAGCGGGTTCCGCCGCTGGGTGATCGAGCCCTCGGTGCGGCTCGCGACCGCGCTGCGCGCCGCGCGCCCCGACATCCCGCTGATCGGTTTTCCGCGCCTCGCCGGCCCGCTGCTCGCGGAATACGCCAGCGCCATGCCGATCCAGGCAGTGGCGATGGACACCGCCATGGACCCGAAATGGGCCGCGGCGCATGTGCCGCCGCACATGGCGCTGCAGGGCAATCTCGACCCGCAGGCCCTGGTGGCCGGCGGTCCGGCACTGGCCGAGGAGGCCCGCTCCATCCTGGCCGCCATGCATGGGCGGCCCTTCGTGTTCAACCTGGGGCACGGAATCGTGCCCCCCACGCCGCCCGAGCATGTCGCGCAACTCATGGAAGTGCTACGCGCGGGTTGATTCGACGCCATTCGGGGGTATGTCGGGGGAACAGAACCGGGGAACTCAGGTATGGCGCGGCGCGTGGCGGTCGTTTTGTTCAATCTCGGGGGCCCCGACGCCCCTGAGAGCGTGCGCCCTTTCCTGGTCAACCTGTTCACGGACCCCGCGATTTTGCGCGTGCCGGGCTTCATCCGGCCCTGGCTGGGCAAGCTGATCGCCTGGCGCCGCACGGCGCCGGCCATGGAGAACTACGCCGTCATCGGCGGAAAATCCCCGCTGCTGGAACTGACCATCGAGCAGGGGCAGACGTTGGAGACCACGCTGGCGCAGCGTGATCCTTCCGCGGAGTACAAATCCTTCGTCTGCATGCGGTACTGGCACCCGATGTCCGACGAATGCGCCAAGTCGGTGAAGGATTGGGGCGCGGAGGAGGTGCTGCTGATGCCCCTCTACCCGCAATTCTCCACCACCACGACGGGCAGTTCCATCGTCGCGTGGAACGAAGCCGCGGCGAAGATCGGCCTTGCCGTGCCCACCACCACGCTGTGCTGCTTCCACTCGGACACGGGCTTCGCCGCCGCCACGGCACGGCTGGTGCGGCAATCCATCGCCGACGCGAAAGCCGCCCTGCCGGAAGGCGTGCCCCTGCGCGTGCTGTTTTCGGCCCATGGCCTGCCCGAGAGCATCGTGAAGTCCGGCGACCCCTACCAGTGGCAGGTGGAACAGACCGTGGCCTCGGTGCTGGAACAGCTGGCCATGCCGGATCTGGACAGCATCGTCTGCTACCAGTCCCGCGTGACGCCGCAAAAATGGATCGGCCCCTCCACCGAGGACGAGATCGAGCGCGCGGCGCATGAGAAGACCGCCATCCTGATCTGCCCCATCGCCTTCGTCTCCGAGCATTCGGAAACCCTGGTGGAACTGGACGTGGAATACCGCGAGGAGGCCGACAAGCTCGGCATCCCGGGCTATTTCCGCGTGCCGGCGCAGAACAGCGACGTGGCCTTCATCGAGGCCCTCTCGGACCTCGTGGTGCGGTCTCGCAATGGCGGCCGCGCCCTGTGCAGCTTCGCCGGCGCCCGGCAATGCCCGAAGCAGCATGGCGATTGCCCGCACGCCCGCATGAAGGCCGAGGCGCCGGTGAAGCCCGCCGGCGTGCCCGTTTCCGCTTAAGGGGGGGTCGCCCTAATGCTGCCGGCCTTTCGCGCCGTCCTGTTCGATTGCGACGGCGTGCTGGCGGACAGCGAGGCGCTGGTGAACGCCATCGTCGCCGCCGAACTCACCGCGCTGGGCTGGCCTCTCACCCCGCACGAGGCCGAGCGCGAATTCCTGGGCCTCTCGCTGCCCGACATGCTGCCGCGCATCGCCGCGCGTGTCGGAGCCCTGCCGGCAAGCTGGGCGCAGACCATCTCGGACCGCATTACGATGGAACTCGCCGGCAGCTTGCAGCCCATGCCGGGGGCGGTGGCTGCGGTGGCCGCCCTGTCGGCGCGCGGAGTGCCGATGGCGGTGTGTTCCAATTCGGCCCGTGCGGAACTGGCAATGAAGCTGGCGGTGCTGGGCATCACGGATTTCTTCGCCGGCCGCGTGTTCAGCTACCAGGACGTGCCGCGCCCCAAGCCGGCGCCCGACCTCTATGCCGCTGCCGCCGCCTCCTGCGGCGTGGCGTCCGCCGAATGCCTTGTGGTGGAGGACAGCGCGACCGGCGTGGCCGCCGGGCTGGCGGCGGGCTGCCAGGTGGTGGCGCTGCTGCCCGGGCTGGGCGTGCCAATGGTGGCGCTGCACGCCTTCCATTGAGCGCGGGCGGCCCCATCTGGCCGGGAGGAGGAGATACCGATGCTGGACCCCAATGACCCCCTGTGGCGCGGTGAGCAGCGCACGATCCGCGGCGCCTTCCTCGCCATGCTGGTTCTGTTCGGAGCGGCGGCCGGGCTGACCTGGGCCTCCATCGCCTACGGCGTTCCCATCGGGGGCTTCGTGGCCTTCGTGCTCTTCGTCTCGGGCGTGGTCATCTACGGCGGCAAACGCATCGGCGTGGCGACGGCGCGGCTGGAGCGGGCCCGCAAGGCCCGGGAGGCGACGCAGGGCTGACCGCCTTCTTGCGCTGGCGTTTCGTCCCTGGCGCGCGCCGGGTTCGTCCCAACCTCCCGGACAACAAGGCAGAGGCCGGCCAGCCCTATTCCGGGCGCCGCCCGCCGGGATGAACACATGGACATGCAGATCAACCAGGGGCAGGCCCTCCCCGATGGCCGAGCAGCGCGCGAAGCCTATCGCGCCCGGACGACGCGAGGGCTGCTGGCGCTGGTGCTGGCGGTGGCGGCGTTGACCGCTGCCGCCGTGCTGGCCGAAATCCCCTTCACCGGCCTTGGCGCGCTGCTGCTGCTGTTCGGTGGCGGCATCTGGGTGGCGGCACGCCGCCTTCGCTGGGAGGCGATGCGCTTCCGCTCAGAATAGACCGGCCCGCCGGCCCGGTTCAGAAGCGCCGCAGCAGGCGGTCGATGTAGTCCAGTTCCTCCACGGGGCGCTCGCGTTCGGCGCCGCGGCGCCGCAGTTCCTCCTGCAGGCGGCGGGTGCGGAGAAGCTCCGCCTCGTCCGGCACGCGGGTGTCGCTGCCGTGCTCGGCCTGGCCGCCGCTTTCGCGTGGCCGGCCCAACGGGTCGCGGCCCTCGCCGAGGCCGAATTCGCCGCCCTGCCCGTCACCACCCTGGCCGAACTGGCCGCTGCCATCGGGGTCGCCCTGGCCTTCCCCCTGGCCCTCGCCCTGCCCCTGCCCCTGGCCGAACTGGCGCTGCATCTGCTGCGCCATCTGCCGTCCGCCTTCCTGCAGGCGGCGGATGGCCTCCTGCTGCGCCGGGCGAGCGTCTCGGGCGCCGGAAAGGGCCTCCATGGCCTCGCGCATCGCCTGGTCCGCCTGGCCCATGGCCTCGGGAACCTCGCCGGTCAGGTCGCCGAATTGCTGCATGAGTTCGCCAAGGGCGCGGCGAAGGGCACGCTGGACGCGTGCCTCCGCCTCGGATTGCTGACGGGCTTCCTCCTCGGCCTGCCGGCGCGCCTCGGGTGGCGGCTGCCCGGGCTGGTTGGGGCGCTGGTTCCAGGGGGAAAGCGCCCGGCGTTCCTGGGCGCGGCGCTGCTCCTCCTGCTCGGCACGGCGCTGCCCCTGGTCGAGCATCTCGGCCTGGCGGCGCACCATGTCCTGGACGGCGCCCATCTGCTGCTGGCCGCGTTCCCTCTGGCGCTGGCGCTCGGGCGATTCCCCGCGGGCGACGCGGCCCTCCTGGAGGGCGCGGAGCATCTCCTCCAGGTCGGCCAGCTCGCGCTGGGCGTCATCCAGCCGGTTTTCGCGGGTGGCCTGTTCCATGCGCTGGGTGCGGCGTTCCATGTCGCGCTGGTCCAGCATCCGCTGCTGCGGATCATAGGGTAGGGCCTCGGCATTCTCGAGCTGGAGGCGGTCGGCCAGGGCTTCCAGATGGCGGCGGATGGCTTCGCGCAATTCCTGGATGCGCTCCTGCACCGCCTGGCGTTCGGCCTCATTCTCGGGGTTGCGCTCGGCTTCCAGCAGCGCCTCGCGCAGGGCACGCTGCGCTTCGGCCAGGGCGCGGGCGGTGCGGCCATCACGCCCCTCCTCCAGGGCCAGGGCGGCCTCCCACATCATGGCCTGCGCCTCGGCAACGGCGGCGGGGCGGCGGTCGCGATGCAACAGTGCGCGCGCCACGCGCAGGGCGAGATAGGTGCCGAGGTCGTGCTCGAAGGCCTCGGGGTCGGCGGCCAGGGCCTCCAGCCCGCGCATCGCGTCCAGCCGCGCGCCCGGGTCGCGCGAGAGCGACTTGCGGATTTCGATGAGGGCGCGGGCCACCGGGTGATTGAAGCTGCGCTCCGGCAGCGTCAGCAGGACGGTCTCCGACACGCCCGCCTGATCCGCGCCGTCGCGCGCCTCGAGGCTGAGGCGCACCTCCAGCCCGGCCCAGGGATGCGCGGAGAAATCGGGCTGCGAGAGGCCGCTGGCTTCGCGCGCCACGGTCGAGGGCAGCGGTATGTCCAGCAGGATCGGCGCTTCCTCCGGCCGCGCCGCCAGGTGCAGACGCGCCTGGAGGCTGGCCACGCCCCAGTCATCCTCGACTTGCCAGGGCAGCCGCAGGGCGAGGCCGCGCGGAGCCCGGGCCGGGGTCTCGGTGAAGGTGGCGCGCGGGGGCGCATCGGCCTGCACCGCGATGTCCCAGACCACCACATCCTGGCCGTGCTGCCGGATCAGGATGCGCGCGGGGGCGTCCAGCCTGGCCTGGGCGCCATGGCTGCCGCCACCAAGCGGCGCGAAGCCGGCGCCGGGCAGGCCATCCAGCTGCGGGGCACCGCCGCCCCCGGACAGTGCCGCCTGGAACCGGCTGCCGACCGGCGCCGTCACCTGCCCGCCCTGCGCCTGCAGGAACAGCGGCGGCGCGCCGGTGTAGGCGGGTGGCGTGATCCAGGCCTCCAGGCGCAGCGGCGCGGTTGCCGTGGTGCCGAGCAGGTTGGGCGTCAGGCCGCGGGCCAGCAGCGCGGGCGCATCGGCCCCGGCGATGCCGAGCGCGGCCCCCAGCGCCACCAGCAGCCCGCCGCGCAGGGCCATGCGGTCGCGCGCGGCCAGCCCGGGACGGGGCAGCCCCACCCGCAGCCGGGTGACGAGGGCGGCCATGCGCGCCTGGTGCGCCGCCCAGAGTGCCGCGCCGGCGGCGCCATCCGTGGCGGGGCGATCCTGCAGCGCGGCAAGCGGGCGATGGCTGAGGCCAGAGGCGCGTTCCAGCCGCCGGTCGGCCGCCACCCGGCTGGGGGCGCGCAGACCTCGCCCGGCGTGGCGCAGCGCCGGCACCAGGGCGAGCACGAATCCCAGGAGAACCAGGGCGTGCAGCCAAGCCGGCATCAGCGCGGGAATGCCCAGCAGGGCAAAGATGCAGAACAGCCCGACCACGCCGAGCGCCGGCCACAGCGCCGGCCAGGCGCCCTCCCACCACAACGCCGTGCGCGCCAGGCTGCGCTTGCGGGCGAGGGCGGGCGGCGGGGTCATGCGTCAGCCGGCCCAGTCGGGCAAATGTTGGCCGTGCAGCAGGGCGGCGTGGGTCTGCCGCTCACGCACAAGGGCGAAGCGGGCGCCGTCCACCATCACCTCGGCGGCCAGGGGGCGCGCGTTGTAGGTGCTGCTCATCGAGGCACCATAGGCCCCGGCATCGAGAAATGCGACGAGGGAATTGGGCGGCAGGGCCGGCAGGGCGCGGTCACGCGCGAAGGTGTCGCTGCTTTCGCACACCGGGCCGACCACGTCGGCGGGTGCCATCGGCGCGTGGAAGGCGGCGGCGGCGACGGGGAGTATTCCGTGCCACGCATCATACATGGCCGGCCGCAGGAGT
>JBHYDO010000206.1:0-2359 GCA_051860645.1 Roseococcus sp.
GCCCGCCGCCACCGCTCCCGCGCCCATGCAGCCCAGCAGCAGCCCGAAGGCCTGCGGCCCCAGGCCCAATTCCTGCCGCACCAGCAGCGGCAGCAGCCCCCAGACGGCCGAGGTGAACAGGAAGAACACCACGGCCCGGAGGATGGCCGCGTGCATGGCCGGCGAGGCCGCGACATAGCGCGCCCCCGCCCGCACGGCGGAGAGAAAGGGCTCGGGCGCGGGGCGGTTCACCGCCACCGGCCGCTTCCAGCGCCAAAGCGCCCAGACCAGCACCAGCACGCAGAGCGCGTTCAGCAGGAAGGCCGCCCCCACGCCCGCCCAGGCGATGGCCAGCCCGCCGATCGCCGGGCCGATGGCGCGGGTGATGTTGAAGCCGATGCCGTTGAGCGCGATGGCGCCCATCAGGTCCTCGCGCGGGACCAGCTCGGGCGTGGTGGCGGCCCAGCCGGGGAAGCTCATGGCCAGGCCCGCCCCCAGCCCGAAGGTCAGCGCCACCAGGCCCCAGGGGCCGAGCATCCCCGACCAGGACAGCACGCAGAGCAGGAGAGCGACGAAGGTCATCCACAGCTGCGCGCCGATGAGGAAGTGGCGGCGGTCAATGATGTCGGCCAAGGCACCCGCCGGCAGCGCCAGCAAGAAGACCGGCACCATGGAGGCCGCCTGCACCAGGCTCACCATCATGGGCGAGGGGTCGAGGCCGGTCATCATCCAGCCGGCCGCGGTGTTCTGGATGAACAGGCCGATGTTGGAGACGAGGTTGGCGAGCCAGAGAAGGCGGAAGTCGGCGTGGCGCAGGGGTGCCAGGGCGGCGGGGCGCCATTTGGAGGGAGATTGCATCGCGCCGCACAATGCCTCGGAAACGGGCGGCAGGGCGTTACCCTTCGTTCACGGGCCAGGTCGTTCAAGGGGGGGCAGCAGCGCCTCCGCCTCCGCCCACCAGCGCCGGACGAGCTCGCCCGCCGGTTCGGCCCGGGCCAGCGCCGCCCCCTGCCCGGCCCAGGCCTGCATGCGGGAGACGTCGCCGGCGGCCGTGGCCTCGGCGCGCATGGCCGCACTCAGCGCGCGCTGCACCGGGTAGGGGGCGGCCGGCACGTCCTCGAATGCGGCGGTGGCCGCGTTGCGGAGGCCCCGGCCGGCGCGGCCGGAGAAGGCGCGGGTCAGCACCGTGTCCTCGGGCGCCGTGTGGGCCAGCGCGTCGGCCCAGGCCGGCGCGATGGCCGCCTCGGGCGTGCGCAGGAAGGCCGTGCCCATCTGCACGGCGCTGGCGCCGAGGGTCAGCGCCGCGGCGATGCCCCGCCCGTCCATGATGCCGCCGGCCGCCACCACCGGCACGCGCAGCGCGTCGGCGAAGCGCGGGATCAGCGCGAAGAGCCCCACCGCCTGCGCCTCGCCCCGCGCCGCATCGAAGCTGCCGCGATGCCCACCCGCCTCGGCGCCCTGCGCGATGACGGCGTCCGCCCCCGCGGCCTCGGCGGCCAGCGCCTCGTCCAGGGTGGTGGCGTTGGCGATCCAGAGTGTGCCGGCCGCCTTCAGCGCGGCCACGAAGCCCGGCGCCCACAGCCCCATGATGGTGGAGACCACGGGCGGGCGCGCGGCCAGGATGGCGTCGCACTGGGCGGCGAAATCGGGCAGAAAGGGGCCCTCGCCGGCCTCGGGCGGGGCTGGGCCGAGGGTGGCCAGGGCCTCGCGCGCCGCCGCCTCGCGCGCCGCGTCGCGGGGCGGCGGCGGGTCGGGCGTCCAGAGGTTCAGCTGGAAGGCGCCGTTGCTCGCCGCTCGGAAACCCGCCGCCCAGGCCATGATCTCGGCCGGCGGCGCTAGCAGTGCGCCCATGCCCCCCATGCCGCCCGCATTGGCCACGGCGGCGGCGAGGGCGGCCGGCGCGGAACCGGCCATCGGCGCCTGCAGGATGGGCAGGCGCAGGCCGAAGCGGGCGCAGAAGTCCAGGGCACGGGTGCGGGCGGAGGTCATGCGCGCAGCCTGGGCCACCCCTGACGCCCGTCAAGATGGACGCGCCCCGGCCACGGTTGTAGCACTTCCTTAGCATCAGCAGCCGGATAGATCCGCGATGAGCCCCGACAGCCTCCCGCCGCCGCGCGCGCGCAAACTCTTCGGCACCGACGGTATCCGCGGTGTCGCCAACCGTCCGCCCATGGATGCCAGCACGGCGCTGCGGCTCGGCCAGGCGGCCGGGCGCTATTTCAACCGCGGCACGCACCGCCACCGCGTGGTCATCGGCAAGGACACGCGGCTGTCGGGCTACATGCTGGAGCCGGCGCTGACGGCGGGCTTCATCGGCGCGGGCATGGACGTGGTGCTGGTGGGGCCGCTGCCGACGCCCGCCATCGCGCTGCTGACGCGC
>JBHYDO010000206.1:2369-8661 GCA_051860645.1 Roseococcus sp.
CAGCCTGCGGGCGGACCTTGGCGTCATGATCAGCGCCTCGCACAACCCGCACGAGGACAATGGCATCAAGCTGTTCGGCCCGGACGGCCTCAAGCTCTCGGATGAGCAGGAGGGCGCCATCGAGGAACTCATGGGCGGCGACCTGTCCTCCGCCATGGTGGCGCCGGACAGGCTCGGCCGCGCCTCGCGCCTGGAAGATGCGCCCGGCCGCTACATCGAGGCCGCGAAGGCCAGCTTCCCGCGCGGGCTGACGCTGGAGGGGCTGCGCATCATCGTGGATTGCGCCCATGGCGCCGCGTACAAGGTCGCCCCCACCGTCCTGTGGGAGCTGGGTGCCGAGGTGGTCAATGTCGGCGTCACGCCGGACGGCTTCAACATCAACCGCGGCGTGGGCTCCACCGCCCCCAAGCAGCTGGCCGAGATCGTGCGCGAGCGCCGCGCCGACATCGGCATCGCGCTCGACGGCGACGCCGACCGCCTGGTGCTGGTAGATGAGCGGGGCACGCCGGTGGATGGCGACCAGATCCTCGCACTTATCGCGGAATCCTGGGCGCGGGAGGGCCGCCTCAAGGGCGGCGCCGTCGTCGCCACCGTGATGAGCAACATGGGCCTCGAACGCTTCCTCGGCCGCAAGGGCCTCACCCTGCACCGCACCCCGGTGGGCGACCGCTATGTGGGCGAGCGCATGCGGGAGCTGGGCTGCAACCTGGGCGGCGAGCAGTCGGGCCACACGATCATGAATGACTTCGGCACCACCGGCGATGGGCTGGTGGCGGCACTCCAGGTGCTGGCCGTGCTGGTGGAGGAGAAGCGCCCCGCCAGCGCCGCCTGCAACCGCTTCACCCCCCTGCCCCAGCGCCTGGTGAACATCCGCTTCGCCGGCCTCTCGCCCTTGAAGGACGAGGGCATCCAGGCGCTGATCGCCGAGGAGGAGGAGAAGCTCGGCAGCCAGGGCCGCGTGCTGATCCGCCCCTCCGGCACCGAGCCGCTGATCCGCGTGATGGTCGAGGCCGAGGACGAGGCGCTGCTGAACCAGGTGCTCGACCGTCTGTGCGCTGCCATCCGCGCCAAGGCGGTGGCCGCATGAACGGGCGTGTGCTGATTTGCGCCGGTTCGGATTCGGGCGGCGGCGCGGGCATCCAGGCCGACATCAAGGCCGTCACCGCCATGGGCGGCTTCGCCATGACGGCCGTGACGGCGCTGACCGCACAGAACACGCTGGGCGTGCAGGGCGTGTTCCCCGTGCCGACGGAGTTCATCCGCGCGCAGATCGCCTCCGTGCTGGACGACCTGGGTGCGGATGCCATCAAGACCGGCATGCTGCACGACACCGCCACCATCAACGCGGTCTGCGACGAGCTGTTGGCCCGCGCACCCGGCGTGCCCCTGGTGGCGGACCCCGTGATGGTGGCCAAGGGCGGCCACCGCCTGCTCGACCCCGGCGCGGTGGAGGCGCTGAAGCGCCGCCTCATGCCCCTGGTCACGCTGCTGACGCCCAACCTCCCCGAGGCCGAGGTGCTGGCGGGCATGGAGATCCGCGACGAGGCGGACATGCTGCACGCGGCCGAGGTGCTGCTGACGCTGGGCGTGCCCGCCGTGCTGCTCAAGGGCGGCCACATGGAGGGCGAGGTGCTGGTGGACCTGCTGGCCACGCCCGAAGGCATCATCCGCTACGAGGAACTTCGCATCGAGACGGCGCACACCCACGGCACCGGCTGCACGCTGGCCTCGGCCGTGGCGGCGGGGCTGGCACAGGGCATGCCCTTGCAGGCGGCGGTGGAGCGTGCCCGGCGCTATGTGCGCGCCGCCATCCAGTCCGCCCCGGGCTTCGGCGCCGGGCATGGGCCGCTCGACCATGGGGTGACTTTGGATCCCGCCCGGGTCGCTGCCGGCGCGGCCTGACCGGGGGGTGAACCTCCGCCATTTGCCCCTCCCCCTGCTCGCCATGCCGATGGGGCTGGGCGAGCGGCTGCTGGGCTCGCTGCCGGGGATGGGGTAGCGCCTCAGCGAAGCTCCACCGCGTAGCGCAGCGCATCGGTGCGCAGGAAGGTGGCGCGGTGCTCCACCCGCTGGTCCAGCACGTCGAAGGCGACGCGCGAGATGGCCAGCAGCGGCGTGCCCTCGGCCACCTCCAGCCGCATCGCCGCCTCGGGCGGGGCCGCCACGGCGGTCAGGCGTTCCTCCACCCGCAGCACCGTCACGCCGTGGTGGCGCTGGTAGTGGACGTAGAGCTCATCCTCCAGCACCTGGCCGAGCGGCAGGGCGAAGGCCGCGAAGAGCCTGGCCGGCAGGGCGATGGCCTCGAGCACCACGGGCCGGCCCTCGACCAGGCGCAGGCGTTCCAGCGCCACCACCCGCGCGCGCGGGGAGAGGCACAGCGCCTCCGCCTCCGCCGCGCGGGCGGGCCGGGTTTCCAGGCGGTGCGCGATGGAGGTCGGCACGGGGCGCGCACCGTCCGGCCCCTCCACCCGGAAGAAGTGGAACAGGGCGCGGGCGGAGGTGGCTTCGGCCACATAGGTGCCCGCGCCCTGCCGGCGCTCGATCACGCGCTGCGCCTCCAGTGCCGCCAGCGCGCGCCGCAGCGTGCCCTGGCTGATGCCGTACTCGGCGGCCAGCACGGGCTCGGTCGGCAGTGAGGCACCCGGCGCCCATTCGCCCGCCGCGATGCGCGCGCGCAGCGCGGCCTCGATTCGGGCGTAGAGGGGCGCCGGTTGCGTCTTCAAGCGCCGTCCTTCATGGGGCCGGGCGACGCAGGTTGGGTGCGGCGAGCCCCTCGATGAGCACGTTCACCACCGCGGGCTTGCCGCTGGCGAAGGCGCGTTCCAGCGCCGGGTGCAGTTCCTCGAAGCGCGTCACGAACTCGCCATGGCCGCCGAGGGCCGCGGCCACGAGGTCATAGCGCGTGGCCTTCCCCAGGTCGCAGCCATGGGCGCGCTCCGCGCCGTAGTCGCGCTTCTGGATCTGGTATTCCGCGTTCCACACCCCGTCATTGCCGACCACGCACACGAAGGGGAGGTTGTGGCGCACGGCGGTGTCGAACTCCGCCATGTGGAAGCCGAAGGTGCCATCGCCCATGCAGGCGACGACCTTGCCCTCGGGCCGGGCCGCCCGCGCCGCGATGGCGAAGCAGGTGACGGCGCCGATGGCACCCGCCACGCCGTTCGTGATTCGCTCGCGCCCCTTGAGGATGGCCTGCATCCATTGCCCCACCTCGCCGCCATCGAGCATGAGGGAGGTGTCCTCGCCCAGGTGCTGCTGCAGCGCCATGGCGAGCGTCGCGGGATGGATGGGGGCGCCGGCGCGGTCACGGTATTGCGCCCAGCCGGGCGGGCGGTAGGCCACGACCTCGCGCGTGAAGTCGCCCCAGGCGGCGTTGGGGTGGGGCGTGGCGGCGGCGGCGAGTGCGGTGCAGGCCTCGAAGGGCGAGGCCACCGCCACCAGCGCCAGCCGCGCGCCCAGCCCCTTCTGCGCGCGCGTGACCAGCGCGCCATCGGGCTCGATGGCGATGAAGCGGGCGCGGGGCGCCGCGTTGCCGAACTTCAGCGTGAAGTCGAGCGGCTTGCCCAGCAGCACCATCAGGTCGGCCTGCTCCAGCGCTTCGGCGAAGGAGCCGAGCGAGGGGTCGTTCAGGCCGCGCGGGCTTTCCATCATCACGCTGGGCAGGCCCAGCGCGGCTTCCAGCGCGGCGCGCGCCGCGGTGCCGGCGGGGTTGTTCAGCGCGGAACCCACCACGATCAGCGGCCGCTGCGCGGCATGGATGGCTGCCAGCACGGCCTGCGTGCTTTCGGGGGCCAGCGGCATCGCGGGCGCCGCATATTCGGTCTCATCCGGCAGCAAGGGCGTGGCCTTGCCCTCCAGCACGTCGGTCGGCAGGGAGATGTGCACGGGGCCGGGGCGCCCGCCACGCGCGATGGCAAACGCCTTCGCCACGTCCTGCGCCAGGGTGGCGGTGCTCTCGGCGAGCCAGGCGGCCTTGGTGAGCGGGGCGGCCATGGCGACCTGCGGCGTCTCCTGGAAGGCGCCCATGCCGAGCTGGTCCGTCGGCGCGTGGCCGGACAGCAGCAGCACCGGCACCTCGCCCGCCATCACGGTGGGGAGTGCGGCGCAGGCGTTGGAATGCCCCTGCCCGCCGGTGACGAGTGCGATGCCGACCTCGCCCGTCAGCCGCGCCCAGGCTTCGGCCATGTGGACGGCGGCGGCCTCGTGGCGGACATGGATGATGCTGATGTTGTCGCCGAAGGCCGCGTCATAGACCTCCATGATGTGGTTGCCCGAGAGGCTGAACACGCGGGTGACACCACCGCGCTTGAGCGCCCCCCACAGAATGTCCGCGCCGCGGAGTTCGTGCTGCATCTTGGTGTCCCCCTTCGAGATGGTGGGAGCCTGCCCCGGTCTTGTATAAGACTCAAGCCCGGGGCAGAGTGCGGGCATGGAAACGATCCCGCAGGGCGCGAAGGCCCAGGACACGCTGACCGTCCGGGTCTGGCGCGGCGACGCCGAGGGCGGCGAATTCCAGCAATTCGCCGTCCCCGCGCGCGAGAACCAGACGGTGCTGGACGTGGTGACCCACATCCAGCGCGAGCTGGAACCGGCACTCGCCTACCGCTTCGCCTGCCGTGTGGGCATGTGCGGCAGCTGTGCCATGGAGGTGAACGGCCGCGCCCGCTGGACCTGCCGCACCCATGTGAAGCGCGTGGCCGCCCCGGGCGAGGTGCTGGAAATCCGCCCGCTGGCGAACCTGCCCGTGATCCGCGACCTCGCCACCGACATGGCGCCCTTCTTCGACAAATGGGCGCGCGCCAAGGGCACCTTTCAGCCCAAGGACGCGCCGGACGGCGCGGTGCCGGCCGAATTCTCCGTGGTGCCGCCGGAATCGAAGGCGCGGCGCGAGGCGGATGCCGGCATCGAGTGCATCGGTTGCGGCGTCTGCTACGCCTCCTGCGACATCGTGGCCTGGAACCCTGACTATCTCGGCCCCGCCGCCATGAACCGCGCCTGGACGCTGGTGAACGATGTGCGCGACGGCGCGCGGGCCGAACGCCTGGAGGCCGTCAGCGGCGATGCCGGCTGCCATTCCTGCCACTCCACGCAATCCTGCACGGAGCGCTGCCCCAAGAACCTCGACCCCTCCTCGGCCATTGCGGGGCTGAAGCGCACGCTGTTCTGGGACAGTCTCTGGGGGCGGCTGCGATGAGCCGGGCGGGCCATCACCTCTGGGTGGTGCAGCGCGTCACGGCCATGTTCCTGGGCGTGGCGGTGCTGGTGCACCTCGTCACCATCATGGTCGCGGTGCGGGGCGGGCTGTCGGCCGCGGAAATCCTGGCGCGCACCCAGGGGGCGACGCTGTGGTTCGCCTTCTATGCGGCCTTCGCGCTGACCGCCGGGCTGCACGGCGCCATCGGCCTGCGCAACATCGCGGGCGAATGGCTGGGCTGGCGCGGGCGGGGCTTCGACTTCGCCTGGATCGGTATCGGCGTCGTCACTGCGCTCTTCGGCATCCGTGCCGCCTGGGGGCTGTATGCGACCTGACATGCGGGGGCGTTCGCACCCCACCTACATCGCCTTCGTGCTGCACCGCGTCTCGGGCCTGCTGCTGGCGCTGTTCCTGCCGCTGCACTTCTGGGCGCTGGGGCAAGCCATCCATGGCGAGGCCGCGCTGGACGGCTTCCTGCGCTGGGCGGACGCGCCGCTGTTCAAATTCGCCGAATGGGGCTTGGTGGTGCTGCTGGCGCTGCATCTGGCCGGCGGGTTGCGCGTGATGGCGCTGGAATTCCTGGGCTGGCGGGCGCGGCAGAAGGACATGGTGGCGGTGAGCGCCGGGATCGCCTTCGCGGCCGGCGTGGTGTTCCTGCTCAATGTGGGCTGACATCCTCCTCGTCTCGGCGGGCAGCCTGGTGGCGGCCTTCTGCGCCTCGATCGCGGGCTTCGCCTTCGTGCTGGTCGGCGCCGCGGTGCTGCTGCAATTCATGACGCCCGCGCTGGTGGCGCCGGTGCTGGTCATCGGCAGCCTCATCGTGCAGGGCATCGGCACGGTCGCGGTGTGGCAGGAGATTCCCTGGCCGCGCGTGGCGCTGTTCGTGGGCACGGCGACGCTGGGCATCCCGCTCGGCCTCGCCTTCCTCACGCTGGGGCCCGCGCCCTGGATCGTGGCCGGCGTGGGCGTGCTGCTGGTGGTCTATGCAGGCTACACGCTGGCGCGCATCGCGCTGCGGATGGCGCCGCCGGCCATCGCCGGCACGCGCGGGCATGACGTCGCGGTGGGCTTCGCCTCGGGCATATTGGGCGGCATCGG
>JBHYDO010000207.1:0-8583 GCA_051860645.1 Roseococcus sp.
CATCGCACTCGTGGAGAACACCCACCGCATCCGCCAGGGGCTGCGCGGCATCCGCGAATTCCTGAAGGGTGACAACGCGGCGCCGGTCGAGGAACAGGTCCAGGCATGAGCAACAGTCTGAAAGTGGGCGTGGCGGGGCTCGGCACCGTCGGCGCGGGCGTCGTGTCGCTGCTGCGCACCAATGCGGAACTGATCGCCGCGCGCGCCGGCCGGCCCATCGAGGTGGTGGCCGTCTCCGCGCGCGACCGCGGGCGGGACCGGGGCGTTTCGCTGGACGGCCTCGCCTGGCACGACGACCCGGTGGCGCTGGCCCATGCGCCGGGCCTGGATGTGGTGGTGGAGGTGATGGGCGGCGCGGAAGGCCCTGCCCGCGCCCTGGTGGAGCAGAGCCTCGGCGCCGGCCGGCCCGTGGTCACCGCCAACAAGGCGCTGCTGGCGACGCATGGCGTGGCGCTCGCCCGGCTGGTGGAAGCCCGCGGCACCACGCTCGCCTATGAGGCCGCGGTGGCGGGCGGCATCCCCGCCATCAAGGCGCTGCGCGAGGGGCTGGCGGCCAACCGCATCAGCCGCGTTGCGGGCATCCTGAACGGCACCTGCAACTACATCCTGACCGAGATGCGGGTGAGGGGGCTGCCCTTCGCCGAGGTGCTCGCCACCGCCCAGGCGCTGGGCTACGCCGAGGCTGACCCCTCCTTCGACATCGACGGCGTGGACGCGGCGCACAAGCTGGCCATCCTGGCCGCACTCGCCTTCGGCCGGCCGGTGGATTTGGCGGCGCTGCACATCGAGGGCATCCGCCATGTCTCGGCGCTGGACATCGCGCTGGCGGGCGAGCTCGGCTACCGGATCAAGCTGCTGGGCATCGCGTCCCGGAGCGAAGGTGGCGTCACCGCCCGCGTCCATCCCTGCATGGTGCCGGAAGCAAGCCCCATGGCGGCTGTGGAGGGCGTCTTCAACGCCGTGCTGGCCGAGGGCGACGCGGTGGGCCGCGTGGTGCTGCAGGGCCGCGGCGCCGGCGCGGGCCCCACGGCGAGTGCGGTGGTGGCGGACCTGATGGACCTTGCCCGCGGGCGGTCCGCGCCGCTTTGGGGGGCGGCCTCGGAAACGCTGGACCCCGAACCCGCCCTGCCCATGGCGGCGCATCGCGGCGCCTACTACCTGCGGCTGATGGTGCTGGACCAGCCCGGCGTCATCGCCGACGTCACCGCCGTGCTGCGCGATGCGCGCATCAGCCTCGAATCCATGCTGCAGCGCGGCCGCGCGCCGGGCGAGGCGGTGCCCGTCGTCCTCGTCACGCACGAGTGCGAGGAGGCGCAGATGACCGAGGCCCTGGCGCGCCTTGCCGCCCTGCCCACCGTGGCCGAGCCGCCCGCCATGATCCGCATCGAGGCGATGTGAGCGCCGCAACACACTTCCGGAGGAACGAACCATGAGCGAATCCGACGCCAAGCCCGTCGTGCAGGTCGACCGCAACCTGGCCCTGGAGCTGGTCCGCGTAACCGAGGCGGCGGCGCTTTCCGCCAGCCGCTGGGTCGGCAAGGGCGACAAGAATGCCGCCGATGGCGCCGCGGTGGAGGCCATGCGCGCGGCCTTCGACAGCGTCGCCATAGACGGCACCGTCGTCATCGGGGAGGGCGAGATGGACGAGGCGCCGATGCTCTACATCGGCGAGAAGGTGGGGCTCTACGCCAAGTCCGGCGGCGGCATGCGCGCCGATATCGCCGTGGATCCGCTCGAGGGCACCAGCACGACGGCCAAGGGCGGCCCCAACGCCATGGCCGTGGTGGCGCTGGCCGGCCGCGGCGGCTTCCTGCACGCGCCCGACGTCTACATGGACAAGATCGCGGTCGGCCCCGGCCTGCCCGAGGGCGTGGTGGACCTGGACCGCAGCCCGGAGGAGAACCTGCGCGCCCTGGCCAAGGCCAAGGGCGCCGAGGTGGGTGACCTCACCGTCTGCATCCTGGACCGCGATCGCCACAAGGACATCATCAAGGCCTGCCGCGCGGCGGGTGCGCGCCTCATGCTGATCCCGGACGGAGATGTGCTGGGCGTGGTGGCGGTGGCCCAGCCCGAGGCGGGCGTGGACATGTACCTGGGCTGGGGCGGCGCGCCCGAGGGCGTGCTGGCCGCGGCCGCGCTGCGCTGCATCGGCGGACAGATGCAGGGGCGCCTCATCTTCGAGGACGACGCCCAGGTCGAACGTGCGAGTGAGATGGGCATCACCGACGTCCATGCGAAATACGGGATAGAGGACATGGCGCGCGGTGACGTGATGTTCGCGGCGACCGGCGTCACCACGGGGCCGATGCTGCGCGGCGTGCGCTTCTTCGCCGGCGGTGCGACCACGCATTCCATCGTGATGCGGAGCAAGTCCGGCACGGTGCGCTATGTGGAAGGCCACCACAATTTCCGCGTGAAGCCCATTTTCTGATGGAAACCGCGCTCGGCGTCGAGCGCAGCCTGAGCGGGCGCCGCTGGGTCTGGCGCCCCTCCGATTCGCGGGTCGCGGCGGGCCTCGCGCAGCGCCACGCCCTGCCGGAACTCATCGGCCGCCTGATGTCGGCGCGCGGAGTGCGGCTTGAGGCCGCCGAGGCCTTCCTCAACCCCACGCTGCGCGCCCTGCTGCCCGACCCCTCGGTGCTGCTCGACATGGACGCGGCCGCCGCGCGCATCGCGGATGCCGTGCAGCGTGGGGAAAGCGTGGCCGTCTATGCCGATTATGACGTGGACGGCGCATGTTCGGGCGCGGTGATGCTACATGCCCTGCGCGACTGGGGCTGTGTCGCCACCCACTACGTGCCTGATCGCATGGCCGAGGGGTATGGGCCGAACGGGCCCGCCATCGGGCGGCTGGTGGCGGCCGGCGCCAGCCTCATCATCTGCGTGGATTGCGGCATCTCGGCGCATGAGGCGCTGGCGGTGGCGGAGGGCCAGGCCGATGTGGTGGTGCTGGACCACCACAAGTCCGACGGCGCGCCGCCGCGCGTGGCGGCGGCGGTGAACCCCAACCGCTTCGACTGCCCCTCGGGCCTCAGGCAATTGTGCGCGGCGGGCGTGGCCTTCCTCGCCGCCATCGCCGTCCAGCGGGAGCTGCGCCGGCGCGGCTTTTTCGCGACCCGGGCCGAGCCGGACCTCAAGCGCCTGCTGGATCTGGTGGCGCTGGCCACGGTCTGCGACGTGGTGCCGCTGGTGGGCGTGAACCGGGCGCTGGTGGTGCAGGGCCTGCGCGTGCTGGCACGGCGCGAGCGCGCGGGGCTGGCGGCGCTGCTGGACCTGGCCGCCGCGCGCGACGTGCCCTCCGCCCACACGCTGGGCTTCGTGCTGGGGCCGCGCATCAATGCCGGCGGGCGCATCGCGGCGCCCGACCTCGGCCTGCGCCTGCTCACCGAAGCGGACCCCATCGCCGCGCGCGCGATGGCCGAGGCGCTGGACGGCGTGAACCGCCAGCGCCAGGAGGTCGAGGCGGGCGTGCTCGCCGCCGCCATGCAGCAGGCCGAGGCGCAGCGCGCCGCCGGCCACGCCGTGCTGCTGCTGCACGCGGAGGGCTGGCACCCGGGCGTGGTCGGCATCGTGGCCGGGCGTGTGCGGGAGCGTTTCAACCGCCCGGCCTGCGTGGCGGGCGTGGCGGACGGCATGGCCAAGGGCTCCGGCCGGTCAGTGCCGGGGCTGGATCTGGGCGCCGCGGTCATCGCCGCCCGCCAGGCGGGGCTGCTGGTGGCGGGGGGCGGGCATGCCATGGCGGCCGGCTTCACCGTCGCGGCACGGCACCTGCCCGCGCTGCACGCCCTGCTGGACGAGGCCCTGGCGTCCGCGCGGGATTTGCCCGACGTGGCGCCGATGGTGCTGGACGCTGCGCTGACCGTGCGCGGCGCGACGCTGGAATTGGCGCAGTCCATCGCGGCACTGGCGCCCTTCGGCGCGGGGCATGACGAACCGGTGCTGGCGCTGACCCGCGCACGCGTGGTGAAGGCCAGCCGGGTGGGGCGGGAAGGGACCACCATCCGCACCTTCCTGGAGGGCGAGGATGGCGGGCGGCTCAAGGCCATCTGCTTCCGCGCGGCGGATGGGCCGCTGGCCGCTGCGCTGGACAGCCCCGGGGCCGCCTTGAACCTTTGCGGGACACTGCGTGCCGAGAGCTGGCAGGACCAGGTGGGCGTGGGCTTCCAGGTGCTGGATGCGGCGCGCTGCACCTCCTGACGGGCGTGCACGCGAGGCGGGGAGGGGAGGGCGGCGCTGCCCCGGCGATCTGGGCCGCGGGAGGCGCGGCGCGGTGCGGCGCTGGCGGGGCCGTTGTTCCGCCAACGTTTAGAAATGACAAGAGCGAATTCCTGCATCCCTCTGAATCCAGGTCCGTGATTTCCATTTAAGATTGTCTGCGAGAAAATTTTTCAACCTAAGAGAAAATTTCCTTTGCCCAGCGGAATTAACTCATGGCTAATATACACCCTGCTAAGAGTGGGACGAGGAATGTAATCCATGGGTGAAATTCTTCCTGTTGCGAAGGGCCCCTTGTTGGATCGCCGGGTTCGGGAATGCCTCGATCGCTGGCCACAGCGGCCACCTGGGATCGAGCCTTCGCTGAAGCAGCCCGGGACCTGGCTGAAGGCACGGCCCGACAGCGCCTGCACCGTGCACCAGCCCTACCTGAAGCTGCCCGGTTCCAAGCAGCTCAAGACCCTGCCGGACGGGCTCTACCTCCATTTCAGCCCGCGCCCGGACGAACCTTATGTCGACATCCTGTGCATCGAGGCGTGCAGCACCTACCAGAACCTGCTCGACAAGCGCTCACGCTTCGCGCCCTCGACCGGGTCCCTGCTGGCGGTCTGCCCGGTGGACTGGCTGATGCAGCCGATCCGCCCGGGCAGCACCATCCCGCGCTGGCGGCTGATCCGCACCATCAACCATGAGCCGCGCGCGCCCCTCATCCTGCCGGTGCGCGATGCGCGCGTGCTGTTCGGGCTGCGGCCGCAGCACTATATGGGTTTCGTGTCCTCGCAGACGGCGCATGCGCATGAGTTCTACTGCCCCATGGGGGCGCTGATGGAAGAAGATGGTGACCAAAATCCTGCCCTGCGCGCGCTGATGGCCCGTGCTTCGGCCGCGGCCAATTTCATGGAACTGCCCGTCGACCCGCCGCATGACCCGGATGCGGCAGGCGGCCCCGCCCTCGATCAGCTGCCCACGGATTGAGCCATCGCGGAACGGGATGCGGCGAGGACCGGCGCGCGGCACATTCCAAGGCGCAACGCCGGCCCCTATGCTGCGCCAGCGGCGCGGCAGGCGCCCGCCCGGCCGAGGTCGTCGCCACTTGCTCATCACCGATCCCTGGTTCTACGCGCTGGCCATTCCGGCCTTCCTGCTGACGGGCATCAGCAAGGGCGGTTTCGCCTCGGGCGCGGGCAACGCGGCGGTGCCGCTGATGTCGCTCGTCATCCCCGCGCCCCAGGCGGCGGGCATCGCGCTTCCGGTGCTGTGCGCCATGGACATCTCCGCGCTGCGCGCGTGGTGGGGAAAGTGGGACGCGGTGCAGCTGCGCGCCACGCTGCCGGGTGCGATGGTCGGCATCATGGCGGGCAGCCTGGTGTTCGGCACGCTGTCCGACGCGGCGGTGAAGCTCATCATCGGCATCATCACGCTGGCCTTCATCGCGCGCAGCCTGTGGCTGGAACGGGCAGGGGCCAGCCGCAAGGCCGCGAAAACCAGCCATGCGCGTGGCAATCTCTGGGGCGGCATGTCGGGCTTCACGAGCTTCATCGCCCATGCCGGCGGGCCGCCGCTCGCCGTCTATCTCTACCCGCTGCGGCTGGAACGGGCGCGCTTGGCCGCCACCACCGTGTTCTTCTTCGCCAGCGTGAACTACGTGAAGCTGCTGCCGTATTTCTTCCTGGGCGCGCTGTCCGTGCAGAACCTGCTGACCAGCCTGGTGCTGTTGCCGCTGGCGCCGGTCGGCATCCGGCTCGGCGTCTGGCTCTCCGCGCGGGTGAGTGACAGGCTGTTCTACCGAATCATCCATGTTCTGTTGTTCGCGACCGGCTGCCAGCTGGTCTACGAGGGCCTTCGATGACCAAAATCCCCGACGTGAAGATCCTGGGCGTGCTGGGCGGAATGGGACCGCTGGCCTCGGCCGACTTCATGCGCCAGCTGACCCTGCTGACACCCGCCGAGGACGACCAGGGCCATATTCCAACCATCCTCTGGTCCGACCCGCGCGTGCCCAACCGCACCGCGGCGCGCCTCGCGGGCGGCGAAGACCCGTTGCCGGCCCTGATGCGTGGCATTCGCGGCCTGGAGGCGGCGGGGGCGCAGGCCATCGCCATCCCCTGCAACACCGCGCATGGCTGGTTCGACGCCATGGCCGCGCGGACGCCGCTGCCCATCCTGCACATCGTGGACGCGGCGCGGGCCGACCTCCTGCGGCAGGGCGTCACGGAGGGGTCCATCGGCGTGATGGGCACGGCCGGCACCCTGGCCATGCGGCTGTACCAGGAGCGAATCGGGTATGACTGCCTTACGCCTGACGAGGAAGAGATGGCGCGGCTGGTCACCCCCGCCATCGCGCAGGTGAAGGCCAACCGCGTGGCGGAGGCCTATGCGCCCCTGGCCGAGGCGGCGCGCCGGCTGCGCGCCCGAGGTGCCGCGGCGGTCGTGCTGGGCTGCACGGAAACCCCGTTGGGCCTCGCGGCCGGGCCGGCGCTGGAATTTCCGGTGGTGGACACGGTGGCGGCGCTGGCGCGGGCGGCCATCCTCTGGGCGAAGGGATGAAGCAAGACGCCCCGGGGCGCGACCGCCCGAGGCGCTGAACCCCGCGTCAGCCCGTCCAGAAGCCCTGGTGGGGAAGGGCGCCCTCCTCCTCCAGCAGCGGGCCCACCACCGAAACGGGCTCGGCCGCGCTCTCCAGCACCGCCCGGCAGGAGAGCGACAGCCCCGCATTCTCCGGCCGCGCGTTGCGCAGATGCAGGATGGCGCCGGCCGATAGCCCATACACCACCCGCCCCACGCCCGTGTAGAAGATGGCCGCCGCGCACATCGCGCAGGGTTCGCCGCTGGAATAGATGGTGGCGGCGCGCAGCGTCGCGCGTGGGATGCCCGCCGCGAGCACCGCCCCGCACGCATTCATCTCGGAATGGGCCAGCGTGCCGCCGCCACCGGCACCCTGGGTGGACATGCCCTCGGCCAACACGGTGCCATCCGCCGCTGCGATCACGGCGGCGAAAGGCCGGTCACCCCGCGCCCGCGCCTGCGCCGCGAGCGCGAAGGCGCGACGCAGCATGGCGAGGTCGAGCACTGAGGCGCTCATTCGATGGGCTTCACCCCGCACCAGTCGGCGATGAAGGCCGCCATGGCCAGCGTCGTGGTTTTCAGGTGCGCGAGGTTCGTGCGTTCGTCGAAGGCGTGGGCACCCTCGCCCTTGGGGCCGTAGCACAGGGCCGGTATGTCGAAATACAGCCCGTAGAAGCGGGTGTCGTTCACCGCGGTGGTGATGCGCGCGGGCATGTCGGCGCCGAAGGCCACGCGGTGGGCATCGGCCAGCACGGCCTCGGCCTCGGTGCCCGGTTCCAGCACATAGCCATCGGCCAGGAAGCCGTGCCACAGCACGTCGGGCGGGTTGTTGGCCAGGAAGTTGTTGGAGCGTGCGGCGGCCGCCACGGCGCGCTCCACCCCCGCGCGCGCTTCTGCCACATCGGTACCGGGCAGCAGGCCGATGCGGCAATCCACCTCGCACCAGGCGGGCGTGGAACTGGCCCAGTCGCCGCCGCGAATGATGCCGGGGTTGAACTTGATCGGGTCCGGCACGCTTTCGTACCAGGGGTGGGTCTTGGCGGCCTCGTTCAGCGCGGCGGTGTGGTCATACAGCGCCTGGATGAGGTGATAGGCGCTCATGATCGCGTTGCTGCCGGTCTGCGCGACGGCCACATGCACGGGCACCCCGCGCACGCGGATGCGGAACCACAGCGTGCCGGTGTGCGCGCGGGTGATGGTGCCGCCGGTGGGCTCGGGGATCAGGCAGGCATCGGCGCGGTAGCCGCGCAGCAGCGTGGCCAGCGCACCATTGCCGGTGCTCTCCTCCTCGGTCACGGTCTGGAGATAGACATCGCCGCAGGGCGCGTAGCCCGCGCGGCGCAGCGCCTCCATGGCGAAGCACATGGCCGAGACGCCGGACTTCATGTCATGCGCGCCGCGCCCATACATCCAGCCGTCATGGATGGCGGCGGCATAGGGCGGGTGGCTCCACATCTCGTGCGGGCCCTCGGGCACCACGTCGATGTGACCCTGGATGATCAGGCTGCGGCCGGTCGCGGGGGCCGCGCGGTGGGTGGCCACCACCTGCATGGAGAGCGCGGGGTCCACCTCCACCATGGGGCTCGCCTTGGGGTGGTCGCGCAGCGGCACGTCGGCGATGGAGAAGCGGTCCACCACGTAGCCGCGCGCCGCGAACCAGCGCGCGATGTGGTCCTGCAGGGGGCCTTCGCGCCCGCGCAGCGAGGGGTGGCGGACGATCTCCGCCAGGAAGCGCACCTGCTCGTCGAAGCCGGCCTCCACCGCATCAGAAAGGCGCTGGAGGATCGCGGGGTCAGCCATGGG
>JBHYDO010000208.1:0-8559 GCA_051860645.1 Roseococcus sp.
ATTGCCCTCCGCATAGGGGTCGCCGCCATCGGGCGCGGTGACGTAGCCGCCTGCCTCGCGCACCATCACGAGGCCGGCCGCGATGTCCCACTTGTTGATGCCGAGTTCCCAGTAGCCGTCGTAGCGGCCGGCCGCGGTCCAGGCGAGGTCCAGCGCCGCCGAGCCGAAGCGCCGCACGCCCGAGACCTGCGGCATGATCCGCACCAGCGCATGGGTGAACTCCGCCTTGCGCGGCACCGAGGCGAAGGGGATGCCGGTGGCGAACAGCGCCTCGGTCATGATGCGGCGGCCGGAGACGCGCAGGCGCTTGTCGTTGAGGAAGGCGCCCATGCCCTTCTCGGCCCAGAAGAGTTCGTCGGAGGCGGGGTTGTAGATGACGCCGGCCACGACCTCGCCCGCATCCTCGCTCACGCGCTTCTCGATGCCGACCGAGATGGCCCAGTGCGGGATGCCATGCAGGAAGTTGGTGGTGCCGTCCAGCGGGTCCACCACCCAGCGCCATTCCCAGTCCTTGTCGCCGCTGGCGCCGCTTTCCTCCATGAGGAAGCCGAAGCCGGGGCGGGCCTTGGAGAGTTCCTCGCGCAGCGTCTGCTCGGCGCGCAAATCGGCCTGGGAGACGAAGTCGCCGGGCGACTTGGACGAGACCTGCAGCTGCTCCACCTCCGTGAAGTCGCGCAGGAGGCGCCGCGCGGCCTTGCGGCAGGCGGCGACGACCACGTTCAGCGCGGGCGACAGGCGGGGGGAATTGGCACCGGACATGGGGTGGAGCCTTCAGGGAAACGGGGGCGGAAACGCGGCCCGGCAGACCGGGGGCGGCGCCCCCGAGGGATCGGGGGCCAAGCCCCCCGGCGGGCGGCGCGGCAGGGGCCGCCCCGCCCGTGAAGGGCGTCAGCCCTTGGCACGCTCGACGTAGGAGGCGTCCTCGGTGCGGACCACGATCTTCTCGCCGGCCGTTATGAAGGGCGGCACCATGGTCTTCACGCCGTTCACCAGCAGCGCGGGCTTGTAGGAGGAGGAGGCGGTCTGCCCCTTCACCACCGGATCGGCCTCGGCGATTTCCAGCGTGACCAGTTCCGGCAGGTCCATGGAGACGGGGTCGCCCTCGATGAGGCGCACGTTCACCACCATGTTTTCCTGCAGGAAGGGCAGCCGGTCGCCCAGGATGGCGCCGGGCACCTGCACCTGCTCGAAGGTCTCGGGATCCATCAGGACCAAATTGTCACCCTCGGCATAGGAATAGGTGAATTCCTTGTCCTCGGTGGTCAGGCGCTCGACCACGTCGGCGGTGCGCCAGCGCTGGTCCTTCTTGGACCCGGTCTTGATGTTGCGCATGTCCACCTGGATGATCGCGTTGCCTTTGCCCGGGATCATGATGTTCTGCTTGAGGATGGTGTAGCGCTGGCCTTCGAATTCGATGACCATGCCGGCACGCATCTGGTTGGCCTGCATCTTCGCCATGGGCGGGCCCCTGCCGTTTGCTGTTGGGTTGCGTTGGATTGTGGCCGGGGGCTTACACGCGCCACGTGCCCAGGGCAACCTTCCGCGCGGCGCCAAGCTCGCCTGCGGCGGCCGACGCGCGGTGGCGGGGCTTGCGGCGCCGCCCGCGAATGGCTAGGGACGTGCCGCGGGCTGCCGTAGCTCAGTGGTAGAGCACTCCCTTGGTAAGGGAGAGGTCAAGAGTTCAATCCTCTTCGGCAGCACCAGCGCCTTCCCGCCGCCCTGGCATCGCGCCGTTGCCGTTCCTCACGGCGCCGCCGGCTCGTCCGTCTTCCTCGCCAAATCCGCTGCCAGCAGGGGGCCGCGCCCCGGCAAGCCCGGCAGCCCGATGCCCGGCCGCTCGCTGAAGAACAGGCCAGACCCGCTGACGAGGTCGCGCACCACGGATGACACCAGCACCTCGCCCGGCGCCGCGGCCTCGGCCACCAGGGCCGCGTGCAGGACCGCATCGCCCCGCAGGACGGCGCCCGCGATCTCGCACTCGCCGCAATGCACCCCCGCCCGGGCCGCCACTCCAAGGCCCGCGAGTCCGGCCAGCAGCGCCTGCCCACAGCGCACGGCGCGGGCCGGACCGTCGAAGGCAGCCGCGAAGCCGTGTCCATCCGGCGGCGCCACCACCCGGCCCCTGTGCTCCGCTGCCAGCCGCGCCAGCGCGGCCATCGCCTGCCCCGCCAGGGCCTCGCCCTCTCCGCAGCGCACGACCAGCACGGTGAGCAGGACATGGTCGGGCTCCGCCGTCGCCGCCGCCGCGCGGAGGAACGACTGGAAGGCGTCGCACAGCGTGTCCGTGTCATTCGCCCACATGGCGTGGTCGCGTCCCTCAAGCTCGCGATAGACCGCCCCCGGGATCAGGCGCGCCAGGTGCCGGCCATGTTCGACGCTGACCGCGATGTCCCCGGCGCGGTGCAGGACCAGCGTCGGCACCGCGATGCTCGGCAGGACATGGCGCACGTCGATCGCGAAATTCATGCGCGCCAGCGCGATGGCGGCACCCGGGCTGGCCGCCGCGCGGTCCAGCCGAGCGCGCCAGGCCCGGTAGGCGGGGTCGGCGGCATGGCTGGGTGCGAACAGGTCCACCGAGTGGCCGCTGCCCCATTTCTCCTCGATGGTCCTTATGCCGCCGGCAAGCTGCTCGGCGGTGCGGCCCCAGGGATGGTCCGGCGCCCAGGCGATGCGCGCCATGGCACCGCAAAGGATCAGCGCCCGCACGCGATCGGGGTGGGTGGCCGCGAACAACATGCTCATCGGGCCGCCTTCCGAACAGCCGAGCAGCACGGCGCGGTGCGAGCCCACCGCGTCCATCACCGCCCGCACGTCATCCATCCGCTGCTCCAGGGTGGGCAGCCCCGCCACCCGGTCGGAAAGACCCGTCCCGCGCTTGTCGAACCGGATGAGCCGGCCGAGGCGGCCCATCCGCTCGAAGAAGCGGGCCGGCCGAGGATCCTCCCACTCGATCTCGAGATGGGTGACGTAGCCCTGGACGAAGACGATATCCAACGGCCCTTCGCCCGTGACCTGGTAGGCGATGTGAACATCGCCACTGCGGGCGTAGCCGGTCCGGGGCACGGGGCTGCGGCCGACGGGCGCTGGCGGCCCGGGCGGGATCCATCCGGGCGCCGTCGGTTCGGGCGCCATCAGGAGGTAGCCGCGCCGCGGAATGTTCCGCAGCACGCGCCGCCGGGTGTCGCCGATCGCGCGCCGGATGTCGGCGATGCACTGCGCCAGGGAGTCTTCGGTGACGGCCGCCTGCCCCCATACGGCGTCCAGGATTTCCTGCTTGCCCACCACCTGCCCCAGCTTCAGCGACAGCAGCCGCAGCACGGCAAAGGAGCGCGGGCGCAGGTCCACATGGCCCCCGGCGGCCGTCCGCAGTTCGTCGCGCGCCAGGTCCACCTCGAACTGCCCCAGTGTGATGCGTCCCGCCGGCGTGCCGGTCCCGGCCATCGTCGCGTCCCTCCAGTCATGCGGGGCAGGTTAGCGGCTGCAGGGCCCGTTCAAAAGATTTCAGAACGCTCTCAGGACCTGCGCGCATGCGCGCTCCATCCTGCCCGCGCGGCCCGGCCCGCATCGGCTTCGCCGCATGACCGCTGGGCAATGGCGGGGGGAGGGATGGATGGCGAAGCTGGATGTCCTGGTCGTGCTGGCGATCGATGCTTCGGGCAGCCTGAGCGACCGACGGCTGATGCTGCAGCGCGAAGGCCACGCCAGCGCCCTCGCCAGCCCCGCGGTCCTGGACGCGCTGGCCTCCGGGGTGCACGGCGCCGCCATGTTTACGGCCATGGAATGGTCCAACCACGACCGGCAGGACCGCCTGGTTCCCTGGACCGTGATCCGCGGCCGCGCAGATGCCGAGAGGTTCGGCGCGGCGCTGATGGCCGCGCCACGCCCGATGCCCGGCTACACTTCGATCAGCGGTGCGCTGGCCTTCGGGCTGCGGTTGCTGCGCGAAGCGCCCTTCGAATGCGAGCGGCGCGTCATCGACATATCCGGCAACGGCGAGAACAATGATGGAAGGCCGCCCGGCGAAGCACGCGACGCAGCGGTGCAGGCCGGCGTCACGGTCAACGGCCTGCCCATTCTGGACGCGGCGCCAAGCCTCGACCGATACTTCGCGGAGAATGTGATCGGCGGTCCGGGGGCGTTCCTGACGGTGGCGCAAGACCTGGAGAGCTTCGCCGGTGCCATCCGGAGGAAGCTCGTGGCAGAGATCGCGGCAGCGCCCATGCCTGGTCTCATCACCCGGGTGACCTGACCGGGGTCCTGCGGCGGCGCTACAGCCCGAAAATCCAGTTGAACCCCGCCGACAGCATCCAGCCCACGCTGCCGATGATGGACAGGCCGAGCCCGATCGCCACCAGGCCGAAGGCGGCGCCGCCCAGGATGGTCCGCGTGTCCTCTTCCATCATGCCGATCGCCATGATCAGGCAGGCGAGCGAGGGCGGGCCGTTGGTGAAAGGCAGCGGGATGACGACGATGATGCTCAGCACCACGCCATAGGCGCCGATCAGCCTCTCGCCGGTCCGGCTGGTCACGAAGGACGGGCGCGGCTTCACCCAGCGCTCCACCCGCTGCAGCCAGGGCAGTGCGCGCACCGTGATCATGCGCAGGTCCGACCGCTTCATGGAACGCCGCGTCAGGATGGCCGGCAGCTTCGGCGTGGGCAGCCCATAGGCCAGCTGGGCGCACAGGATCATGAGCGGGAAGCCGAAGATGGGGCTGAGACCCGGGATGTAGATGGGCAGGAGATTGGGCAACGCAAACAGCACGATCAGCATGCCGTAGCCGCGCGGGCCGAGCGATTCGATCAAATCGCCCAGCGACACCCGCTCGGTCGGCCAGTCGCGCGCGATCTGGCAGATGAGTTCGGAGATGGGCACCGGGTGCTTCGCGTGAAGCGCCTCCCCGGCCTCTCCCGGCGGCGTCCGGGGAGGGCTGTCATGGGCGGAGCCGGTCACCGCCCCGCGCTCAGATGATGAATCGATGACGCACCCACTCCCAAATCAATGCTCGATCAGCCGCGCCAAACCTGCCTGCGCTGCGCTCATACGGCAAGGCAGCCATGCGCCGCCAGTGAAACCTCTCGTTGCGGCCCGATCGCGCGGCGAAGCGCGGGCCCGGCGCCCGCCACGTTGGCGTGGCGTGGGCTCCGTGCTCTCGTAGGATTTGGTCTCTGTTGTGGCACTGTGCCACCTCCAGCGGCCACGCCTGCGCCGGAAAGCACGGCCCAAGGCAAGGCCAGTTGACACGGAAGAAGCCCCCATGCCCATCGCCGCCCCGCCACCACCCGCCAGGCCTGCCGACGCGCCCCCCGACTGGCCGGGCCTCATCGTCGCGGCCTTCAAGGCGCAGCAGGTGCGCCTCGTGCCCTATGTGCCCGACAATGTGCTGCGGCCGCTGATCCAGGCGATCGAGGCCGACCCCTTCTTCACCGCCTTCCCCTGCGCGCGAGAGGAGGAGGCCGTGGGCATCGCCTCCGGCGCCGTGATGGCCGGCATGCGGGCCGCGGTGCTGATGCAGACCTCGGGCTTCGCCACGCTGCCCAATGCGCTGGCCTCGCTGGTCTGCGCCTTCCAGCTCCCGGTCATCCTGGTGGTGAGCGAGCGTGGCACGCTCGGCGAGTTCAACCCGGGGCAAGCCATCGTCTGCCGCACCATGCGCCCCATCCTGGACAGCATGGGCATCGAGCATCACACCATCACGCGCCTCGACGAATGCGCCTTCCAGACCGAGCGCAGCCTGCGCCAGGCCTTCGCCACGCGCTGGCCCGCCTGCCTCATCCTCTCCCCCCTGCTGACCGCGAGGCCGCAATGACCCGCCCGGACACCCAGCGCCAAAACACCCAGGTGATGAACCGCGCTGCGCTCACGAAGCGCATCCTGGGCCGGCTGCACCAGCGCGAGGCCGTGGTGGGCGGCATCGGCAATTCCAACTGGGACCTCTGGGCGGCCGACCCGGCGCGGGCCGAGAATTTCTACATGCTGGGCAGCATGGGCCTGGCCGCGCCCATCGCGCTCGGCGTCGCGCTGGCCCAACCCGGGCGACGGGTTCTGGCGCTGGAGGGCGATGGCTCGCTGCTCATGCAACTCGGGTGCCTGTCCACCATCGCGGCACGGGCGCCCGACAACCTCATCCTCGTCGTGTGGGACAACGCCATCTACCAGATCACCGGTGGGCAGCCCACGCCGGCGTCGCAGGCCGGCACCGACCTCGTGGCCATCGCGCGCGCCAGCGGCATCGCGAGCAGCCACTGGGCGGCGGACGAGGTGGAATTCGATGCGCTGATCGGGGCGGCGCTGACCACCCCAGGCCCACACCTGATCGCGGCGCGCATCGACGGTGAACCTGGCCGCCACCAGACCGACCGCGACCCGGTGCGCTTCGCCCAGGCGTTCACACGGGCCATGGCGGTGCCGGCCTGAGCGGCAGGCCCCCGCAGGCAGGTGCGAAAAATGGCCGGAACCCTTCGGTTCCGGCCAGGCGACGGGGCACCGTTTGGGGGGGAGGCGGGCACCCCGGCAGGACCGTGGCCACGCCCACCGGCAAGCGGCGGGCGCGAGGCGCGGCCACATCCGGCGGCACCCACACGCCGCGGGGAGCCCGCGCCGGGTGGGCGTGGCGGACCTCTCCCGCGCGGCTTGCCACACCGTGGGCAGGGGCGGCGGCGCGGGGGAGAGTGCGGAGGGACGAAGCCGACCGCGCCGCCGGATGATGGGCACACAACGCCACGGCCCCTGTCGCGTTGCATGTCCCGAAAGAGGCGGCCGCTTTCCTCACCCAGGAGCGGCGCGACAGAAGGACCGAACCGAACCATGCCGGATGTGCAGATCAGCCACCGAACCGAGTATTCCTATCAACGCCCGGTCGGCCTGCTGCCCCACCGGCTGATGCTGCGCCCGCAGGACAGCCATGACCTGCGCCTGCACGACGCCACGCTGATGGTGGACCCGCGGCCCACCCATACGCGCTGGGCGCATGACGTGTTCGGCAATTCCATCTGCCACCTGCAATGGCCGGAGGCGCTGCGGACCACGCATCTGCACATCGTCTCGGAGTTGTCGCTCACGCACTACCCGGCCGGGGCCGATCTGCGGCGTGAGTCGCTGGACCCGCTGGCCGAGACCTACCCCTTCTCCTATGCCGCCGACGAGATCCCCGACCTCGCCCGGCTGACCGAGCGGCAACTGCCCGACCCGAACCGCGAGGTGGATGCCTGGGCGCGGCGCTTCGCCGTGCGCGAGGGCGGCGTGCGGACCCTGGACCTGCTGGAGGAGATGACGCGCGCCATCAAGGCGGAGTTCACCTATGCCGGCCGCGACGCCGAGGGCACCCAGTCGCCGGCCGAGACGCTGGCGCTGGGCAGCGGCACCTGCCGCGACTTCGCCCTGCTGATGATGGAGGCGGCGCGCAGCCTGGGCTTCGCCGCCCGCTTCATAACCGGCTATCTCTACGAAGAGGCCGACGGGCCCAACCAGGGCGCCGGTGCCACCCATGCCTGGTGCGGCGTGTATCTGCCCGGCGCCGGCTGGGTGGACTATGATCCCACCAACGGCATCATAGCCGGGTCGAACCTGATCCGGGTCGGCGTCACGCGGACCCCGGCCCAGGCGCTGCCCATCGCCGGCGGCTTCGTGGGCGACCCCATGGACCCGCTGCCGCTGTTGGTGCAGGTGGAGGCACGGGCGGTGGCGCGGGCGGCGCAGGACGATGGTCCGCAAGCGGGCGGGCAGGGCGATGCGGACGAGGGGCAGGCCGCTCCGGTCGAGGGCGCAGCGGGCAAGCCCATGGCGCGACCCGCCGCCCAGGACTGAAGGCGCCAGGGCGCCGGATGGACGGCGGCGCCGGCATTTTCCGGCGCCCGCACTCGGGAGATGACGACACGTGCCCCTTGCGCTCATGGCGTTCCTCGGTCTGCTTTTCGCCCTCGTGCCCGCGGGCATCGTCCAAGTGCAGCTGGAACGCGAGGCGCGCGAGGCCCGCGCGCGGGACCTCGAGGCCCAGGCCATGCAAGTCGCGAGCCTGGTGGCCCGCCAGGTGGGCAGCACCCTCGACAGCGCGCGGCACACCCTGCGCACCATGGCCGCGCATGAGGACGTGCGTCGCCTGGTGCCGAGCGCCGCCTGCGACCTCTTCCTGCAGCGCGTGGTGGCCGCGGCGCCGCGCTATGTCACGGCCAATATCTTCGACCGAAACGGCAACGCCATCTGCGCGGCGGACCCCGCGGTGCTGGCGGTCAATGTGGCCGACCGCAACTATTTCCGTGAGACCCTGCGGACCGGCCGGACGCACCTCGGTGAATACACCACGGGGCGCGCCAGCGGGCAGGCCTCGCTGCACCTCAGCCAGCCCCTGCTGGAGGCGGGGGGCGAGGTGGCGGGCGTGCTGGTGGTCGCCATCTCAGTGCAGTGGCTGAACGACGACCTGCAATCGCTGATGCTGCCCGAGGGCGGCGTCGCGGTCGTCGCGGACCGCGAAGGCACCGTCGTGGCGCGCTCGCTCGCGCGTGAGCAGTTCGTGGGGCAACGCATCGGCCCCGTCGGACTGGCCGCGCTGTCCGCCGCCGTG
>JBHYDO010000209.1:0-8456 GCA_051860645.1 Roseococcus sp.
GTTCTCGGCCACGCGCGCGGCCGCGACGCGGCTGCTGGCGATGTGCACCGAGCATGGCGCGGAGGTGGTGCGGGCCGCTATGGCCGCGCTGCACGACCGCTCCGAGGCCGCCATGCGTGCCGCCATCGCGACCCTGCCGCAGGGCGTACACGAAGGCGAGGATTTCCTCGACGATGACGGCCCGGGCGGTGCGCCGGCCGCCGTGCGCGTGCGGATCACCATCGCGGACGGCACCGCCACCTTCGACTTTTCCGCGACCGACGACGCGCTGCGCGGGCCGCTGAACACCACACCCTATGTGACGGCGGCGGCGGTCTACTACGCCATGAAGGCCATCGCCGGGCCCGAGATCCAGCCCAATGGCGGCTGCTACCGGCCGCTCACGCTCATCACGCGCCCCGGCTCCCTGCTGGACCCGCCGCGCGAAAAGCCCGTGGTGGGCGGCAACCACGAGACCTCGCAGCGCCTGGTGGATGCCATCTTCCGCGCCTTCGCACCTCTGATCCCCGAGCGGCTGTCCGCCGGCGGGCCGACCACGGCGGGACTGCTGATCTTCGGCGGCATCGGGCGCGATGGCGCGTGGAAGACGCTTTACGAGCCGCATGGCGGCGGCGAGGGTGCCAGGCACGACCGCGCGGGCGTAGCCGCCACGCGCGTGCACCTCACCAACACCAACAACACGCCCGCCGAGATCATCGAGGCGGAGTTCCCCATCCGCGTCGAAGGCCAGAGGCTGCGGCAGGGCTCGGGCGGCAAGGGCCTGCATGCGGGCGGCGAGGGCACGCGGCGCGAATACCTGGTGCTGGCGGGTGAGATGTCGCTCACCACCATGTTCGAACGCCGTGTGGTGGCACCCTGGGGCCTCGCCGGAGGTGGCGACGGAGCGCCCTTCCGCTGCGAACTGCACGCGGCCGATGGCACGGTGACGGAACTGCGCGGCAAGGAGAACCGCATGGTCCGCGCCGGCGACCGCGTGGTGATGATGACGAGCGGTGGCGGGGCCTACGGCGGGGCGCCGTAGCGCTTATTTCCGGTCCGACCGCGGGTCCAGCGCATCGCGCAGCCCATCCCCGGCCAGGTTGAAGGCCAGCACCACCAGGAAGATGGCCAGGCCCGGGAAGATGGCCAGCCAGGGCGCCTGGGTCAGGAAGCGCTGCGCCGAGTTCAGCATGGAGCCCCAGGACGGATCGGGCGGCTGCATGCCGAGGCCGAGGAAGGACAGTGACGCCTCGGCGATGATCGCCTCCGCGATGGAGAGCGTCGCCTGCACCATCAGCGGCGGCACGATGTTGGGCGCCACATGAACGAGAGCCGTGCGCCAGGGCGGGTTGCCGAGCGCACGCGCCGCTTCCACCCAGTCGGTGGACATCGCCTCCAGCGCCATCCCCCGCGCCAGCCGCACGAAGATGGGCGAGGCGGAGATGGCGATGGCCAGCATCGCATTCTCCAGCGCCGGCCCGAGGAAGGCGGCGAGCGCGATGGCCAGGATCAGGAAGGGCACCGACAGCATGGCGTCCGCGATGCGGGAGATCACCGCATCCACCCAGCCGCCCGCCATGCCCGCCAGCAGCCCGATGGGAACGCCCATCAGCACCGCACCCAGCACCGCCAGTACGCCCGCCATCATCGAGGCGCGCGCGCCCCAGATGACGCGCGAAAGCACGTCGCGCCCGTTCTCATCCGTGCCGAACCAATGCGCGGCCGAGGGAGGGCGGCGAATGGCGGACCAGGAGGTCGCATTGGGGTCGTAGGGGGCCAGCAACGGCGCAAAGGTGGCCACCAGCACGAACAGCACCACGACCAACAGCCCCGCCATGGCAAGCCGATGCCGCAGGAAGCGGCGGACGGCGCGGCGCGTGGGGCTCTCGCCCACTTCGATGGCGGCGCTCATGCGCGGCGCAGCCGCGGGTTGATGGCCATGTAGAGGATGTCCGCCACCAGGCTCAGCAGCACGAAGATGAGGGCCGTGGCCAGCACCACGCCCTGCACCACCGGATAGTCGCGGTTGAAGACGGCATCCACCACCAGCTTGCCGAAGCCCGGGATGGAGAAGATCTGCTCGGTCAGCACCGCGCCCGAGAGCAGGCGGCCGAACTCGATGGTGCCCAGCGTCACCACCGGGATCAGCGCGTTGCGCAGCGCGTGCTTCCACACCACCACGCGCTCGCGCAGGCCCTTGGCGCGGGCGGTGCGGACATAGTCCTGGCTCATCGCACCCAGCATGGCCGCGCGGGTGTGGCGCATCAGCACGCCAGCAACACCCGTCCCCAGCACGAAGGCCGGCATGATGGTGGTGGCGAGCGACTGCCAAGGATCCTCGCGAAGCGAGACATAGCCCGAGGGCGGCAGCCAGCCGAGTTGCACGCTGAACAACAGGATCATCATGATGCCGAGCCAGAAGTTCGGCATGGAGATTCCGAACAGCGCAGCGCCATTGGCCATCCAGTCCGCCGGGCGGTCCTTCCGTACGGCCGAGAGGATGCCCAGCGGCACGCCGATCACCACCGCGATCACGAAGGCCATGACGCCCAGCTGCAGCGTGACCGGCAGCTTTTCCAGGATGAGGTCGGCCACCGGGACACGGATGCGCCAGGAGAAGCCGAAATCCCCCTGCAGCACGCGCGTCATCCAGGCCCAGTACTGCTCGGGCAGGGGCCGGTCGAGGCGCAGCTCGGCCCGGATCTGCTCGAGCACCACCGGGTCGCCGCTTTCCTCGCCCGCGAGAATCAGCGCGGGGTCGCCGGGCATCAGCTGCTGCAGCCCGAAGATCATCACCGAGAGGATCAGCAGGGTGGGGATGATCTGCCCCACCCGCCGCAGCAGCCAGATGCCCATGACCTCAGTTCAGCCTCAGGCCCTGCACCCGGATCATGCCGTCCGGCACGTTCTGGTAGCCTTGCAGCCGGGTGGTGTAGGCGACAGAGACCTGCCGGTGCCACATGTAGAGGCGCGCACGGTCCCGGATGACCAGGCGGAAGAGTTGGGCGTAGAGGTCGCGGCGCTTCTCCTCGTCCAGCTCTATGCGCGCGGCATCCAGCAGCCGGTCCGCCTCGGGGTTGGACCAGCGGCCGTCATTGTTGGGCCCGCGCGAGTGCAGGAAGGACCAGGTGTTGCCGTCCGGGTCCACGCGGCCCGACCAGGCCGTCATGTAGATGTCGAAGTCGCCGCGCCGCGCCGCCTGCAGCGAACTCGCGAACTCCGTCGCCGCGATGCGCAGCTCGATGCCCGCCTCGCGCAGCATGGCCTGCATCACCTCGGCCACCTGGCGCAGGTCGGGGTTGTTGGGGACCATGATCTCGACCGAAAGCGGCGTGGTGACGCCGGCCTCGCGCAGCAGCTGGCGGGCGCGGGCCAGGTCGCGGGTGTGCGGGCGGATGTCGCGCGCATGGAAGGGGTTGCTGGGCGGCACGGGCTGGGCGGAGAGCGTGTAGCTGCCCTCGAACACCACCTGGTTCAGCGCCTGCATGTCGAGCGCCAGCACGAAGGCCTCGCGCACCCGCGCATCCTGGCCGAGCGGCGTCTGACCGCGCGGGCCATTGCCGGTGTTGAACGCGAGGGACTGGTAGCCGAGCTCATCCACAAGGCCGAGGCGCAGGCGGCGGTTGCGCCGGATGGTGTCCATCGCCGTAGGGTCCACCGTCTGCACGAACTCGACCGCGCCCGACTGCAGGTTGGCCAGCCGCACCGTGCTGTCGGGGATGGGCAGGTAGGTGATGCGGTCCAGATGGATGACCGAGGGGTTCCAGTACCCCGCGAAGCGCTCCACCACGATGCGGTCCTGCGCCACGCGCTCGACGAAGCGGAAGGGCCCGCTGCACACCGGGTTGCGGCCGAAGTCGCGCCCTGCCGCCTCGGCGGCCGCGGGGCTGATGATCATGCCCGCGCGGTCGGTGAGCTGCGACATGAAGGCGGCCGACGGTGCGCGCAGCCGGATGCGCACGGTCTTGGGGTCCACCACCTCGACCGCCTCCATAACGGCCAGTTCGCCACGGCGGAAGCTGCCCTGGAGGGTGGCGTGGCGGTTGAGGCTGTACCGCACCGCCTCGGCGTCCATGGGCGTGCCATCGTGGAAGCGCACGCCCTCGCGCAGCGTCAGCACCAGCGTGCGCGGGTCCTCCCAGCGATGGGCGGTGGCGAGCATGGGCACGATCTCGAGCCGCTCGTTGATGTCGAACAGCTTGTCGCACAGGGCAGCGAAGACGATGCGGCCCACGAAGGTGCGCGCGAGCGTGGGGTCCAGGATGTCCGGGTCTTCGCGCAGGGCGATGCGAAGGTGTTGCTGGGCTTGCGCGGGCGCGGCGGCGAGGCCGGCCCCCAGGGCCACGCCCACGGCCATGGCCGCGGCGACGAAGGAACGTCTCATGCTGTATCTCCCTGTGAAGGTGCTGCCTGGAAGAAGGATTGCAGGTGCAGCAGCCGCGCATCGGGCCGGAGCCTGGGCGCGGGGGGCGGCACCGGCGGCAGCCGGTCGGTGAAGTGGCAGGCGACGCCGCCCAGCAGGGCCGGCATCTCGGCCGCGCAGCGCGCCTCGGCATACGGGCAGCGGGTGCGGAAGCGGCAGCCGGAGGGCGGGTTCATCGGGCTCGGCACATCGCCCGGGATGGGCGCACCGCCGCCATGGCCCGGAATGGCCGAGAGCAGCGCGCGCGTGTAGGGGTGGCGCGGGTTGGCGAAGATCTCCGCCACGCCGCCCTCCTCCACGATCTGTCCGAGATACATCACCGCGACCCGGTTCGCGAGGTGGCGCACCACGCCGAGGTCATGGCTGATGAGCACGAAGGTGAGGCCGAGGTCGCGGATCAGGTCGGACAACAGGTTCACCACCTGCGCCTGTACCGAGACATCCAGCGCCGAGACCGGTTCGTCGCCGATGATGAGCCGCGGGCGCGAGGCCAGCGCGCGCGCGATGGCGATTCGCTGGCGCTGGCCGCCGCTGAACTCGTGTGGCCAGCGGCGCGCGTATTCGGCGCGCAACCCCACGCGTTCCAGCAGCGAGGCCACCTCGGCGCGCTCCTGGTGGGGGGGCACGATGCGGTGCAGGCGCAGCGGCTCGGCCACCGCCGCCTCCACCGTCATGCGCGGATCGAGGCTGCCGAATGGGTCCTGGAAGATGATCTGCATCTCCCGCCGCCGCGCGCGCAACTCGCGCGCCGGCAAGGCGCCGAGATCCTCGCCGGCGAAGCGCACATGCCCGCCATCGGGCGCGATGAGGCGCAGCATGACGCGCCCCAGGGTGGACTTGCCGCAGCCGCTCTCGCCCACGATGGCCAGCACCTCGCCGGCCGCAACGGACAGCGTCACCCCATCCACCGCCCGCACCGCGCCGCGCCCGCGGCCCAGCCCGTCGCGCACCGCGAAGTGCTTGGTGACGTTGGTGAGGGAGAGGAGGTCGCTCATGCCGCGAGGTCCGCGGCGAGTGGCGCGCGATGGCAGGCGACGGCATGGTCGGTGCCGATGGGCGCGAGTGCCGGCGCCTCCGCCTCGCAACGCGCGATGGAAAAGGGGCAGCGCGGAGCGAAGCGGCAGCCAGGCGGCGCGTTGCGCAAATCCGGCACGGTGCCCTCGATGGAGGCAAGGCGCGCGGCGGGGGCGGCGGCCGAGGGCCGCGCGCCGAGCAGGCCGATGGTGTAGGGGTGCTCGGGCCGGGCGAAGAGGGTCTCCGCGGGTGCCGCCTCCACGATGCGACCGGCATACATCACCGCCACTCGGTCGGCATGGTCCGCTACCACGCCCAGGTCATGCGTGATGAGCAGGACGGCGGTGCCGGTTTCGCGCTTGAGGTCGTCCAGCAGCGACAGGATCTGCGCCTGCACCGTCACGTCCAGCGCGGTGGTGGGTTCGTCCGCGATCAGCAGCCTGGGGCGGCAGGCCAGCGCCATGGCGATCATGACGCGCTGGCGCATGCCGCCGCTCATCTCATGCGGGTATTGCCGGGCGCGGCGGGCGGCGTCGGGGATGCGCACCGTCTCCAGCATGGCCACCGCCTCGCGCGCCGCCTCGGATTTGGAGATGGCGCGGTGCGCGCGGATGGCCTCGGCCACCTGGTCGCCCGCGGTGAAGGCGGGGTTGAGGCTGGTCATCGGCTCCTGGAAGATCATGGCCAGGTCGGCGCCGCGCAGCCGGCGCATCTCGTCGGGTGCGAGGCCCAGCAACTCCCGGCCCGCGAGGCGCACCCCTCCGCCCACCTGCGTGCCCTCGGCCAGCAGGCCAATGATGGCCAGCGCGGTCGCTGACTTCCCACAGCCCGATTCGCCGACCAGAGCCAGGGTCTGGCCCGGACCGACCCGCAGGCCGAGCCCGTCCACCGCCGCCAAGCCGTTCGGGAAACGGATGGTGAGCCCGGCCACATCGAGGACAGCCTTCACGGGCCGGCCGACATGCGAATGCGGCGGTGCAACATGCTTGCTTGCAATCTGGTCTCCCGCAGGCTTGTGCCTTGCGTTTCTCCCGGCCAATGAATTTATGGCGCACCCCCGGTGGCCATGCAAGCGAAGCAACGCTGCCTCCTTGGAAGGGGTGCCGTCACCCAACTTTCCCGGAACTGCCGCGGGAAAGCCGCAACCGGACGGACGACGCTGCCCACTCATCCGGGCAGAAACAATCCGCTGGCCCCCTAAGTCTCTGCGATAACGAAGAAAGTATATCGCGAAAGGCGTCCCGCATTGTCACCAAGGTTCAGCGGGTCCGTCACGCAATTGAGATCGGTGCCGCGTTAACCCTGCGCCCCATCGGATGGGGTGAGGAATGATGACGCGCCGCAAGAACGTGCTGCTGATCGTGGTGGACCAGTGGCGCGCCGACTTCATGCCGCATCTCGGCGCGGGCTTCCTGCGCACGCCCAACCTCGACCGGCTGTGCCGGCAGGGCGTCACCTTCCGCAACCACGTCACCAACACCGTGCCCTGTGGGCCGGCGCGCGCCTCGCTGCTCACGGGGCTCTACCTGATGAACCACCGCGCGGTGCAGAACACCGTGCCGCTCGATGCGCGCCACGCCAACCTCGGCAAGGCGTTGCGCCACATCGGCTATGACCCCGCGCTGATCGGCTACACGACCACAACGCCAGACCCCCGCACCACCGGTCCGCGCGACCCGCGCTTCACCACGCTGGGCGACCTGATGGACGGCTTCCGCAGCGTGGGCGCCTTCGAGCCGGCGATGGACGGCTATTTCGGCTGGCTGGCGCACAAGGGCTACGCGCTGCCCGAGCCGCGCGAGAACATCTGGCTGCCCGAGGGCATGGACAGCGAACCCGGCGTCACCGCCCTCCCCTGCCGCATCCCCCGCGAACTCTCCGACAGCAGCTACTTCACCGAGCGCGCGCTGACCTACCTGAAGGGTCGCGGCAACAAGCCGTGGTTCCTGCACCTCGGCTACTACCGGCCGCACCCGCCCTTCATCGCGCCCGCGCCCTACAACGCGATGTACGCGCCCTCCGACATGCCCGCGCCTATCCGCCGCGACACCTGGCAGGAGGAGGCGGCGCAACACCCGCTGCTCAACCACTACCTGAAGGCCATCGGCCAGGGCTCCTTCTTCCGCGGCGCCGAGGGCCCGGCCAACCAGCTGGACGAAGCCGCCATCCGCCAGATGCGCGCCACCTATTGCGGCCTGATCACCGAGATCGACGACTGCCTGGGCCAGGTCTTCGCCTACCTGGAGGAGACCGGCCAGTGGGAGGAGACGATGGTGATCTTCACCTCCGACCATGGCGAGCAGCTGGGCGACCATTGGCTGCTGGGCAAGATCGGCTACCACGACCAGAGCTTCCGCATCCCCCTCGTCATCAAGGATGCCGGCGCGAACCCCCGCGCGGGCGAGGTCGAGGCCGCCTTCACCGAAAGCGTGGACGTGATGCCGACCATCCTGGCGGCATTGGGTGGCAGCATCCCGCGCGCCTGCGACGGGCAGGACCTGCTGCCGATGGTGCATCAGGGCCCGCCCGCAGACTGGCGCCGCTTCGCCTTCACCGAATACGACTTCCGCGACGTGTTCTACTCCCGCCCCGAGACGTCGCTTGGGCTGCCCATGGACGATTGCGCGCTCTGCGCCATCCAGGACGAGCGGTACAAGTACGTCCACTTCTCGGGCCTGCCGCCGCTGTTCTTCGATCTGCAGCGTGACCCGCACATGTTCGAGAACCTGGCCGAACGCCCCGAATACGCGGCGCTGGTGCGCGACTGGGCGCAGCACGCCCTGTCGCACCGCATGCGCCACGCCGAGCGCACGCTGACGCATTTCCGCGCCACCCCCAGTGGCCTCGAGGAACGCACCCCCCTTCCCCGCCCCGCGCTGCCGCTTGCCGCGCAGTGACCAGGAGACCCACGCCCATGCTGAACCGCCGCTCCCTGCTGATCGCGCCGCCTGCGCTGTTGGCCGCACCCGCCCTGGCACAGTCCGACACGCGCCCTTCCATCACCATTGCGGTCCAGAAGATCGTGAACTCCAACACGCTG
>JBHYDO010000210.1:0-8441 GCA_051860645.1 Roseococcus sp.
GATGGAGGCGGCGGAAGCGGCCCCCTCCGGCGCGCTGGTCATGTCGGCCGAGGACATCACCAAATCCTGGGGCGAGCGCGCGGTGGTGGCCGGGTTCACCGCGCGCATCCTGAAGGGCGACCGTGTCGGCGTGGTGGGCGCCAATGGCGCGGGCAAGACGACGCTGCTGAACATGCTGATCGGCAAGCTCCAGCCTGACAGCGGCAGCGTGAAGCTGGGTTCCAACATCGCGATGGCCAGCCTCGACCAGATGCGCGCCACGCTCGACCCCAACGCCACCCTGGCCGACACGCTGACGGAAGGCCGTGGCGGCCAGGTCTGGGTGGCCGGCCAGCCGCGCCACGTGGTTGGCTACATGCAGGATTTCCTGTTCATCCCCCAGCAGGCGCGCACGCCGGTGGGCAAGCTCTCGGGCGGCGAGCGGGGGCGGCTGCTGCTGGCGCGCGCGCTGGCGGCACCCTCCAACCTGCTGGTGCTGGACGAACCCACCAACGACCTGGACCTCGAGACGCTCGACCTGCTGGAGGAAATGCTGGGCGACTACGGCGGCACCGTCCTCGTGGTCAGCCATGACCGCGACTTCCTGGACCGCGTCTGCACCAGCATCATCATGAGCGAGGGGGAGGGGCGCTGGCAGGAATATGCCGGCGGCTACACGGACATGCTGGCGCAGCGCGGCCAGGGTGTCGCGGCGAGGGAGGTGGCGCGCGCCGCGCGCGCCGGCCCGGCCACGCCCAAGCCCGGCTCCGCGCCCGCGAGGAAGCTCTCCTTCAAGGAGCAGCACGCGCTGAACACGCTTCCCACCACGATGGAGCGCCTGGGCCAGGAAATCACCGTCCTGCGCAACTGGCTTGCTGATCCGGACCTCTACAGCCGGGACCCCAAGGGGTTCGCCACCCGCACCGAGGCCCTGACCGAGCGCGAGGCTGCGCTGGCTGCGGCCGAAGAGGAGTGGCTGCGGCTCGAATTGCTGCGGGAGGAGTTGGGTGGGTGAAGCCATTGCCCACATGGCAGGTCGGCGGGGCAACGTGGCGCATGATGTGGAGCCGCGGGACTGCCCGAGGGAAGGATGACGCCGGATGACCACAGGCCCGACGCCCCCGGAGGACCACGCAGCGGAAATAGAGCGACTTTGGACCATCATCCGCACCATCATCGCCGAGCGCGACGCCTATGCCGGCGACCGCGACCGCCTTGCGGTCACGCTGCAGGGGCGGCAGGCCGGCGATGCCCAGGCGCCAGTTCCACAGCCGGCGGCCCTGGCGGCGGCCTTCGCCCACGGCTTCCCGCATTGCGACCACGACCAGCGCGTTGCGCTGCTCCAGGCGATGCTGCCGGCCTTCGCGGACTACATCCACGCCAACGGGCTGTTCGCCCGCGCTGCACACGACATCGGCGCCGCAGCCGGCCTCACCCTCATGCCGCTGCAATACTACAGCCCCATCGCGACGCGGGCCGAGATCCTGGCGAATGCCGGGCGCACCCTGTCCGCGCCGCTCGCCACCGAGAAGTTCGACCTGCCCGCGCAGGAGGCTAGGCTACGCGCGCTTCTGCCCTACGCGGCCGAACTGCACGACGTGCCGGTCACTCCCCCCGAGGGCGGCGGGTTCCACTGGACCAACGGCATGTTCAGCCCGCACGACGCGTTCACCCACTACGCGCTCATCCGCGCGCACCGGCCAGCGCGGGTGCTGGAGGTGGGCGCGGGTTACTCCACCCTCATCGCCGCCCGCGCGGCCGCCATGGCCAGCGGCACCGAGGTCACGTGCATCGAGCCCTACCCAACCGAAACGCACAACAACAAGCTCCGCGACGAGGCGGGTTTCCGCTTGATCGAGGCACCGGTGCAGCAGGTGGCGCTGGACATGTTCACCTGCCTTGGGCCGGACGACATCCTGTTCATCGACAGCTCCCACGTGGCCAAGCCCGGCAGCGACGTGGAGTTCCTGTTCTTCGAGGTGTTGCCGCGCCTCGCCCCCGGCGTGCTCGTGCACGTGCACGACATCTTTCTGCCGCGCGGCTACACGAACCACTACTACCTCGAGCAGAACCGCCACTGGAACGAGAACTACCTGCTGGGCGCACTGCTTTTGGAGAACCCGCGCTGGCAGGTGGAGATCGCCAACGCCTTCGTGGCGGGCTTCGGCGACCACGGGGTGCTGGAAGACCTGGTGGCGGCGCTGGCCGGCGCCGATGGGGCGAAGCGGGAGGCACTGGCCAAGGTGGCGCGGGGCGGCAGCATCTGGCTGCGCCGCCTGCCGGGCTGATCGCATGCGCCTCCTGCTCTGGTATTGGGGCCGCCGCGGGGGCGGCGCGCAATTCACCCTCGGGCTGGCGCGCGCTCTTGCGGCCCGCGGCGACGTGGCACTGACGCTGGCGCTGTCCAGCGGCAATGAATTGCTGGCGGAGTGCCGGGCCATCGGCTGCCGCCTGGCGCTGACCGACACCTACGCCAGCCGCGCGGGCTTCCTGCGCGCCCTGCCCCGCATCCCCGCCGCCACCCGCGCCTTGGCCGGCCTGGCGCAGGAGGCCGATGTGGTGGTCTCGGCGATGACGCATCTCTGGACCCCGCTCATCGCGCCCCGTCTGCCCGCGCCCTATGTGCCGGTTGTGCATGATGCGCGCCCCCACCCCGGCGACCCCGGCCTGCTCTGGGATTGGCGGCTAGGGGCGGAACTGCGCGCCGCGCGCGCCGTGGTGGCGCTCTCCGATGAGGTCGCGGCCGCGCTGCATGCCCGCGCGCCCGCCCTGCCCTGCCTGCGCCTCGGTCTGCCCGCGCTGCCCATGGGCACCCCGCGGCCGCCGGCGGAAGGCCCGCCCTGCTTCGTCATGTTCGGGCGGCTGCGCGCCTACAAGGGGCTCGACCTGCTGCGCGACGCCTTCGCCCTGCTGCGGCAGGCGCATCCCGAAGTGCGGCTGCGCGTGGTGGGCCAGGGGGACGCGGAGGCTTGTGCGCCCGGCCTCTCACGCCTTCCCGGTGTCACGGTGGAGGCGCGTTGGGTGGCGGAGGGCGAGATCGCGGCGCTGTTGGGCGGGGCCACGGCCGTGGTGCTGCCCTACACCGAGGCCAGCCAGTCGGGTGTGGTGCCCCAGGCGCTGGCGCTGGGCGTGCCCGTCGTGGCCACGCCGGTGGGCGGCCTGCGCGAGCAGGTGCGCGAGGGGGCGGGCGGCGTGCTGGCCGAGGCCATCACGCCCGCGGCGCTGGCGCACGCCATGGCGCGGGTGCTGGAGCCTGGCGCCCTGCCCACGCTGCGCGAGTCGGCCCGGACCGCCAGCGCCGCCGCGCAGGATTGGCCTGGCGAGGCGGCGCGGCTGGTGGAAGGGCTGCGGCCCCTGCTGAGCGCAGGGTTCACTCAGGCGCGCGGTGCCACCCCTGTTCGGTGAACTCGGCATTGGCGAGGTCCGGGGTGTCGAGCACCAGGCGCCAGGGCGGCGCAAGCGCATAGAGCTCGGCCGTCACCTCGATGTCGTCCTCCGGGTTATGCCAGCGCGTCCACTGCTTGAGATAGACAGCGCGCGCCGTCTTCGCGGCGATCAGCCCCTTGTAGCGTGTGATCTGCTCCAGGCTCATCTCGTGCAGGGATGAGATGGACATCGTGACGTCGAAGAAGCCGTCGGGAACGAGCGCCAGCTGATTCGGCGAGAGGAAGACGATGTCCGCCGCCTCGACCTCCTCGCGCACCTCGGAGAATGCCTGGAAGGCACGGTAGCCGAAGACCCGACGATCGGGAAACAGGCTCGACAGATACCACTTCGCGACCAGGATGGTGGGGGGGATGTCCACGATGACGTAGCGGCACGGGCCGGCCGTGAGAAACACGTAGGCCAGGCGGCCATAGCCGGCCCCGAGTTCCAGATAGGTCGGGCGCGGCGGCAGGTCGAGTTGCCGGACCAGCTCCCGCACGCGGTGGTATTCGAGTAGCGACTGCGCGAGATCCTGTGAAATGGCCCGGCCATCGTGATGCAGGATGATGGGCGCGCCGAGCGAGGGTTCCTCGATCCGCGTGTGCAGGTCACCGTCGGCATGCTGCGTCATGAGGTGCCACACGAGGCCGGTGTAGAAGGCGTAGAAGCGCAGGTAGCCCGGATGGGTGAAGGGGGCATGGCCGTCATACCCCACCACCTCTCGGGCCAGCTCGGGCTGGGGCGGCACGTCGGCAGCGACCTCGACGGGCAGCATGGATGGGTTTGCCGCGAAATTCGCCAGCGGCAGCCGCAGCCGCGGGTCCTCGAAGGAGCCGGGCAGCCATTGCATGTAGGTGTTGTTGATGGAGCGCTTGAAGGCGCCGAGACGCTCCGGCGAGACATGGCCCAGGTGCGTCGCTGCCAGCTTCTGCCAGAACCGGGACGGCAGGAACACCGGGTCGCCCTGGGCGAGGTCCTGCTCGAGGGCCAGCAGGTCCGACCGCGGGTTGGCGACGCCGAGGCCGAGACCCTCCAGCAACTCCGACACCCGCGCCTCGTTCGCCTCCAGCGAGTATTCGCGCCGCACGAAGTCGAAGCCGTTGGCTGCCAGCTTTCGCCACAAGGCGTCATCGTCATGCAGGCGCAGCGCCGCCTCGGCCATCGCCGCGGGCGTGTCGGCAATGAGGATGTCGTGGCCGTCGGTCAGGGCCACGCCCTCGGCGGCGATGGTGGTGGCCACCGTGGGCAGCCCCGACTGCAGCGCGGAGGCCACCTTGCCCTTCAGCCCCGCGCCGTAGCGAAGCGGGGCGACCGAAACGCGCACCTGGTCCATCAGCGCGCCGAGGTCCTGCACGAAGCCCACCACCTCGACCCCTTCTTCGGCCGCAAGCGCTGCGACCTCAGGCGTGACGGAGCTGCCGACCACGAGGAAGCGGGCGCCGGGGGCGCAGCAGCGGCCACACCTCGCGCGCGAAGAAGATGGCGGCGTCGGCGTTCGGCGGGTGCTGGTAGGTGCCGACGAAGAGGATGTCGCGCCGCCCCTCCGGCCCGGGGGCCTCGAGGGTGGGCGGGATGTCACGCAGCAGCGGCAGCACGCGCACCTGGGCGGCCGGCACCTCCTGCGCCAGCATGTCGCGCTCATGCGTGGACAGCACGATGGTCACGTCGCTGTCCCGGATGGAGGCGAGTTCCCGCGCCTTGGAGCTTGCGGCGGCGGCGATCTGCGCCGGGTCGCCCGAGATCTGCGCCTCGCGCTCCTCGCGCAGGAAGTGCAGGTCCACCGTGTAGAAGACGATGCGGGCGTTCGGCGCCAGTTCGCGCACCAGGGCGAGATAGCGGTCGGCGATGTAGGCGCGGCAGAGGAACACCACGTCGAAGCCGTCCTTGGACTGCTCCAGCACCTGCCGCACGTTGCTGACACTGGGGTGGTAGGCGACGCGCACGCCGAGCTTGCCCAATGCGTCCGAATAGGCGCCGCGATAGGCGAAATTGCTCTCGGGGACGAAGGTGATGCGTGCACCGAATCGCTTGAGCAGCCGCATGATGTTCACGGCGTCGATCGAGCCAGAATTGCGGTCGGGCTGCGGCGTATCGGCATCGATGTAGAGCACCCGCAGGAGCGGGCGAGGGGCCTCACCCGGCGACCAAGAGGCTTCGATGGCGCGCAGTCGCGCCGCGAGGCCGCGCCAGTGCTCAGGCCGCGGCGCCGGACGGGGCGCGGCCACCACGCGCGCCAGCGGCCAATAGAGCGGCCCGCCATCGAGTTGGCGAGCATTCAGGCAGAACTCGGCGATGGCCAGGTCGAAGTCGTCGCGGCTGGGGTCAAAGCGCCTGCCGGCGGCCAGCGCCTCGCGCCGCACCGCCAGCGCGCCCAGCGCCACGTCGCAGGGGTCGGCGAAGGCATAGGAGGGCTGCCCCGGCGCCTCGCCCGCACCGCGGCGCACCAGCCCCTGCGCGAGGCTGAGATCGGCCCCGGCCGCGTCGAGGCGGCCATCGGGCCGGAGAAGCTGGGCGGCGACGAGCCTGGCCGAGGCCAGCGCCTCGACCAGTGCAGGCACGAGATCGGCGCCGAAGCCCGCGGTTGAGGGCACGAACAAGAGCCGGTCTGTCGTCGCGGCGGCCGCGCCGGCGTTGAGCTGCGCCCCCAGCGATGCGCCGGCCTCCAGTTCGACGGCAAGGATCCCGGGAAGTCCCGCCACCAGCGCCGCACCGAAGCCGTCGCTGCGCGGCAGCACCCAGATGATCTCGACCGGCTGGGCACGGCGCAGCAGGGCCGCGCGTGAGAAGGGAAGCAGCGCCCCGCCGGGCCCGGCATCGCCCACCACCACTACACTGAGCAAGGGTGCCTCGGGCCGGACGGCGAGGAGCCGCCACTCCTCGCCATGCGAGGGCATCGGAAGGGGGGCAGGTTCCGGCACGCCCCAGCCGTCGAAGGCCTCGACCCCGGCGGCCCGACGGCCCAGCAGGCGGAATATGCGGGCCTTCACGGCCTGGCGCTGCGCCAGCGTCAACGGCAGGCGGCGCCAGGCGCCACGCGCCGCGCGCGAGGCTCCCGTCCTCAGGCGCGCGCCGAGCCCCGCGCCCAGCCGCAGCGGCCCCAGGCCCAGCGCGCGCATCAGGCTGTGCGAGGCGAGGTAGCGCTCGGCCATGCCCTCGAAGCGATAGAGCCCGAAGCGGAAATGCATGTAGAGGTTCAGTCGGAACAGCCGGTACAGCAGCGCGGGGCTGAGCGGCACGATGCGGTGGAAGATGATCCAGCGCGTCATGAACAGCACCGGGAACATCCGCCAAAGCCAGAACCGGTGGTCCGCCATCACGGCCCGCGCGTAGGAGGCGGGGTCGCTCGAATCGCGGATCATCAGCGGTTCGGGGATCTCGTGGTGCTTGCCAAAGCGCAGCGTGCCGGCCGAGACAACCCAGTCGAGCGCGTGGAAGGGCCGGATCGGGTAGGAACTCTTCAGCGCATCGGTGCGGAACACACCATAGTAGCGGCTGTTGTCAGCCGGGTTCTGGAAAAATCGTGCTGCGTTGCGGCGCGGCGTGTCGAGCAGGGGATAGGTGCCGGTGGCAAGGTGCGTGGGCACACCGTTCTCGGTGAACAGCACCTGGGACTGGCTCATCACCAGCGAGGCGTCCGCCTCCAGCACGGCCACGTTGCGCGCGGCGAAGCCAGGCGCCCACAGGTCGTCGGCCGCGGCCCACATGAAGAAGGGAGTGTGCGCCTCGAACAGCACGAAGCGAAAGTTCATCTGCGGGCCGAGGTTGACCGCCTGCCGGATGTAGCGGACGCGGCGATCCTTCGCGGCATAGGCCTCGCAGATAGTCTGGGTGGCGTCGGTCGAGCCATTGTCCGAGATGACCAACTCGAAATCCGCGAGCGTCTGGGCCAGCAGGCTGTCCAGCGCTGCCGCGATGGTGGCTGCGCCATTGTAGACCGGCATGCCGATGGTCAGTCGATTCATGGGTGTTCCTGTCGCGGCGCGGTGCCGTGGGCAGGGCGGCTCATGGCCCCGCCTCGCGCGCAAAGTGGCGCACCCCCTCGCGCCAGGACACGCGCGGCGAGAATCCCACCTCGTCGCGCAGCCGGGTGACGTCGGCCACCAGCGAGGGAGGATCGCCCGGGCGGATGGGCAGGGCGCCGAAGCGCAGCAGCGAGGGCTCGGCACACAGGGAGGCGGCCAGTTCGAGGGCCACGTCGCGGAGCGCCACGCCCTGGCCGTTGGCGATGTTCACGGGCCCGGTCACCGGGGAATGCAGCAGGGCGGCCAGCGCCCTGGCCACGTCGTCCACATGGATGAAGTCGCGGACCTGGGTGCCGGCGGTGGTGTCCACCGCCTCCCCCGCGCGCAGCGCGCGGCGAAGTTCGGGCAGGAAGCGCTTCGGCCCGTCGCCCGGGCCGTAGGGGAAAAACAGGCGCGCCCAGGCGGTCGAGGCGCCCATCAGTCCGGCCGCGGCGAAGGCCTCGCCCATGGCGCGCTTGCAGCGCCCATAGGCGGTGGCGGGAACGAGCCGCGTCGTGGATTCGCTGTAGATGGCGCCTTCCCAGGCGTATTCGGCGCAGGTGCCCAAGCCCACGGCGCGCTGGCCGCCCGCATCCAGGAATTCGCGCAGAAGGCGCGCCCCGGCGGCAAGCCAGTCCAGGTTGGCGGGCGAGGTCCAGTAGGCGCCATGGGTCACATCCCAGGCGATATGGAGCAGATGGGTGGGACGGAGGCGGCGCAGCAGCGCGGCGGTGGCGGCGGGGTCCAGCAGGTCGGCCACATGCATGGTCACGCCCGGCGGCCCGGCGCGGCCCGACGCCGTCACCCCGTGCACCTCGGCCCCCTCCATCGGGGCCCCTTCCCGCCCGGCTGCCCGGCCGCATGCGTGCCCGCCTGCTGGCGCCGCCAAGGCGCGGGCAGCGGCCGAACCGATGAAGCCCGTGGCGCCGGTGACAAGGATGCGGGCGTTTGGCATCAGGCGACTTCTGGAGCGGAGAGCGTTGCGGTGCAACCGCCGACAACGCGGCCCCCCCCCCCCCCGGGGAGGGGCGGCAC
>JBHYDO010000211.1:0-8424 GCA_051860645.1 Roseococcus sp.
ATCGGCCGGCGAGGTCATCGCCACCAGCATGATCTCGCCCATGATGGAGGAGACCGGCGCCATGGTCGGCAGCACGCGGGGTGGCAGCTGAGCCTGAATCTGGCCCAGGCGCTCGTTCACCTGCTGGCGCGCGCGCCAGATGTCCGCGCCCCAGTCGAACTCGACGAACACGATGGAGAGGCCAGGGGAGGAGACGGAGCGCACGCGCGTCACACCCGGCAGCCCGTTCACCGCCGTCTCGATGGGGAAGGAGACGAGCTGCTCGACCTCCTCCGGCGCGAAGCCCTCGGCCTCGGTCATCAGCGTGACGGTGGGCTTGTTGAGATCGGGGAAGACATCCACCGGCATGCGCGACAGCGTGAAGATGCCGTAGAGACTGACCAGCAGCGCGGCCGCCAGCACGAACAGCCGGTTGCGCAATGAGAAGCCGACGATGGCGTTGAACAGCATCCTTCAGCGGACCTGGGCGATCAGCGCGGCGCCCTGCACCACCACGCGCCGCCCGGCCTCGAGCCCTGCCGTCACCACCACGCGCGTGCCGTCCAACGGCCGCACGCGCACCTGGCGGGGAATGAAACGCTCGGCCGTCGCGTGCTCGAAGACAACGGGCGGGCCTTCGGCGCTGCGCACCACCGCATCTGACGGCAACACGATGCCCTGCACGGCGCGGGCGGTCCGCAGGGTGACGAGAACCGTGATGCCTATGGGTGCGTCCGGCGGCGGCGTGTCCACGCGGAAATTCACCGGCACCGCCTGCTGCCGCACCGTGAGCCCGCGCCCCATGAAGATCAGATCCAGCACCCGGCCGTCCGGCAAGGTGGCGCTGGCGCCGGTGATGCGTTCCAGCGCCGCGCGGTCGAAGGCCAGCGCCTCCACCCACAGCAGGTCGGGATCGACGATCTCGATGACGGTGGTCGCGCTGTCCACGAGTTGCCCCACGGCGCCGCGCACGGTCGAGACGATGCCCGAGACTGGCGCCACTAGCGGCTCGCGCCCCGAGAGCGCGGGCTGGATCGCGGTGCGACGCTGCCGCATGCCATCGAGTTCGGCGCGGGCGTCCTGGATTTCCCGCTCGGCCACCGTGCCGCGCAGCGTCGTGAGGCGGCGGACGCGGGCTTCCAGGATGTTGATCTGCGCGTCGAGTTCCGCGGCATTCTGGATGAGGCCCCCACGTTCGGCCGCGCTGTAGGTGGGGGTGACATAGGCGAGCACCTGGCCGCGCTCGACGCGCTGGCCGAGCGTGGGGAAGCCCGCATCGCCCGGCTCCAGCCGCCCGTTCTGGCTTGCTTGCACCCGGCCCGAGGCGTTGGGGTCGGGCACCAGGGTGCCAATCATGCGCAGCGCGGCCGAGGCCTCGCCATTCTCGGTGAGTTGCGTCCGCAAATTCAGCAGGCGCTGCGACGGCTTTGGCACGAAGATGGCGCCGTCCTGCAGGCGGCGGGGCGCCTCGCCGGTGACCAGCGCCTGCTGTGCGGCGGCAGGCCCGGCGGCAAAGAGCGTGACGAGCAGCAGCGCGGCGGCGCGCCGGGCGCTGGCCGGCAAGGCGTCCACGGGGCGGATGGAGGGTGCCTCCTCGACCATGGGCGGGAGGGGGCGGCGGACGGAGGCCCGCCCCAGCAGAAGCCCAAGCACGAGCAGCCCGATCCCGATGCCAGCCTGGACGGTGCTGTCTCGCAGCAGGGCCAGCGCTTCGACCATCGTGCCGGATGCCGCCGGTGGCGCTGGCACGTCCAACGTCGCGGTCAGCAGGTCCATCTCATCGCCGGCCATGACGGTGAACACCAGGTCAAGCCGGCCTGGCCGGTCCAGCAGCGGGTGCCGCGCCACGAACAGGCCGATGCCTTGGCGCTCCGCAGCCACCTCCTGGCCATCGATGGTCAGCGTCACCGAGCCTTCGAGGGGATTGTTGTCGGCATAGCGGTCGAGCGTGACGGTCAGCGCACCGCCCGGCTGCAGGATGGCGACGACCTCGAACCGGTCGCTGTGAGCCTCCGCCCTGGGCAGGGCGGTGGCTATGGCCTCCGGCACGGCGCCGTGGTCATGCCCCTCATGGGCGGTGGCGGGTCGGCCAAGCGCAAGTGCCGACAGCAGAACGAAAGCGGCAAGCTGAAGCAAAGCCGACAGGTGGCTCAAGGTGGGACGACGGTGCATGGAAGGCTCCTGGGAGCATCCTTGATGGAGCCATATTTGCGACGGCGCCGCACGGAATTATGACAAAGTACGTCCGCAACAATGCCGGATGAGCGGCACGGGAACGATCGCCAATGGTTACTGCGTGATACGCTAGGCTCAGGACTCATTGCCCGAGCCAGAAGATGATGATGGCGGCGAGTGTGATGGCGCCGAAGAAGGTGGTGGCGCATCGGTCGTAGCGGGTGGCGATGCGGCGCCAGTCCTTGAGGCGGCCGAAGGCGTTCTCGATGCGGTGCCGCTGGGGGCAGAGCGCCTTGTCGTAGGGGATCGGCTGCTCCCGGTTCTTCTTGGGCGGGATGCAAGCCGCGATGCCGCGCTCGGCCAGCGCGGCTCGGAACGGGTTGCTGTCGTAGCCGCGGTCGGCGATCAGCTCGCGGGCGGGCGGGAGCAGCGGGGCGAGGATGCGCGGCTCTACCGCACAGGGCCGGGCAAGGAGGCAAAGCTCTGCTTCATGGGCCATGCGCTGATGGAGAACCGCAACGGCCTGATCATCGATGCGCTTGCGACACGCGCCTCGGGCCATGCCGAGCGGCTGGCCGCACTGCATCTGGTGGAACCACATGCCGACCGCCCGCAGAAAGTCACGCTGGGCGGTGACAAGGGCTTCGACACGCGCGACTTCGTGGCCGAACTCCGCGAGATCAACGTCACCCCGCACCTGGCGCAGAAGACAAGCGGGCGGCGCTTGGCCATCGACGGCCGTACCACCCGCCATCCCGGCTATGCCGTCAGCCAGCGGATCAGGAAGCGCATCGAGGAAGCGTTCGGCTGGGCCAACGGGGGGCAGGTCACAAAGGCGGCGCAACTTGTTGGACGTGTCTCACCGTTCCCAAACAAGGCTGGATGCCGGTTCCTATCCCTGTTCTAGGATCAGCACGCCCGCCAGACGGTCAAAACAGCAGCCTGAAACCGTCCATCCGAAGGGGCGCACTCCAGAACGGCAGCGCCCCCTACCGCCGTCGCCGCAGCACCAGGGTCGCCCAGGGGTCGAGGGAGATGCGGCGTTCCAGCACCAGGCCCTGGCGGCGGTGGGCGGCCAGCACCATGCGGACCTGGCTGTTCAGCAATCCGGCCAGGATGGCGGTGCCGCCCGGCGCCAGGTGGTCGGCCAGTTCGCGGGCCATGGCGCAGAGCGGCCGGGCCAGGATGTTGGCGAAGACGAGGTCGTAGGGCACACGGGCGTGGATCTCGGGGTGGTTCCAGCCAATGGCGAGCACCGCCCGCAGCCGGCCGCGCAGCCCGTTGGCGATGGCGTTGTCCTCGGCCACGCGGACCGACCACGGGTCGAGATCGCTGGCCAGCACCTTCACATGCCGCAGCTTCGCGGCCGCCATGGCGAGGATACCGCTGCCGGCACCAAGGTCGAGCACCCGGGCATTGGGCCGCAGGCGGACGCGCTCCAGCGCCATCAGGCAGCCGCGGGTGGAGGAATGCTCGCCGGAGCCGAAGGCCAGGCCCGCATCCAGCACCAGCACGTGGCGGCCATGGACGCGGGTGCGCGGGGCGTGGCTCGGCCGGATCAGGAAGCGGCGGGCGATGGGCTGTTCGGGAAAGGCCTCGATGGTGCGGGCGAGCCAGCCCTCGGCCTCGGTGGCGTGGCGCTCCAGCGGGCATTCATGGCCGGTGAGGCCGGCAGCCAGTGCCAGGGCCGCGGACAGCGCATCCTGGTCTGCGGTCGCCTCGCGCACGGCCTCGATGCGCCAGGTGTCGGTGGCCTCGTCGCGGAACAGCGCGACCGTGGCGCTGACGGCGATGAGCGCGGCCTCATAGGCCGGCACCGCCTCCTCCGGAAGCTGGTCCAGGATCAGGGTCTCAAGCGGCTGGACGTGGCGTTTCATGCGCCCCTCTCATTTCGGCGGGCGTTTATGAACCGGAAGTTGGTCTCTGTCATGCCGGGTCCACGAAGCGGTCGAGCAGGCGTTTGGGGCCGGCCTTCTCGAACTCGATGTCCAGTTTGTCGTCCTCCACGGCGGTGATGCGGCCGTAGCCGAACTTCTGGTGGAAGACGCGCTGGCCGCGGCTGAAACTGCCCTCCTTGGCCGGGCGGGTGGGCACCTCCCAGGCGGCGGCCTCGATCACGCGGGGACGGCGCTGCGTCGAGAGCGGCCCCGCGCCGAACACCGAGGCGGGGATGTGCCGCACGGGTTCAGCGCCCTCGCGCATCACCTCGCCCTCCGGCAATTCGTCAAGGAAGCGAGAGGGGATGGTGCTGGTCCAGTTGCCATAGATGCGCCGGTTGGCGGCGTGGCTGATGATGCACTGCTTTCGCGCCCGCGTGATGCCGACATAGGCGAGGCGGCGCTCCTCCTCCAGGCTCTTCTGCCCGCCCTCGTCCATGCTGCGCTGGCTGGGGAAGAGGCCTTCCTCCCAGCCTGGCAGGAACACCATGTCGAATTCGAGGCCCTTGGCGGCGTGCAGCGTCATTAGCGAGACGCGCGCGCCCTCGGCGTTCTGGTCATTCTCCATGACGAGGGCGATGTGCTCCAGGAAGGCGCCCATGGTGGCGAAGTCGCCCATGGCGCGGAGCAGTTCCTTGAGGTTGTCCAGGCGGCCCGGCCCCTCGGGCGTGCGGTCCTGCCGCCACATCTCGATGTAGCCGCTCTCCTCCAGGATCTGGGAGGCGACGACGATGTGGCCGAGGGATTCGAGGCCCGCCTGCCAGCGTGCGAAGCCCTCCAGCAGGTCGCGCAGAGCGGCGCGGGGGCGGGGGCGCAGCGCGTCTGTCTGGATGAGGCCCCCGGCAGCGATGCGCAGCGGCACCCCCTGCTCGCGCGCGGCGCGGTGCAGGGCGGCGATGGCGGTGTCGCCCAAACCACGCTTGGGGGTGTTCACGATGCGCTCGAAGGCCAGGTCATCGGCCGGGTTCACCATGGCGCGGAAATAGGCGATGGCGTCGCGGATCTCCTGGCGTTCGTAGAACTTGGCGCCGCCATAGACGCGGTAGGGGATGCCGAGGGTGACCAGCCGTTCCTCGAAGCTGCGCGTCTGGAAGCCCGCGCGCACCAGGATGGCGATCTCGGAGAGGTCCTGCCCGGCGCGGCCCGCCTCCTCGATGCGGCCGCCGACCATGCGCGCCTCCTCCTCGCTGTCCCAAAGCGAGACGACGCGCACCTTCTCGCCTGAGGCGTCGGCGCGGCCGGAGCGCAGCGTCTTGCCCAGCCGCCCCTCGTTCTTCGCGATCAGGCCCGAGGCGGCGGCGAGGATGGGCCGGGAGGAGCGGTAGTTGGCCTCGAGCCGCACGATCACCGCGCCTGGAAAATCCTTCTCGAAGCGCAGGATGTTCTCGATCTCGGCGCCGCGCCAGGAATAGATGGACTGGTCATCGTCGCCCACGCAGCAGATGTTGCGGTGCCCCTGCGCCAGCAGCCGCAGCCAAAGATACTGCACCAGGTTCGTGTCCTGGTATTCGTCCACCAGGATGTAGCGGAACAGGCGGTGGTAGCGCTCCAGCACCTCCGGCGTGGTGCGCAGGATTTCCGTGACATGCAGCAGCAGGTCGCCGAAATCGGCCGCGTTGAGCGCGATCAGCCGCGCCTGGTAGGCGGCGTAGAGGGCTTCGGCGCGGTTGTTCGCGTAGTCCGAGGTCTCGGCCACCGGAATGCGGTCCGGCGTCAGGCCGCGATCCTTCCAGCGCTGAATGATGCCCATCAGGCCCGCCGCCGGCCAGCGCTTCATGTCCACGCCGGCGGCCTCCATCACCTGCTTCAGCAGGCGGGACTGGTCGTCGGGGTCGAGGATGGTGAAGTCGGACTTCAGCCCCACAAGCTCCGCATGGCGGCGCAGCATCCGCGCCGCCAGGGCGTGGAAGGTGCCGAGCCACAGCCCCTCCACCGGCCGCTGGATGATGGCGCCCACGCGTTCGCGCATCTCGCGCGCCGCCTTGTTCGTGAAGGTGACGGAGAGCACCTGGTGCGGCTGGGCGCGGCCCGTCACCAGCAGGTGGGCGAAGCGGGTGGTCAGCACGCGGGTCTTGCCGGTGCCGGCGCCGGCCAGCACCAGCAGCGGGCCGTCGAGCGTCTCGACCGCGGCGCGCTGCTCTGGGTTCAGCCGCGCGAGGTAGTCGTTCGGAGGGGGGGGCGGTGTTGCGGACACCCGGCGCCGTATAGAACACTCGCCCCTGCCCACCAACCGCGCGGATGATCCCAACTGGCACGCAATTTCCTGGAATGGTGTGCCCTGCGCGGGGCCGCGCTGCTTGCCGCCAGCATCTTCGTGGGGCTGTTCGTGCCACCGCTCGCCGCGCTGTTCCGCGACGTGATCACGCTGGTGGTCTTCTTCCTGATGGTGCTGGTGCTGCTGCGGGTGGACCCTGGGCAGGTGCTGGCCTGGCTGCGGCGCCCGGCGCTGGTGGGGGCCATGCTGCTGTTCCTGATGGTGGCCTGCCCCGTGCTGGCCTGGGCGCTGGTGAGCGCGCTCGGCTTCAGCGGCGGGCTGGCGGCGGGGCTGGTGGTGGTGGCGACGGGCTGCGCGGCCACCTCATCCCCCGCCTTCGCCCGGCTGGTCGGGCTGGATGGCGAGATCGCGCTGCTGGTCTCGCTGCTCTCCACGCTGCTGGTGCCCTTCACCGCGCCGCCCATCGCGCTGGGGCTGATGGGCATTGACCTCGCCATCTCGCTGCCGGGGCTGATGCTGCGGCTCGGGCTGCTGGTGGGGCTGCCGCTGGTGATCTCCATCATCCTGCGCCGGGTGATGGGCCCGGCGCGGCTCGCGCATTGGGGCCGGTCGGTGGACGGGGCGGTGGTGCTGCTTGTGGTGTTCTACGGCGTCGGCGTGATGGACGGCATCCTGGCGCGGCTGCTGGCCGAGCCCGTTCTGGTGCTGGGCGGCATCGCGCTGGCGTTCGGTGGCATGTTGGGGCTGAACCTGGTCACGGCGCTGGCCTTCTGGGCCGTGGGGCTGCGGGTGGCGCTCTCGGCGGGGCTGCTGTCGGGCAACCGGAACATGGCGCTCTACCTCGCCGTGCTGCCGGCGGCGACGGACCCGCACATCCTGCTGTTCCTCGTGCTGTGTCAGTTTCCCCTGTTCCTCAGCCCCTTCCTGCTGCGGCCGCTCTATGCGCGAATGATGGGCAGACCCGTCCCGCCTGCTTGACGGCTGGGCAGACTGCCCACAGCCTTTGTCCGCACAATCAGGGATTTCGGGCATGCGCTTCTCCCGCCGGGCCGGTCTGCTGGCCTCCCCCTTCCTCCTGCCGGCCGCGGCCGCCGCCCAAGGATGGGCACCGAGCCAGCCGCTGCGCGTCATCATCCCCTTCCCCCCGGGCGGCACCATGGACCCCGTGGTGCGGCTCGCGCAGGACATCCTGGCGGCCGACCTCGGCCGGCCCGTGGTGGTCGAGCATCGTCCCGGCGGGGCCACGGTGGTCGGCACCATCGAGCTGCAACGGGCGCCGGCCGATGGCCACACCATGCTGATGATTGCCAACAGCTTCTCGGCCAACGTCACCCTGCGGCCCAACACGCCCTACAACGGGCTGCGCGACTTCGCGCCGCTGGTGATGGCCACCGTGGTGCCGCATGTGCTGGCCGTGCACCCCTCGGTCGCGCGGGATTTCGCGGGCTTCCTCGAGGCGGCGCGGCGGCCGGGGCAGGGGATGAGCTTCGGCTCCTACGGCATCGGTACCTCGAACCACCTGGGCGGCGAGCAGTTCCGGGAGTTGGCGCGGTTGAACGCCACCCACGTGCCCTACAATGGCGCCGCGCAGGCGAACACGGACCTGATCGGCGGGCGCCTGCAATTCATGTTCGCGAACCTGCCCGACATGATCCCCCTGGTGCAGTCCGGCCGCGTCACGGCCATCGGCATTTCCAATGAGACCCGTGCACGCGAACTGCCCGACGTGCCGACCATGGCGGAGCTGGGCTTTCCGCTGGTGCTCTCGGACAGTTGGTTCGGGCTCATCACCCGCGCCGAGGTGCCCGCGCCCGCCCGCGCCCGGCTGGAGGCCGCCTGGGTGGCGGCGCTCGCCCGGCCCGAGGTGAAGGGGCGGCTGGAGGAACAGGGCTTCACCGTGCTGGCCCGGCCCTCGGCTCAGTTCGGCACCGAGATCCGCCGCTACGCCGAGACCTACGCGCAGGTCATCCGCGCCAACAACATCACCGTGAACTGAGGAAGGAGCCCGCCATGACGCCGCTGGAACACATCTTCCCCGAGGGCGAGTTCAAGGTCGCCGCTCCCCTTTCGCCCGCCGTGCGCTGCGGCAACCAGCTCTGGATCTCCGGCATCCCGGCC
>JBHYDO010000212.1:0-8420 GCA_051860645.1 Roseococcus sp.
CATCTCCGGACGCTTGCCGCGCGCCCGCCCGGACTGTAAGTAATCTTACATGCCGCAGGCCCCCGGACAAGATGCCGTCCCCAACGAGCGCCAGCAGGCGATCCTGCGGCAGGTGGCCGAGCAGGGCTTCGCGACCATCGAGGCTCTGGCGCGGCAATTCCGCGTCTCCGCGCAGACCGTGCGGCGCGACATCATCGAATTGTCCGCCGCCGGCTTGCTGCAGCGCTTCCATGGCGGCGCCGGGCCGGCCGGCGCAGTGCGGCTCGGCCACGCTGGAAAGACACTCCGCGCGCCCGCCGCCAAGGCGCGGATCGGCAACGCGCTGTGCGAGATGCTGCCGCCCCGCCGGACGCTCTTTCTCGACGTGGGCACGACGGTGGAGGCGGCGGCGCTGGCGCTGGCGCGCCGCGGCGGCGACACGGTGTTCACCAACAGCATCGTCGCTGCCCTGGCGTTCGGCGGGACAGCCAGCGATTCGGTGCATGTGCTTCCCGGCACGCTCCGTGGTGCCGACGGGTCGCTGGTGGGGGGGGAGACCGTCCGCGCGTTGGCCGCCCTGTCGCTGGACGTGGCGGTGATTGCCTGCTCGGGCTTCGACGCGGCGGGGGCACCCATGGACTTCGACCCCGAGAAGGTGGCGGTGAAGCGCGCCGCCATGGCCGCCTCCGGCATGGCGGTGCTGCTTTGCCACGGGGAGAAGTTCGGCCGCTCCGCCATCCACCGTATCGCGCCCATGCGGGATTTTCGCACCCTCGTCTGCGATGCCGAGCCGCCGCCGGGCCTCGCCGCCGCGCTGCACGCCGCGGGCGTCGCGCTCCGGCTGGCCTGAGGCGGGCGCGGCCCGCGGCGTATCGTCTGCGGCGGAGGCCTCGTTTAGTGTCGCTCCGCAGCAACCAAGGGCACGCGCATGACCCACCGCCCCCTGAAATTCGCCAGACCGCGCAGCCATGCGTTGGAGGACGCCCTGCCAGTGCGGGTGGCCGCGATGCTGCGCGACATCGAGGCGGGCGGGCCCGACCGGGCGCTGGCCTATGCGCGGGACCTCGACGGATGGCAGGGCGACCCATTGCTGCCACAGGCGCAGATCGAGGCCGCGGCCCTGCGGCTGCCGCCGCAGGTCAAGGCCGACATCGCCTTCGCCCACGCCAACATCCGCCGCTTCGCCGAAGCCCAGCGCGCCACGCTGACCGACATGGAGATCGAGATGGCGCCGGGCTTCCGGGCCGGCCAGCGCTCCATCCCGGTCTCGGCCGCGGGGTGCTACGCGCCGGGCGGGCGGTTCAGCCATGTCGCCTCGGCGCTGATGACGGTGACCACCGCACGCGCCGCCGGCGTGGGCCAGGTCGTCGCCTGTTCGCCACCACGCGGGCCGGCGGGCCTCGCGGATGAGATGATCTTCGCCATGCGCCTTGCGGGCGCGGACCAGATCCTGTGCATGGGTGGCGTGCAGGCGATGGCGAGTCTCGCCTTCGGCTTCTTCGGGCTGCCGCGCGTGGATGTGCTGGCCGGGCCCGGCAATGCCTGGGTGGCAGAGGCGAAGCGCCAGCTCTTCGGCCGCGTCGGCATCGACATGGTGGCCGGCCCCACCGACTCGCTGATCCTGGCGGACGACTCGGCCTCGGCCGAAACCGTGGCCTGGGACATGGTCGGCCAGATGGAACATGGCGCCGACAGCCCGGTCTGGCTGGTCACCAACGACGAGGCCCTGGCCGAGGCCGTGATGGCCCTGGTCCCCGATCTGATCGCCACCCTGCCCGAGGCGAACGCCGCCTCCGCCCGCGCCGCCTGGGACGGCATGGCGGAGGTGACGCTGTGCGACACGCGCGAGGAGATGGCGGCGCTGGCCGACAGCTACGCGCCCGAACACCTGCATGTGCAGGCGCGTGACCTGGATTGGTGGCTCGCTCGCCTCACCGCCTATGGCTCGCTGTTCCTCGGCGCCGAGACCACGGTGGCCTTCGGCGACAAGGCGGCAGGGCCGAACCATGTGCTGCCCACCTCAGGCGCGGCGCGCTACACGGGCGGGCTTTCGGTGTTCAAGTTCCTCAAGACGGTCACCTGGCAGCGCGCCACCGCGGCGGCGGCGCGGCCGGTGGCGGAGGTCGCCGCCCGTATCTCGCGCCTTGAGGGCATGGAGGCGCATGCCCGCACCGCGGACATCCGCCTGCGCTGACCGAAGCCTTGAGCCGGCCGCTCAGCAGAGGTGACAGCGTGAGCAATACAAATTGATCACGCCGTGGCTCACGCTCGCCGCACGTTCCAGAACAGGTTCACCGAGGCATTCAGCGCCCCCTGAATGTCGCGACGGATCGCGCCATCCGAGTGCGTCTGGCCGAGCGGGATGGTCGGCACCTGCTCCATCGCGCGCCGCTGCGCGTCCAGGAAAAGCGCATTGGCCTCCTCCGGCGCGGTCGCGCTGAGCCATCGCTGCACGAGGTCCTCGGTCACCGGATCGTGGAACCAACCCCACCAGCCGGCATCGCCCACGCCGCGCGTGGTGGTGTTGGTGGCGGGGTTGTCGATCGAGATCGCCGGCCAGTTGGTGCAGGCGATGCTCCAGCCGCCCCGCTCGACCGGGTTGCGGGAGATGCGGCGCTGCACCACCGTGCCCCAGTCCAGGTCCTGCTGGTCCACGTTCATGCCGATGCGGCGCAGGAGGTCTGCCACCAGCAGGCCATGCGCGTTGATCGTGGGCTGGTCGGTCGGGTTCAGCAGCACCACCCGCTCGCCGTTGTAGCCCGCCGCCCGCACCGCGTCGCGTGCCTGCGCCACGTCCAGCGATCCCATGATGCCGGCGCCGATCTCCTGCACGCCGGGCATGCCGCAGGGGAACATGGACCGGCAGACCTGCCCGTTCGCGGGGTCGGCCGTGATGGCCTGGATGAAGGGCGTCTGGTCGATCGCCTTCAGCACCGCCTGGCGCAGCGCCAGGTTGTTGAAGGGGGGCGTCAGGTGGTTGAAGCGCAGCACGGACACCACGCCGAAGGGGTCGCCGCGGAACAGCGACACGTCACGGTTGCGCCGCACCATTGCGGCCAGCTCGGGCAGCACCGTCGCCACCCAGTCCACCTCGCCCGCCTGGATCGCGGCGGCCGCCGTCGCGGGGTCCGGCAGCACCTGCCATTCGACGCGATCAAAGTGCGCGACCTTGCCGCCCGAGGTCCAGGCCGGCGCTTCGCCGCGCGGCACGTAATCCGCGAATTTCTCGTAGACCATGCGCGCGCCGGAGACGTATTCGGCGCGGGAGAAGCGGAATGGGCCGGAGCCCACCATCTCCGTCACCTGCACGGTCGGGCTGGTCTGGGCCAGGCGTTCGGGCATGATGAAGGCGGGCGAGGAATGCGGCTTGCCGATGGCGTGCAGCAGCCGGCCGAAGGGGCGCTTCAGCTTGATGACGATGGTCTTGTCGTCACGCGCGCCGAAGCTCTCGGTGGCGGCACCCAGGGCCTGGCCGAAGCTGTCGCGCTTCGACCAGCGATCGAGGCTGGCGGCGCAGTCGCGCGCACGCACCGGTTCGCCGTCATGGAAGCGCAGGTTCTCGCGCAGCGTGATTTCCCAGGTCAGCCCATCGGCGGAGACGGTGTGGCCGGCCGCCATCTGCGGGCTCGGCTGAAGCTGCGCATCCACGCCGTAGAGCGTGTCGAACACGCAATAGCCATGCGCGAGGGTAACGGCGGCCGGCGTGAAGATCGGGTCGAGCAGCGTGAGGTTGGAACTCGGCACATAGCGCAGCGTGCGGGCCCGGCCCTGGGCCATGGCGGGCATCGACAGCAAGGGCGCGGCGGCCGCGGAGGTCAGGAGTGTTCGGCGTTGGATCATTCTGGCGTGTCCTTCCAAATTGCTCAGACGAGGCGTTCGGGGGCGTCCATGTCATCGGCGGGCCAGAAGGGGCGGCACCGGTTTTCCCAGGCCACGTCCTGCAGGCGCAGCGGCGTGGCCCCCGGCCCATGCAGCGCGATGAAGCCGGTGCCGGGCCCCAGCAGCTTGCGGTAGTTCATCAGGTTCTTGAAGGACACAAGCTTGCAGCCGGCGATGTCAATGCCGCAGGCGGCGTAGTGTTCGTCCAGATGCTCATAGACGGCGTGGCTTGCCACCAGCAGGCGCAGCCCGCCATGGCGCAGCACCGCCGATGGCCCGAGCTTCGCCCGGGCGCCCGCGGCCGGGCCGCCGCGATAGGTGAAGCTGCCCTCGCAGAGCCGTTCCACGCGCGCGACCACTTCCACGGGCTGGAAGAAGCGCCTGTCCTGCCATGCACCGACGGAGAAGCGCGCCTCCGCGCCCTCGCCCAGGGCAAAGGCCTGCGCCGACACCTGCGGGTCCACCAGGCACAAGGCGGAGTCCGCGTCCGGCGCCTCGGCCAGGATCGCCGCCAGCAGCGCCGGGCTGTCGCCAGAGGCGCCGCCACCGATGGCATCGGGCGCGTCGATCAGCAGGGTCCGTCCGTGCAGCGCCAGCGCTGCGCGCACGGCCTCGGCCGGCGTCATCGCGGGCAATTCGAACGCGCGCCGGCGCTTCCATATGTCGTCCAGGATGGCCTGCGCCGCGGTCTCGGCGCCGGACGGGTCGGCATCGGTCACGGCAAGGCCGGTGATGCCGACATCCGCCATGTCGAGCCAGGGCTGCACGGGGAAGTAGCTGACCGACAGCGCGCGCCCGTCCCGTTCCAGCGCCCGCGCATGCGCCGCCACCTGCGCCATCGGCGCATCGCCGAGCGTCGCACCGCCCAGCACCGGCAAGATGGCGTTGTATTTCCGGATGCGCGTGACGGGCCGGATTTCGCCACGCAGCGCGCGCACCAGCAGGCCGGCCGCGCGGCCGCCGGTCTGGTAGGCATCGACATGCGGATAGGTCTCATAGCCCACCACGATATCCGTCGCTGCCACCATCCGCGGCGTGACATGGGCGTGCAGGTCGAGGCTGATCGCGATCGGGATGGCGGGCCCGATCCGCGCGCGAAGTGCTTCCAGGATCGCGCCTTCCGGGTCCTTCTCTGTGGCGCAGATCATCGCGCCGTGCATCGCGAGATAGACGCCATCCATCGGGCCGCTGGCCGCAATGCCCTCCAGGATACGCGTGCGAGCCTCGTCGAAGAACCCATCCTCCACATGGCCGCCCGCACCGCCCTTGGCGGCGAAGACCGGCACGATCTCCACCCCCGCATCGCGCAGCACATGAAGGCCGCCGGTCAGCGCCAGGTCCTTGCCCTCCATCGCGGCCAGGAGCGCCGGGCCCTCGAAGATGCCGATGCGCGCGAAATCCGCGCGGCGCTCGACCCGCAACGACAGGCTGTTGCCCTCATATTCGAAGCTGGCGACTGCAACGCGCATGTCAGCCGGCCGCGTGGCAGCGCACATGGAATCGCGAGGACTGACCTGAGGGCCTGGAGGCGATCACGGGTTTCACCATCTTCCTGTTCCTCCGACGCTGCCCGCAAAAGCATACGCCATCAAGTGACGCGGGTGCCCGGCGTCGTCATCCGCCAGGCGGATCGCGGCATTGGCGTGCTGTCCGGTCTTGCGCAGCAGGGTCTTGAGCTTGGCGAACATCATCTCGATCGGGTTCAGGTCGGGGCTGTGGCCAGACGGCGGGATCCTCCTCGGCCAGTTGCGGGTTCACCCCGCCATTCGGCGCCAAAGCCCAGCCCGTCACCCGCGTCGGGAACGGCGTGAGGCGTTCCAGAGCCACCGTCACCCCATCCCAGGGCCGCAGCCGGAGCGCGGAGAGGTTGGCCTGCATCGCCACCTGACGCTGGCGGCGGTTGCGCTCCAGCTCGATTTTCATCAGGCTCTCGACGGTTGCCGCCGAGGTGGTGAGGACGAGGACGATACCTGGATCGTGTCGCGCATCACCGACGAGGGGCTGCGCGCCATCGGCATCGGCCCGAACGAGGGAGACGCGGGGGCCGACACGGCGCCCACGGTGCGGCAGACGACGCGCCGGGGGAAAGCCCCGCGACCACCACCGAACCTGCCCAGCCAGCGCCCCTGACGGAGGAAATCGCCATGCTCGACCAGGCCCTCGCGGCGCGCACCGCCACGCCGCGCGCCAGCCCACGCGAGCCAGCCCAGCAGGTCCTGGATGCCTGGGACGCGAGCCCTGCGCAGGACGCGACCGACAACCCGATCAGCCGCGCCATCGAGACCCTCCGCGCCGCCTTCGCTGGCAAGCCCGCCCGAGTCGCGCGCGAGCCCGGCGCACCGCGCAAGCCGCGCGAGGGCACGAGGCAGGACCAGGTCCTGGCCTTGCTGCGCCGCCCGGAGGGCGCCACGCTCGCGCAGACCGCGGATGCCATGGGATGGGCGCAGGACACGGTCCGCGGTTTCTTCGCCGGGCTCAAGAAGAAGGGCCACGCGATCGAGGTGATGGAACGCGTCCGCCAGGTCGGCCCGAACAAGGCCGGCGCAAAGGGCTCCTTCACTGTTTACCGGGCTTCCCCCTGATCGGGGGCGCCGCCTCACGAGTCCTGCGCCGGCCTCCCGACGGGGTGCCGGCGCCACTCTATTCCTGATGACGGCGTGCCATGTCCGCCGCCGCGACCATCACGCACCTCTCAAAGACTTCCAGCGAGTCGAAGGGCACGCTGTCCCGCTCTGGCAGCAGGATCGGGTGGCCGCCGGTCTGCTCCACGGCGCCCGCGATCATCAGATTGTCCGGCAAGCCGAAGCCGCCCACGGTCAGCCCCGCCACAGGGTCGGGCACGGCGCACAGCAGGGCGGTGCTCCGCGCCTTGAAGGTCTCGGCGCTGTTCGAATAGGCGAAGACCGGACGGTTGCGGCCCAGGAACCATCCAAGTTCCACCAGCGTCCCCGCATCGGCCGAGGCGCCTCGGAACGGCGTGAGATTGACGATGGCAAGGTCGCTCGCCTCCATCATCGCCATGTCCTTCGCGTAAATCGCGCGCCAGGCGTCGCGCTCGGGCATTGCAGCAAGCGTGGCGATATCCTCGTTAAGGGGTGGGCGGGCGTGCAGTCCGTATCGGGCGCAAATCTCGGCCTTGCGTCGCGCATGCGCGGGCGCATCGGGCAGGAAAACGTCGGGACCGGCGAGGTAGGCGATGGGGCGCATGGCGCATCATGGCATGTTGGCCTTGCTGTGCCATATCGCCGCAGGCAGCCGCGTGCCTCACGCTGCGGTCTGCTCATTTCGGGTGGCGGCCACATCCCGGAACACCCGATCCGCGCCGGCCAGGACGGCGGCTTGGCCGGTGAGGTTCTGCCAGCGCTGAATCGCCACGTCGACGTAGCGTGGATCGATGTCCACCGCGTAGCAGGCTCGGCCCGTCGTTTCCGCGGCAATCAGCGTTGTGCCGCTGCCGAGGAAGGGATCGTAGATCGCCTCGCCCGCGGCACTGTTGTTGATGATCGGGCGGCGCATGCACGCCACCGGCTTCTGGGTGCCGTGCACCGTCGCAGCATCTTCGTCGCCGCCATTGCTTATGGCCCAGAGCGTCGCCTGGTCCCGCGCGCCCTGCCAATGGCCGGTCGCGCCCTTGCGGACCGCGTACAGGCACGGCTCGTGCTGCCAGTGATAATCACCGCCCCCCAGCACGAAGCCGGTCGCATCGAAGCTCTCGATCACCTTGCGGCTGTGCACGCCGGCGTGCCAGACATAGGCCACGTCGCCCAGAAACAGCGCCCAGGCTTGGCGCCAGTCGGCGTGATCGTCATTTGATATCTTGCCGGAGCGCATGGTTGCCGAAACGCCGGCCTCGTTCCGCCACTCGGGATCGTAGTTCACGCCATAGGGCGGGTCGGTGATCATCAGATGCGGGGTCGCGCCATCCAGGAGCCGGGCGACATCGGCCGCGCTGGTGGCATCGCCGCAGAGCAGCCGGTGCGGCCCGAATTGCCAGAGATCACCGGGACGCGTGACCGGCACGACCGGTGGCTCGGGCGCCGGCGCGTCGGGATCACCGACCCCCGCGCTCCCCTCGTCGCCCGCGCCGCCGGCCAACAGCGGGTCGAGCATCGCTTGGTCAAAGCCGATCAGGCCGATGTCGAACGCCTCAGCCCGGAGCTCCTGCAGTTCGGCAGCAAGCAAGCTCTTGTCCCAGGTTGAGTTCAGCGCAAGCTGGTTGTCCGCCAGCCGATCCCCGACAACGTCCTGCGCCTCACGCGCCACAAGGGCCGCGGCATCGAGACCGAGCACCCCGCGGTGTTCCGGGTGGTGCTGCCGGAGTTCCTGATGCGGACCTACACCGACGAGGGCGATGTGGTGTTCGAGCCCTTCGGCGGCAGCGGCACCACCATCCTGGCCGGCCAGCGCACCGGCCGCCGCGTTTGCGCAATCGAGCTGGCTCCGGCCTATGTCGACTTGGCCATCGCGCGCTGGCGGATGACCGGCCTTGTCTTGGACACCGCCGGTGCGTTGGCCGCGGCGCGCGATCTCGGGGCGTCTGGCTGGGCCGCCGCCGAGCTGCT
>JBHYDO010000213.1:0-8420 GCA_051860645.1 Roseococcus sp.
CATGACCGTGGTATGGGCGCGCCCGTGACGCCCCTCCCTCGCCAACCCCATAAACAGTGAGGTTTCCAAAGGCCCCGGGCCTTTGGCAGGGGGTTCGGGGGACAGCGTCCCCCGAGCGCCACGCCCCTCAGGCCGCCTGGCGCGAGAACACCTCCGCCATGCGCTCGGCGGGCCAGGCGCCGCTGAACATCACGCGGCCGTCGAGGGCGAAGCTCGGCACGCCTGAGATGCCGATGCGGCGGAACTGGGCGTCCTCGGCGCGCACCTCGGCGTCCTCGGCCACCGAGGCGAGGAAGGCGGCGGCGCCTTCCAGCCCTGCGCCGGCTGCCAAAGCGGCGAGGGTGGCGTCGTCACCGATGTCCTGGCCGTCGTGGAAATAGGCCTGGAACAGCGCCTCCACCATGGCGTCCTGGTGCGGCCCGGCCCAGCGGATCAGGCGGTGCGCCTTGATGGTGTTGGGGGTGCGCAGCATGCGCTCATGGCGGAAATCGAGGCCCACGGCGCGCCCGGCCTCGGCCACGCGGGCATCGGCCTCCTGCGAGCGTTCCAGGCTGCCGAACTTCGCCGCGCGATAGGCGGGGCGGTCCACGCCTTCCGCGGGCATGTCGGGGTTGAGCTGGTAGGGCCGCCAATGGACGGTGAAGGGCTGGCCGAGCCGGGCCAGCGCGGCCTCCAGCTGCCGCTTGCCGATCCAGCACCAGGGGCAGATGGCGTCGGAGATCACGTCGATGCGGCGTGGCTGTTCCATGAAACTTCCCCTGTTGCGGCCGGGCGCCCTTTGCGCCATTGCCAATCCCTCATCATTTGCGGGTTGGCCCATGCGCACGCAAGTCGGAATCATCGGGGCGGGGCCGGCCGGGCTGCTTCTGGCGCATCTGCTGCACCGCGCCGGCATCGACAGCGTGGTGCTGGAACAGAAGTCCCGCACCCATATCGAAGCCCGTATCCGCGCCGGATTGCTGGAGCAGGGCAGCGTGGACACCCTGACCGAGGCCGGGCTTGGCGCGCGTCTCCAGCGTGAGGGCTTGGCGCATGACGGGCTGGAACTGCGCTTCAACGACGCCTCCCACCGCATCGACCTGCACGGGCTGACGGGGAAACGCGTCACCATCTACGGCCAGCAAGAGGCGGTGAAGGACATGGTCGCGGCCCGGCTGGAGACCGGCCGCCCGCTGCACCTGGAGGTGGAGGAGGTGGCGCTGCGCGACATCGCCACCGACCAGCCCCGCCTGACCTGGCGGCAGGACGGCGTGGCGAGGGAACTGCGCTGCGACGTGGTGGTGGGCTGCGACGGCTTCCACGGCCCCTCGCGCGCCGCCATGCCGGCCGAGGTCCTGCGCGTCTACGAGCGCGTGTATCCCTTCGCCTGGCTCGGCATCCTGGCCGAGGCGCCGCCGGTCAGCCATGAGCTGATCTATGCCCGCCATGAGGAGGGCTTCGCCCTTGCCACCATGCGCACCCCCGCGCTGTCACGCCTCTACCTGCAATGCGCGCCGGACGAGGACCTGGGCCAGTGGTCGGATGCCCGCATCTGGGAGGGGCTGCACCACCGCCTCGGCCGTGTGAACGAAGGGCCGGTCCTGCAGAAGGGCGTCACCGCCATGCGCAGCTTCGTGGCCGAGCCCATGCGCCATGGCCGCCTGTTCCTGGCCGGCGATGCCGCGCACATCGTGCCCCCCACGGGGGCGAAGGGCATGAACCTCGCCATCGCCGATGTCCGCACCCTGGCGGCGGGGTTGGTCGAATTCTATCGCGGCCGCGGCATGGGCCTGCTCGATCGCTACAGCGAGATCTGCCTGCGCCGCATCTGGAAGGTGCAGCGCTTCTCCTGGTGGATGACGGCGCTGCTGCACCGCTTCGCCGCCGGCGACGCCTTCGAGCATCGGGTGCAACTGGCCGAGCTGGACCATCTCGTGCACTCCGACGCCGCCCGCACCCTTCTGGCCGAGCAATATGTCGGCCTGCCCTATGAGGTTTGAATCCATGAAGCTTTCCATCCTCGGCCTCGGCATCATGGGCGAACGCCTGATGCGCGCAGCGCTGGACCATCCCGGCACACAGGTGGTGGCCGTGTGGGACCCGTCGCCCGCCGCCTTCACTCGGCTTTCCGCCATCACGCCCGAAGTGCCGATGCTGGGCAGTGCCGCCGAGGCCATTGCGGCGGCGGATGCGGTCTACGTCGCCTCGCCGCCCGCCTCGCACATCGCGCATGGGCAGGCGGTGCTGGGGGCCGGGCGGTCGCTCTTCCTGGAGAAGCCGCTGGCGTCCGATGTGGCGGCTGCGCGGGATTTCGTGGCCGAGGCGGCGGGGCAGCGGGCCGCAGTGAACTTCCCCATGGCGTCCTCGCCGGCCGTGGCGCAGCTGCGCGCCTGGCTGCCGGAAATCGGCACCATCCAGTCCATCGCCATCACGGTCGCCTTCGCCGAATGGCCGCGCGCCTGGCAGGCGGGCGCAGCCTCCTGGCTGGCGCTGAAGGCCGAGGGCGGCTTCACGCGCGAGGTCGTTTCGCACTTCCTCTTCCTGGCGCTGCGAATGGGCGGGCCACTGAAGCTGCAGGAGGCGAGCGCGAGCTTTCCCGGCGGTGACGCCTGCGAAACCGCCATCACCGCGCGCCTCGCCGCGGGCGCGGTGCCCGTCACGCTGCTGGGTGCGGTCGGGACCGTGGTGGCGGAGGACCACAACCTCTTCGTCATCACGGGTGTGCAGGGCTCGCTGCGCCTGCGCGACTGGTCCTTTGCCGAGCGCCTCGGTGAAGATGGCGGCTGGCACGCGGCCGCCGACGCCCTGCCCAACCCGCAGATGCGCCCGCTCACCCTCGCGCGGCAGCTCGACAAGCTCGGAGCGCTGACGCGGGGCGAGGCCACGGACCTCGCCACCCTGGCTGAGGCGCTGGCGGTGCAGGAGGTGGTGGAGGCGATCCTCGCGGGTTAGTCGCCCGACCGCAGCAGCGCCCACAACGCGCCCCCGGCCACCAGCCCCCAGAAAGCCGCCCCCACCCCGCCGACGCTGAGGCCGGAGGCGCTGACCACGAAGGTCGTTATGGCCGGCACCCGTGCGGCCTCGCGCTCCAGCGCCGTGGCCAGGGCGCCCGCCAGCGAGCCCAGCAGCGCCAGCCCCGCAACGGCCTGGATCAGCAGGGGCGGGGCCGCGGCCACGATCACGGCCGCCATGCCCGAGACCAGCGCGAAGCCCAGGTAGCCCGCACTCGCCACCGCGCCGGCCACCCAGCGCCGGCGGGGGTCGGGGTGGGCTTCCGGCCCGGCGCACAACGCCGCCGTAATGGCGGCGAGGTTCACCAGCTGCCCGCCCAGGAAGGCACCCGCGAAGCTGCCGAGCCCGGTCGCCACGAAGACCGGCCGCACCGGGGGCCGGTAGCCATTGGCGTGCAGCACGGCGAGGCCGGGCAGGTTCTGCGAGGCCATGGTCACCAGGAAGAGGGGCAGGGCGATGCCAGCCACCGCCGCCCACTCCAGCTTGGGTGCGACGAATTCCAGCGCGGGCGGGGTGAAGCCGCCCGCCCCTGGCAGGCCTGGCCCCAGCACCAGCACGGCGACCGCCACCAGCACCGCCACAGGAACGGCCCAAAGCCGGTTCCACCGCAGCATGGCCGCCCAGGCCAGCACCACGGGCAGGGCGAGCCAGGGGATCTCGCCGACGGCTCGCACGGGCGCGAGGCAGAGGTCCAGCAGCACGCCGGCCAGCATGGCGGCGGCCAGCGGCGCGGGAATGCGCTCCACGGCCCGGGCGAAGGGGCGCCACAGCCCGGCCGCGACCAGCAGCAGCGCGGCCACCAGGAAGGCGCCGACGGCGGCCGGAAACCCGCCCTCGGGAATGGCCGTGCTGGCCAGCAGCGCGGCACCCGGCGTGGACCAGGCGATGCTGATGGGCATGCGCCAGAGCACCGAGAAAGCAAGGCCGAGCCCGCCCATCAGCAGGCACAGCACCACCAGCCCCGAAGCCGCCTGGGCGGGCGTCGCGCCCACCGCCGCAAAGCCCGCCAGCACCACCGCGAAGGAGGAGGAGAAGCCCACGAAGGCCGCGAGCAGCCCGAGGGTGACTGGCTGGAGCATCAGGGCGCGAGGCGCAGGCTGCCGGTGGTCCGGGCCGGCATGCGCCCGAGGCGCAGCATTTCCCCCGCCTGCCACCGCCCGTTCAGGTCACCCCAATGCGGCGAGAGCGGATGGGCGGACTGGCCCGTGCCGATGATCGCCTCGGTGGCCTCGGGGTCGGCCAGGTCCACGGCGATGCGCAGCCCCGCCCCGTGCATGGCGGCGAAGGGCTCGGGCCCGGCCATGCGGTAGGTCTGGCGCTGCACCGTGTGGCCATCGCCCCCCACCGGCACGACCAGGCCTGTCAGCCGGCTGAGGCCGGGGATGAAGCGCAGCAAGGGGTGTTCGAACCGCGCCTGATGCACCGCGCCCCAGCGCCAGGCCGCCGGGTCGGCGCCATGGCGGGCGGCAAGCTCGGCGACCGCCTCGGCCAGGGCCAGCGCCGCCATGGCGCGGCAATCACCGCCGCACCACCAGGCACCGCCCGGCTCGGTCAGCAGGAAGCGCAGGAACTCCGCGCTGGTGGGCGCATCGGCCACGCCCGCCTGGGCGACCGCGAGGCGCGGCATGCGCTGCGAGAAGGCGGCCCAGATCAGCGGCTCGGGCCGATCGGGGACCATGTCCCCATCCCATCCGGCCAGCAGTGCCTGGGCGGCACCCAGCGTCCCGCTGCCGCGCGGCAGCGCGGTGAGGAAGGGCAGCGCCGCGCGCGCGGGAAGCGACAGCGGGTCCATCTGCACGGCGGCGAAGCCCGGCAGGCTAAAGCGCCCGCCGGCGGCCAGAAGTTCATGTATGCGGCGGAAGCGCCAGTCGGCATACCAGTCGCGGGCGAGGAAGACCGGGTGGCCCTCCGGGCTCACCCGGTTGTTGGCGTTCACCAGAAGGCCGCTGCCGGGATTTTCCACATGCGGCATCGCGTCAAATGGCACGAAGCCGGCCCAGGGCGCGGTCCCGGGCAGCGAACCGTCGCCCTCGGTGCGGATGGGGGTCCGGCCGGTGAGATACATCGCTATGCCGCCATCCCCGGCCGCCACCATGAGGTTCTGCGGCGGCGAGGTGATCAGGGCGGCGGCGCTGCGCGCCTCGGCGAGGTTGCGCGCCAGGGCCAGCCGCCGCAGCCCCTGCGCCGCGGTGTCATGGGGTTCGAGATTGGCCATCCGCACCGCCAGCACCCGGCCATCGGTCCGCGGCGTCTCGTCCAGGTCCGACAGGACGGGGCCGTTCGCGGTCTCGCGCACGGGGAAGGTGACGGGCTCGGCCCCGCGCACGCGGATGGTCTCGGTGCGCACCACCCGGGCGGCGGATTCGGTTTCCAGGTAGACGTCCTGGGTGTCCGAATGGGTGGTGGTGAAGCCCCAGGCGAGGTCATTGGTGCGGCCGAACACCAGGAAGGGCACGCCGGGCGAGGTGGCGCCGGCCAGCAGTCGCCCATCGGCCAGTTCCACCCGCGCGAGATACCAAAGGACGGGCGCCGTGTAGCCCAGATGCGGGTCGGCCGCGAGCAGCGGCGCGGTGCCGCCCGCGCGCGGCCCCGCCACGACCCAGGCATTGGAGGCGGCGGCGGGCAGGGGCGCGTCCTCGCCGAACACCGGGATCGCGGCCAGCATGCGGTCCAGTTGCGGGACGGCGGCGACGTCGGGCCGCCCCGCGCTGTCGTCGCGCGGCCAAAGGTCCCACAGCCGCTCGGCGGGGAGGATGGCGGCGAGCCGGGCGCGCTCGACCTCGGTGCGCCAGTTGTTCGACAGCCAAAGCCCCATCACCTTGGCCCAGAGCAGGGAGTGCCGCGGCTCCCACCGCTCCGGCGCGCCCAGCAACAGGAATTCGGGCGCGGCGAAGCGGCCCCGCGCGTCGATCCAGGCATTCACGCCCGCGGCATAGGCCTCCAGCATATCGCGCGTTTCGGCGTCGAGCGCGGCGAGGTCGGCCTCCGCGCGCTGGCGCAGCCCCAGCACGCGCACGAAGCGATCGAGCCGCACCGCGGGGGCGCCGCCGATCTCGGCCAGGCGGCCTTCGGCGCCGCGGCGCATCGTCTCCATCTGGAACAGCCGGTCGCGCGCGTGCAGGTAGCCGAGGGCCATGGTCGCGTCGCGCTCGGTGGCGGCGCGGATGCGCGGTACGCCATGGGCGTCCAGCGTGACGTCCACAGGGGCGGAGAGCCCGGGCAGCGCCAGGCTGTCGTGGCGCGCGGGCAGCGTCCACCAGACGAGGCCCAGCGCCAGCGCCGGCACCGCCAGGATTAGCAGCAACAGGCCCAGCAGCGCGCCGCGCCAGAGGGAGGGACGGCGGCGCCGGGGCATGGGTTACTCGGGCTCGATCCCGGCGCTGCGGATCATCTCGCCCCAGGCCGCGATCTGCGCCACGATGAAGCGGCCCAGCTCCTCCGGCGTGGAGGTGATGCCCTCGAAGCGCACCTGTGCCAGGCGCTCCCGATACTCAGGCTTGGCGCCGAGGCGCTGCATGGCGGCCCCCAGCGTGGCCGTGATCTCGGGCGGCAGGCGGGCGGGGCCGAGCAGGGCGGCCCAGCTCAGCATCTCGAAGCCGGTCATGCCTCCTTCCGCCAGCGTCGGCACCTCGGGTGCGAGGCGCGAGCGCTGGCCGGAGGTGACGCCGAGCGCCCGCAGCCGCCCATCGGTGACATGGGCGATGGAGGGCGCGAAATCCACGACGATGCAGTTCACCCGGTTGGTCAACACGTCGGTCAGCGCGGCCGGCACCGAGCGGTAGGGCACGTGCGTCATCTCCACGCCCGCATGCTTGGCGATGGCGGCCCCCGCCACGATGCCCGAGCCATTGCCCGAGGCGTAGGTGATGCGCCCGGGGTTGGCCCGCACATGGGCGATGAACTCGGGCAGGGTGCGGGCCGGGATGTCGGGGTGGACCACCAGCCAGAAGGCGTAGTTGCCCAGGCGCGAGATCGGCGTGAAATCCGCGATGGGGTCATAGTCCAGCCGGCGCAGCAGCCAGGGGTTGGCGGCATGCGGGGTGTTGGTCGTGACCAGCAGGGTGTGGCCATCGGGCTGGGCGCGGGCCACCGCCATGGCCGCGATGGTGCCGTTGGCGCCTGCGCGGTTCTCGACGGTGATGGTGGCGCCGTCCAGCTCGGGCGAGAGCATCTGCGCCAGCAGGCGCGTCACGGAATCCGTGCCCGAGCCGGCGCCGAAGGGCACGACCATCGTAATGGGCCGCGAGGGCCGCCAGCCTGGCTGGGCGAGGGCAGGTGCGGCCAGGGTGGGCAGGGCGAGCGAGGCCGAGAGCAGGGTGCGGCGTTGCATGATGACGTCATCCTCCATGGGTATTGCGGCGGACCACCTTGTCGGGGTTCTCACCGTAGGGCGGCGCGTAGATCACCAGCACGCGCACCGGTGTGTCGCCGATCACCTGGAACAGGTGCTCGGCATCGGCGGGGAAGAAGCAGGCATCGCCGGGGCCCATCTCGCCCTCCTCGCCATTGCAGGCGACGCGGGCGCGGCCTTCCAGCAGGTAGCAGATCTGCTCGAGGCCCGGATGGGCATGAGGCAGGGCGGAGCCGCCCGGCTGCAAGGTGCCGTGCAGCATCTCGACCTGGCGCGCCCCCACCGTCTCGGGGCCGATGAGGCGGTGGTTGACCGTGCCGTGGTGATTGGCGGGGGAATAGGGCGTCACGTCGCCCATGCGGACGATGAGCGTCATGCCGCCCCCGATCGCCCAAGGGCGCCAGCCCGCAGGCGTAAATCGCCGGCGCGCATCACGCCACCTCCATCTCGGCGACGGCCAGGATGGTCGCGAGGCTCGCCCGCATGCCGCGCAGCGACCCCTCGATCTCGACATCGATCCATTCCTCCAGGGAATGCGCCCGCCCGCCGCGCCCGCCCGAACCGATGCGCAGGGCAGGGATGCCCAGGCTCATCGGGATATTGGCGTCGGTTGAGGACCATTCGAAGGAGGGGCTGTAGCCCTCGGCCGCCACCGCCGCCGCCGCCAGCCGCGCGATGGGCGCGCCATTTGGCGTGTGGCCGGCAGGCCGGTCGCCCACGGCGGTGATCTCTGTGCGGATGGTGCCCTCGCGTGCCATGTTCTCCGCGGCCACGCCACCCTCGACGGCGGCCAGGAAGGCGCGTTCCAGCTTCGCCAATTCCTCGGCCGAGGCAGAGCGAAGATCCACCTCCATCGTCACCGTCTCGGGGATGGCGTTGATGGAGGTGCCGCCCGAGACCACGCTCACGCAATGCGTTGTCACCGGTTCGCGCGGCACGCGGATGGCGGCCAGGCTGCGCGCCGCCTCGGCCATGGCATACATCGGGTTCACCAGGCCGAAGGCGGCGTAGCTGTGCCCGCCCGGGCCACGGAAGGCGACGCGGAAGCGGCGCGAGCCGATGCCGCCGGTGACGATGC
>JBHYDO010000214.1:0-8360 GCA_051860645.1 Roseococcus sp.
GGCGTGACCAAGGAACTGCTCTCGCCGCCCGGCGACGGGGCCATCGAACTGCTGCTCGTCACCATCGAGGCCGAGGGCTCCTCCGGCCCCAACTCCTACACCCATCCCGGCGAGGATGCGGGCCTGGTACTCGAGGGCACGCTGCGGCTGGAGGTGGACGGGCAGTCCAGCCTGCTCGGCGCCGGCGATGCCTTCCGCTTCGCCAGCAGCCGGCCGCACCGCTTCGACAACCCGGGAACGACGCGCGCCGTCGTGCTCTGGGCGCTCACCCCTCCCTGGTACTGAACCCCGAAAGGAACCCAACATGCGCCCGTCCCGCACTTTCCGCCGCGCTTTCCTGCTCGCCGCCCCGGCCCTGCTCGGCGGTGCCGCGCTCGCCCAGGATCTGCCGGCGCGCCCGCTGCGCGTGATCGTCCCCTTCACCAGCGGCGGCACGACCGATGTGCTTGCGCGGCTCCTTTCCGAACATGCCATGGAGGAATTCGGGCAGCCGCTGATCGTGGAATCGCGCCCCGGCGCCGGCGGCATCACCGGCAGCGCCCATGTCGCCACCGCCGCTCCGGACGGCACCACGCTGCTGATGGGCACACCGGGCACCATCGCCACCGCGCCCTTCCTCGTGGCCAACATGCCTTACGTTCCAGCGCGCGACCTGCGGCCGGTGATGCTGGTGGCGAACGTGCCGAACATCCTGGTGGTCAATCCGCGCTCGGGCATCACCAGCGTGACGGAACTGGTTGCCGCCGCCCGCGCGCGCCCCGGCACCATGAACTTCGGCTCGGCCGGCATCGGCGCCAGCACCCACCTGGCGGGCGAGCTGTTCCGGCTGATGACCGGTGCCGAGATCGTGCACGTGCCCTATCGCGGCAGCGTGCCCGCGCTGACTGACCTGCAGGCGGGCCATGTGCAGCTCATGTTCGAGAATCTGCCCGGCGCCATCGAACTGGTCCGCGCGGGGCGGCTGACCGCGCTCGGCGTCACTTCGCCCGCGCGCGCGCTGGCCGCGCCGGACATCCCCACCATCGCGGAGGCGGGCGTGCCCGGCTATGGCGTCGTCTCCTGGTTCGCGCTGTTTGCGCCCGCGGGCGTGCCCGACCCGGTGGTGGCCAGGCTGAACGCGGGCTTCCGCCGCATCATGGCCCGGCCCGAGCTGCGCCAGCGCATGATCACGCTCGGCGCGGAGCCGGCCGATGGCACGCCCGAGGCGCTCGGCGCCATGGCACGCGAGGAGACCGAGCGCTGGGGCCGGGTGATCCGCGAAGCCCGGATCACCGCGCAGTGAGCCAGCAGGGCGTCGAGGCCGCCCACGGCCTCGCGGTCGGCGTCGAGGCCGCCCACGGCCTCGCGGTCGGTGTCGAGGCCGGCCACGGCCTCGCCGTGGGCGTCGAGATCGGCGGCACCTTCACCGACCTGGTCTGCATCGGGCCGGAGGGGACCCGCTTCCTCAAGGTGCTCAGCACCCCCGCCCGCCCGGACGATGCCGCCTTCCACGCGCTGGAGGCCGCCGGCATCGCGCCCGCCGACATGGCGGAATTCGTCCACGGCTCCACCGTCGCCACCAACGCGGTGCTGGAGCGGCGCGGGGCGCATCTCGTACTGCTCACCACCGAAGGCTTCCGCGACGTGCTGCTGCTGGGCCGGCAGGACAAGCTGCGGCTGTTCGACCTGCGCTACCGCAAGCCCGCGCCGCTGATCGCGCGCGAGGACGTGCTGGAGGTGCCCGAGCGCATGCTGGCCGACGGCACGGCGCTGCTGCCACTGGACGAGGACGCCTTCGCCCCGCGCCTCGCGGCCTTCCTGGAGGCGGCGAAGCCCGCCGGCGTCGCCATCAGCCTGCTCAACGCCTACGCCAACCCGGCGCATGAGCAGCGCCTCGCCGCGCTGGTGGCTCGGCTGGCGCCGGGCCTCACCATCACCTGCTCGCACGAGGTGTCGGGCGAATTCCGCGAATACGAGCGCACCAGCACCACGGCGCTTTCCGCCTATGTGCAGCCGGTGCTCGACGCCTATCTCGGGCGCATGGAGGCGCGCCTCGCCGAGGGCGGGTTCGAGGGCGCGTTTTCCGTCATGCAATCCTCCGGGGGGCGGGTGCCGGCCATCGCCATGCGCCGCGTGGCGGCCGCGGCGCTGCTCTCCGGCCCGGCGGCGGGCGTGATGGGCGCGCTGCGCCAGGCGGGGCTTTCGGGCGTGCGCGACATCGTGACGCTCGACATCGGCGGCACCAGCGCCGACGTGGCGCTCATCCTGGACGCCAAGCCCGGGCTGGCGCGCGAGGCCATCGTGGACGGGCTGGTCGTGCAGATGCCCATGCTCGACATCGCGACGGTAGGGGCGGGCGGCGGTTCCATCGCCTTCCTCGACGAGGGCGGCATGCTGCGTGTGGGCCCGCGCAGCGCCGGCGCCTTTCCGGGGCCCGCCTGCTACGGCCGCGGTGGCACCCTGCCCACGCTGACCGACGCGCATGTCATCGCCGGGCGCATCCCCGCGGGCCGCACGCTCGCTGGCGGGCTGGTGATGGATGGCGAAGCCGCGCGGGCGGCCTATGCGCCGCTCGCGGCCGCGCTGGGCATGAGCGTGGAGGAGGCGGCCGAGAGCGTGGTGCGCATCGCCGTCGCCAACATCGTCGCCACCGTGCGCCTCGTCTCCACCAGCCGCGGGCGCGACCCGCGGCAGCTTGTCCTCGTGCCCTATGGCGGCGCGGGGCCGCTGCACGCGGCCGCCGTGGCGGAGGAGCTGGGCATGGCGCGCGTGCTGGTGCCGCCCGGTGCCGGCGTGCTCTCGGCCTATGGGCTGCTGGCGGCGGACCATGCCGTCATGGCCGCGCGCACCCGCCGCGCGCCGCTCGGCGCGGGGGCGGCCGACCGCGTGCGCGCCGAGATGGCCGCGCTGCGCGCCACGCTCGATGCCCGCCTCGCCGAGCACGGGCTGACCGGCACGCCGCGCGTCGAGGCGGTGCTGGAGATGCGGCACATCGGCCAGGCCTATGAGATTTCGGCGCCGCTCGACATGGCGGGGCTGGAGACGCTGACCGATGACGACCTGCCGGCGCTGTTCGCCGCCGCGCACCGGGTCAGCTACGGGCGGCCGGCCGATCTGCGCCGGCCGGTGGAGATCGTCACCTTCCGCCTCAGCCTGCATTTGGCGCGCGGCAGCATTCCGCCGCTCGCCGCCGCCCCGCCCGCCGGGCTGCCGTTGCCCGGCCCGGCTTTGCTGGAGGACGGCACGGCCACCACCTGGATCCCCCCCGGCTGGGTCGCGGAGGATGCCGGCGCGGGCAACGTGTTCCTGAGGAGGCAAGCATGACCCGCATGGCCATTTCCCCGGCGGACCAGGCCGTCATCGGCCAGGCGCTGCAGTCGGCCGCGCGCGAGATGGGGGCGACGCTCTGGCGCTCCGCCTTCTCGCCCATCGTGCGCGACGGCAAGGATGCCTCCACCGGCATCATGGACGCCACGGGCGCCGCGGTGGCACAGAGCGACGAGCTCATTCCCATCCTGGTCGGCTCGCTGTCGGTCACGCTGCGCAGCTGCATGCGGGAAATCCCGCCCGAGACGCTGCGCGAGGGCGATTTCTACATCACCAATCACCCTTACCGCGGGGCGCATCACCTCTCCGACATCCTGATCTTCATGCCCTTCTTCGTGGAGGGGCGCATCCTGGGCTATGCCGCCGCGGTGGCGCACCACCTGGACGTGGGCGGCGGCGCGCCCGGGCTGAACAGCAGCGCCACCGACCTCTACGGCGAGGGGCTGGTCATCCCGCCCATGCGCTGCAACCTCAAGCGGGACTGGGAGGGCGAGGGCAACCTGCGCCGCTTCATCGCGGCCAACATCCGCGTGCCCGACCAGACCATCGGCGACATCGAGAGCCAGTTCGCCGCCTGCGCCATCGGCCTCGCGCGCCTGCACGAGATGTGCGCGCGCCACGGCACCGCCCTGGTCGAGGCCGCCATGGCGGGACAGATCGCCTATGTGGAGCGACGCATGCGCGCCGCCATCCGCGCCCTGCCGGACGGCAGCTGGACGGGCGAGGACTTCGTGGATGATGACGGGCTGACCGACACGCCGCTGCGCGTGCGCGCCACCGTCACCGTCCAGGGCGACCGGATGGAGGTGGACTTCACCGGCACCGCGCCGCAGGTCCGCACCCACCTCAACGCCCCCTATGCCTCCGTCGTCTCGGGCGTGCTGGCCGCGCTGAAATCCTTCCTGACCGGCGACGACGTGCCCTTCAACGAGGGCGCGGCCAATGCGGTGACCATCACGGTACCGGAGGGCACGCTTCTCAACCCGCGCTTCCCCGCCCCGGTGCGCGCGCGCATGGAGGCGACCTACCGCGCGCATGACGCGGTGCTGAAGGCGCTGGGCCATGCGGTGCCCGACCGCGCGGTGGCAACGGGCTTCGACACCACCACCTCCTTCTGCCTCACCTGGCTCGACGCCAAGCGCTACCACGTCTTCCTGGAATTGCGGGATGGCGGCAATGGCGCGAGTGCGGAGGGCGACGGCGCGGATGCGGTGGCGGGCGCGCTGTCCAACTGCACCAACGTGCCCGTGGAGGCGGTGGACGCGGACTACCCCTATTTCCGCGTCGAAGCCTATCGCCTGCTGCCAGGCACCGGCGGCGCGGGGCGGCACCGGGGCGGGAACGGGTCGCTGCGGCGCTATCGCATCCTGGAGGACGGCGTCCGCCTCGCCATTTACACCGACCGTTTCCGCGTCGCGGCCGAGGGGCTGGCGGGGGGCGAGGACGGCGCGCTGGGCGGCTGCCGTGTGCTGCGCGGCGACGACGTGATCCGGGTGCGGTCGAAGGACGACCTGGTGCTCCGGTCCGGCGACGTGATCGAGATGTGGACCGGCGGTGGCGGCGGGCATGGCCCGGCCGAGGCCCGCCCGCTTTCCCTGCGGCAGGCCGATGCGCGCCTCGCCGCCCCATCGCAAGGAGGTTGACATGTCCCTGACCCGTCGCGCCCTGCCGGCGCTCATCGCCGCCCCCGCCATCGTCCCGCGCCCCGCCGCCGCGCAGGGCTGGCAGCCGGACCGGCCCATCCGCTTCGTGGTGCCCTTCCCCCCGGGCGGTGCGACCGATGTCTGGGCGCGCATGACGGCGACGGGCATGCAGGCCCTGCTCGGCCAGCCCATCCTGATCGACAACCGGCCGGGCGCGGGCGGGATGCTGGGCGCGGAGCGCGTGGCGCGCGCGGCGCCGGACGGGCAGCAATTGTTGTTCACCATCACCTCGCTGGTGCAGACGCCCGTCGTGCTGCGGCGCTTCCCCTACGACCCCGTGCAGGACTTCCAGCCGATCGGCCGGCGGGGCGCCAACGCCAATCTCTGGGCCGTGGGGCCAGCCGTGCCGCCGGAGGTGACGACCATCGAGGAATTCGTCGCCTGGGGGCGCGGGCGCGACCTGTCCTTCGGTTCCTGGGCCAATGGCTCCACCGGGCACGCCTTCGGGCTGATGCTGGCCGGGGAGGCCGGCCTGCGCATGACGCATGTGGCCTATCGCGGCGAAGCCCCCTGCCTGCAGGACCTTCTGGCGGGCAGCATCCATGGCGCCTGGCATTCCTGGGCGGCCGCGGGCGAGATGGTGAACGCGGGGCGGCTGCGCGCGCTGACCTCCTCCGGCACGCGGCGACTGCCCTCGCTGCCGCAGGTGCGGACGATGCGCGAGGCGGGCTTCTCCGACCGCTTCGCCTTCGAGGGCTTCTCAGGGCTGCTCGGCCCGCGCGACCTGCCCGCGCCGATCACGGCGCGCTTCGTGGAGGCGTTTCGCCAGGTGGCACAGGACGAGGACATCCAGCGGCGGCTGCTCGCGATGGACACCTTTCCGAGCTACCTCGGCCCCGAGGAATTCCGCGGCTTCATCGCGGACGCGCTGACACGGTGGCGCACCATCAGCGAAAGCCTGGATTTGCGCGCGGATGGCTGACCGATGCCTTGCCTCCGGCGGTCACGGTCGAGATCGGGAATGACGCCGGGGAACTGCTTTCCACGGCCGGAGCTTTAGGCTCCCGATGCTGGCAGGATACTTGGCTGCGAGCGGGGGGCATCGAGGCGAAGGGCCGGTGATTGTCGGCCGTGCCATGGGTGTTGCAGCGCGGAGCTTGCCGACAGGCCTGGGAGGCGGCGCGGCTGTTCACGGCCGTCACAGGTGTTGAGATCGGATGATCACCTGCATGGCCCCCAGGAATTTGGGCGCCTCCCACCGGGCGTCGAGACGGGTGGGAACCGGATGGCCAGACCAGGGGGCGGAACCGGATCGTGCAGGACGGAGGCGGAGCTGAGAAGCGGCTCCCCATGTGCCAACAGGGCAAGGTCGACTGCCTGCGGGAACCGCCGCCAAGTCTTTGATTTAAATGGTGGGCGCTACAGGGATTGAACCTGTGACCCCTACCGTGTCAAGGTAGTGCTCTCCCGCTGAGCTAAGCGCCCGGGTGGCGTTGATCTAGCGAAAGCCAAGCCGCCCCGCAACCCTTGCGCTTCCCGGTTTTGTCGACACTTCCGACCGATGCTCAATCCTCCGCAGGCCATCGCCAAGCTGCTCGACCGCGCGACCTATGAAGGCTACCGCCTGGGGTTCGAGGCCGCCCGCGAGGAGGCGGCGCTGCTGGCCGAGCATGCGGGCCAAGCGGCACTTGCAGTCCGGCTGCGCGCCATGGCGCCGCTGCCTGACCAAGGCGCCGACCAGTGAGCCACGCCCAATGAGCCACGCCCGGTAAGCCATGCCATGACCCGCGAAGGCCCGCGCGACTGTCCGCATTGCGAGGAAATGACCATGGCCAACCGCCTGCCCGACGGCAGCCTGGTCTGCTCCTGCCCCGCCATGCGGCCGCTGCCCTCGGGGCCGGTCAGGCCCGCCGCAGCGACGCCCCAAGCCCCCACCAGGCGCTGAGCCCGCACAGACCGGCGCCGGCCATCACCGCGGCCATGGGCAGCGCGGTTCCGTCATGCAGCAGCGCCAGTGCCAGCCCCGCCAGGGCGCCCAGCGCGAATTGCAGCGTGCCGATCAGCGCCGAGGCCGTCCCCGCCATGTGTGGGAAGGGCGTGATGGCGAGGATGGCGCCCAGCGGTAGCGCCAGCCCCAGCATGCACAGATAGGCCAGCAGCGCCGCATAGAGGGCCCACAAGCCCAGCCCCATCGCCACGGACGCCGCCGCCGCCACGCCCGCCAGCCCAAGCCCCAGCAGCGCCAACCCATAGACGCGCGGCCGGCCCAAGCGCTGCGCCATGGGCCCTGCCAACTGGCCGCAGCCGATGATGCCCACGGCACCCGCGCCGAACAGCCAGCCGAAATTCTCGGGCGCCACGCCGGCCAACTCGATGAACACGAAGGGCGAGCCCGCGATATAGGCGAACATGCCGGCGATGGCGCAGCCAGAGCCGAGTGCGGCCGCCATGAAGGGTGCCGTCGCCAGCAGGCCGCCGAAGTCGCGCGCGATCTGCCGCACCGGCACCCGGCGCCGGCGCTCGGGCGGCAGGGTCTCGGGCAGGAAGCGCCAGGACAGCACCAGCGCCGCCACCCCCACAAGTGCCAGCAGGCCGAAGATGGCCCGCCAACCCAGCCAGGCCGCCACCCAGCCGCCCAGCAGCGGCGCCAGGATCGGCGCCACCCCCATGATGAGGAACAGCCGCGCCATCATCCGCACCGGGTCCATGCGGTCGCTCAGGTCACGCACCACGGCGCGCGAGATCACCATGCCGGCACAGCCGCCGAGCGCCTGCAGCAGCCGCAGCGCCACCAGCCAGCCCATGTCCCAGGCCAGGGCGCACAGCACGGAGGCCCCGATGTAGAGAATCAGCGCGGCGAACAGCGGCCGGCGCCGCCCATAGCGGTCGGCCAGCGGCCCGTGCACGAGCTGCCCCGCCGCCATGCCGAGGAAGAAGGCGGCGAGCGTGAGCTGCGCGCCCTCCATCCCACCGCCCAGTTCGGCTGCGATGGCCGGCAGGGCGGGCAGGTACATGTCGATGGACAGCGGCGCGAAGGCCGCCAGCAGCGCCAGGACGGCGATGATCCCGCGCAGGCTGGTGTTCATCCCGGAGGCGGCAGGAAATCCACCTCGCACTCGGCGGAGATGCGGACCACCTGCTCGGGGTCCGTCAGGTTGTGGATGCGGCTGAACAGCTCGAACAGCTTGCGTGACGGCGCCACCCAGAACAGCGCGCGGACATGCGCGTCGGACTTGTTGAAGATGCCGTGCGGCAGGCCCATGGGCAGGCGGATCAGGTCACCCGGGCCGCCATGCGCCACCTGGCCATCCAGCAGGAACTCGAACTTGCCCTCCAGGATGTGGATGTACTCGTCCTGGGTGGTGTGGATGTGCGGGGGCACGAAGGTGCCGGGCGGGAACAGCGTGTCGA
>JBHYDO010000215.1:0-8345 GCA_051860645.1 Roseococcus sp.
CGCCAGCGCCGCATGGGCGGCGGCGAAGCCGGCATCGCGCGCGATCGCCTGCCGCAGCAGGGGGGCCGCCGCCTCGAATGCCTCGCGGTCCATGCGGAAGATCAGCGCGCGCGCCTGCAGCAGCAGGTGGTAGGCGGCGAGGTCGCTGGGCACCCGCCGGCGCGCGGCGGCAAGCTCCGCCGCCTGGACGTGCGGCACCAGGCTGTGGGCGATGATGCCCGCGATGTCGTCCTCCGCGGCGAAGGAACGGCACTCGGTCACGTCGTAGTGGCGGTGCCACAGCAGCGCGCCCGTCGCGGCCTCGGCCAGCTCCACCGAGAGCCGGAACACCTGCCCCGCGCGCCGCAGCATGCCGGAGGCGATGTAGCGCGCGCCGAGGCGCCGCCCGGCCTCCGCCAGGTCCAGCCCGGCGCCCGCGAAACGCCGCGTGGAGTTGGCCGAGATCACGACCGGTTCGCGCACCCGCACCAGCGCGCCGACCACGCCCTCCAGCAGCCCCTCGCCGAAGGCCGCCAGCCTCGGCTCGGGCCGCGGCATGTGGAAGGGCAGCACCGCCACCACCGGCACCCCTCCCGCTAGCGGCTGCGCCGCCTGCGTGGCCGGCGGTGAGGGGCCGATGTCCGGGTCGGGCTGCCACTCCAGCAGGTAGCCGCGCTTGGGCAGGGTCTTCAGCCGCGCCGCCTCCGGCCCCAGCGCGCGGCGCAGTTCGACGACGCATTGGGTGATGCTGTCATCGGTCACGTGCAGGTCGGGCCAGAGGCTGTCCAGGATTTCCGCGCGGGTGACGACCTGGCCCGGCCGCGCCAGCAGCAGGCACAGCAGTTCGAGCGTCTTGGGGCGCAGGGGGGTGTCCGTGCCGTCGGGTGCGCGCAGCCGGCCCCGCGCCCGATCGAGCAGCGTGGTGCCGAGGCGGACCGGTTCAGGTGGCGGCTGCATGCCGTGGACCGAAGGTTGCGACCTTCGCCCCTTACCCCGGCGCGCCTTCCGGTTCCAGAACAAGTTGCGCCGAGGTGGCGGGGCGAAGTGGTTCAGGCCCGCGCATGGGGTCCGGCGCCGCGGGCTTCGGGCGAACTTCGGAACGAATTCGCCGGCCACTCGGGACCGGCGGGGCAGCCTCGCGCTTGCCTCAGGGCGCCATCAGGAAAGCGCCCTCGCCATGCCCGCCGCCAAGCCGCCCTGCTCGCCGCAGCCCGTCGCGCCCGCGACATGAGCACCTTCTCCATCGCGGTGCCGCCGCGCAAGGCGTCGAGGCTGTTCCGTCCACGCCCGCCGCGGCCTCGGCCGCCCGCGGAGGCGAAGCGGCCCGAGCCACCGTTCGACCGCGCATGGGGCGTGGTGCTGGGCGCCTTCCTCGTGACCATGGTGGGCTATGGCGCCATCTACTCCTACGCCGCCTTCGCCGACGACATCGCGGCCGGCTTCGGCGCCAGCCGTGCCGCCATCTCCTTCGTCTATGCGCTGAGCGGCGGCGCCTGCTTCCTGGTGAGCGCGCTGACCGGCGCCCTGGCGGACCGCATCGGCACACGCGTCCTGGCGGCCGTCGGCATGCTGCTGGTCGGGCTGGGCTTCCTGGTGGCCGCGGCGGCCAACACCCTGCTCGAAGTCTACCTGGGCTACGGGCTGCTGGTCGGCCTCGGCACGGGCTGCGCCTATGTGCCGGCCATGGCGCTCGTGCAGGCCTGGTTCCGCGTGCATCGTGGCCTGGCCTCCGGGCTGGCGGTGAGCGGCATCGGCGTGGGCACGGCACTGGTCCCGCCCACGGTCGGCGCGCTGGCCGCCCTTGGCGACTGGCGCATCGGCTTCCTCGCCTGCGCGGGGCTCTGCGTCGCGATTGGCCTGGCCGGCGCGGCGCTGCTGCGGCCGGCGCCCTGGCCGCTGGACGCGGCGCGCGACGCGCTGCCCCCGCCCTCGCCTCCACCAACGGGCCGGCGGCTGCGCTCGCGCGGCTTTGTGCTGAGCTATCTCGGCACCTTCCTGGTCTCCATGCCGGCGGTGCTGCCACACGCGTTGCTGGTCAGCAGCGCGCTGGATCTCGGCATGGCGCGCGGCGAGGCGCTGGCGCTGCTCGGCCTCATCGGCGTGGGCACCATCGCGGGGCGCCTGGTGCTCGCCGTCATCGCGGACCAGCTCGGCCGGTCGCGCGTGTTCCTGCTGTGCTGCGCCGGGATGTCGGCGTCCATGCTGGTCTGGGGCTTCGGGCGCGAGGGCTGGACATTGCTGGCCTTCGCGCTCGGCTTCGGGGCGCTGCAGGGCGGCTTCGTCGCGCTGCTGCCGGCGTTCATGGCGGACCGCTTCGGCGCAACGGGCCTGGGCGGGCTGCTGGGTGCGCTCTACACGGGGCGCGGCTTCGCCCTGCTGGTCGCGCCGCCGCTGCTGGCCTTCGCGGCGACCGCCCTGGTGCCGCAGGGAACGGCACTGGCCGCTGTGGCGCTGCTGGGGCTGGTCGGGACGTGGCTGCTGGCGGCGGCGCGGCACCGGCCATGACGCCCATCCCTCGGCAGGCACGCGCGTCCCGTCGGTCGCGCGCCGCGGCCACGGCCCATCGGCACCTGACACTGGCCTGACCGCGGGCCGGCACGAGAGCCGGGGCTTCCTCCAGCGCGGCGGCCATCACGACCGACGGTCGCCTTCCGGCAGGCTGCCGTGCCGACGCCGCCGCAACCGCCCCTCCGCGCGAGGCCGGTGATGCGAGCGGCTGGGACGAAAAAGCTTCGGGGCGGTTTCGGCCAGCTCTCGGGACCGCCACGCCACCCGCCATGGATGCTCCAGCCTCCAAGCAGAGGCAGACCATGTCGGCAAACACCCCCCTGGCGATCCTGGTTGCGGCCGGCCGGCACGGTCCGGCCCTGCTGTGCGGCGGCGTGCTCATCGGGCTCGTCATCCCCCCGCTGGCCGATATGGCCAGGCCCCTGATCGGCCTGGCCGTGTTCGTCTTCACCCTGGGCGCCTTTCTGAAGGTGGACCGCGCCGCCTTCCGGGCCGAGTTCGCCAATCGCGGCGTGGCGGTGGCGATGCTGGCCTGGGTGTCCTTCGGCGTGCCGGTGGTCGCCTTTGGCCTCGTCATGCTGCTGGATCCCGGTCCCGACCTCGCGCTGGGCATCATGCTGGCCACGCTGGCGCCGCCGGTCGGGAGTGCGGCGGCCATCGCGGCCATGCTCGGGCTCAGCGCCCCGCTCGCACTGCTGGCGACGGTCGTCACCACCCTGGCGGCTCCGTTCTACCTGCCCCCCCTTGCGGCGGCCCTCGCCGGCGCGGAGATGGCCATCGACCCGGTCGCGCTTTCGGCGCGGCTTGGCGTGATCGTCGGCGGAGCGGCATTGGCCGCCTGGGCGCTGCGGCGTTTCGCCGGGCCCTGGGTGACGGCGAATCCCCATGCGATCACCGGCATCTCCGTCCTGGGGCTGATCGCGGTCGCGCTGGGCGCGATGGCGGGGATGCGTGACCAGATCGCGGCAGACCCCGGTCGCGCCCTCGGCCTGCTGGCTCTGGCCTTCGCCGTCAACGCCGGGCTGCAGGTGATCGGGACGCTGCTCTTCGCCGCGCTGGATCGGCGGCGGGCGCTGACCATCGGCCTGGTGAGCGGCAACCGGAACATCACGCTCATCCTGGCGGCGGCCGCGCCCTTCCTGGCTGCGCATCCCGGCGTCCAGCTCTTCCTCGTGATGAGTGTCTTCCCGATCTTCATGCTGCCGCTGGCGATGCGTCGCCTGGCCCCGGCCCAGCCTGCAGGCTGAGCCAGCCTCCGCCCACCGCCGGCGCTTCTCAGCAAGGCCGTGATCCGCCGGTAGCCGTGGCGTCCGCACCGTTTGGCCAACTCGAAGACCTCGGCCGTCAGCCGGGCCTCATCCTCCGCCCCGCACGGCGCCTTCCGTTGCGTCGAACGGTGCTGCCCCAGCACCGCGCAGGCCCGGCGCTCGGAGATCCCGATCTCGCGCACCACATGCTCGACGCAGGCAAGCCCGAGGCAATCCAGCCTACGGGTCGCGCTGGATCGCTCGCTAAACAACCCCTGGCTGGAGCCCCTGCCCTCTGGGCGCCAGCGCCAGCACACTGCACCTTGTGTGTGGTACATCAACGTGGAAACTGTACAACAGAGCGTGGACATAGGCAAAAATACTCGTTTAAAATCAGCTGACTGCGCCGGATTTTCCGTCCCCTCCCGCCGGGGACATTTCATTCGCAAAGATACCGATTTTATTGAGTATTTTTCCTGGGTTCCCCACCTGTTGTACAGGTCCGTGGCACGGATTTGGACATGGGAACTCCGTACGCCGTTCGGCGTGGGCTGACATTTTTCCTAAAGCTGCGCGTCCCCTCGGACCTGGTGCCACTGCTCGGCACTCACGTCGCGCGCACCCTGCGTACAACCGACGCCAGGGTGGCGCGCAAGCGCGCAGCAGCCGTCGTCGCTGGTATTGAGAACGTCTGGTTCATGCTTAGATCAGATGCGATGGCGAGAATTCTTGGCAAACGCATCGACCAGCTGACCGGCGAGGACCTTCACCGGTCGAACCACGGTCGTCTGTGGGCGGACATGAAGCCGCTGGGTCCCGAGGATCGCCAGGCGGTATTCGATCGTATCGAGGCCATCATCGAGGACGCCGAACGCGGCATTCGTGCTGACCGTTTCGCGAACGAATGTCTTCGTGACGAACTCGACGCGTTTCGACAGGGAGTGCGTCGGGGCCTGATGCAAGCGATCCAGGCCCTGCGTATTTCCGGGCAAGATGCTCACGCTCCACAGGCTCCATCCAATCGACAGCCGCAGAAGGAGCACGGCCTCAATGAGCGCGAGAATGAGGCTGAAGCGGCCGAACAAGCCGTCGGAAAAACTCCAGACGACGAGCACGTAGCCTGTGAGGATGACCTGCTACAACAGCGGGGTCTCGGCGTAGGGCGGGAGCAGGAACAATGCCGGCCCGACGAAGATTGTGACGGCCGCGACGTAGCCCATCGCCACCGGAATGCTTGGAGTCCCGCTGCCCTGGGCCATGAAGCTCAGCTTCCACCCACGGCCGCCACCGGTCCAGCGCCGTTGCGACGCACAGGGCCTGGCGAAGTCCAGCCGCCGGATGCGCGCTCGATCATGCGCTGGGCGAGTCTTCGCTCGCCGCGGATGGTGCAGCTGGCGGTGAGACCGTCGCGGTGGCCGACACGGCGCCCTGCCGCGGTTGAAGCGGTGGCGGCACCTCGGGGCTTTGCTCTGCCCGGTCGCGGTGCAGCGCCGCTCGGGCCAGCAGCATGAGCGTGACCGGCGTCGTGACCACCATGAAGACCAGGATCAGGATCTCGTGCAGCACGAAGCGGGTCTGCACGACCGAGAAGAACAGCATGGACGCCAGCAGGATGCACCCTATGCCGAGCGTCGTGCCGAGCGTGGGTGCGTGCACGCGGTCGTAGAAGCTGCGCAGCCGCAACAGGCCGATGGAGCCCGTCAGGCCCAGCCCGGCGCCGACGAGGAGCAGGAGCGCCACGGGCAGCGCCACCCAGAGCGGAAGGTCCGCCGCGTGGTTCACTCGATCACCTCGCCGCGCATCAGGAACTTGGACAGGGCTGCCGTCGCGACGAAGCCGAGCAGGGTGATGAGCAGCGCAACCTCGAAGTAGTGGTTGGTTCCCGTGCGAATGCCGAACACCAGCAGCAGCATCGCGGCATTCACATAGAAGGTGTCGAGCGCGAGGACGCGGTCCTGGGCGCGCGGCCCCCAAAGCAGGCGCAGCACCGCGCAGCACATCGCCACGGCCAGCATGATCTGGGCGGCCAGGACGGACCAGCCGAGCAACGCCGCGCTCATTCGAAGATCTCCATCAGCCTTCGCTCCCACTTGTCCTTGATGGTGCGGACCCAGGTCTCCTCATCCACAAGGTCGAGCACATGCAGCAGCATCAGCCCCCGCCGCGCGTCGTAGTCGGCCCACACGGTGCCGGGGGTCGCCGTCAGGATGCAGGCCAGTGCCGACAACCCGTAGGGATTTCGCATGTCGAGCGGGATGAGGACGAAACCGGAGCGCCGCGCACCCGGCGCGCGTGGCTGCAGGATGATGCGCGCGACCGCGTTGGTGGAGCGCACGACCTCCAGCAGGACGTCGCGGAGCAGCCCCGGCAGCGGACGAAGCCGGCCCAGCCGTCCCTTCGGCATCCGCAGCGCGGCCAGCATGGCGGCGGCCGTGACCGCCAGCGCCACCCCGAGCAGGAGGGCGCCCGGCGAGGTGCTCTCCACCAGCAGCAGCCAGAGCAGGAGGAATGCGAGCGCCAGCAGCGGATAAGGGAGGAGACGCGTCATGGCCGCCCCTCCCGCGAGGCGGCGGTGGAGCCGAGAACGCCGTCGAGGTAGGTCCCGGGCGCGTGCAGGGACTGGGCGGCGGCCAGCATGAAATCCATCACCGGCCCCGCCGCGACGGTCAGGCCCACGCAGAGCCCCAGCAGCAGCCCGATCGGCGCGAGCTCCAGCAGGCTCACCCGCGGCACCGCGGCCGGGGGGGATGCCCAGAACACATCGATCCCCATCCGCACCATCGCCACCAGGGTCGCAAGGCCCGACAGCACGAGCGCGGCGATGAGCACCCAGCTGGCGGCAGGGACGGGCGCGCCGGCCGGGCCGAGCAGCGGCGCCATCATCGCGAACTTGGCGAGGAAGCCGGAGAGGGGCGGCAGGCCTGACAGCAGCAGCGCACAGGCCATGAAGGCGAGGCCCAGGATCGCGATGATCGCGGGGATGGCCACGCCCACCTCTTCCGGTTCCAGGGCGTCTTCCTTCTCCTCGCCGGTGCCGAAGGCCTCCCGCGTCACCGCCAGCACATCGGCGCCCACGTCGCGCCCGCGCTCCACCAGTTCGATCAGCAGGAACAACGTGGCGAGGGCCAGAACGGAGCTGGCCAGATAGAACAGCGCGCCGCCCGTCACCGCCTGGCCGCCGGCCCCCACCGCGGCTAGCAGCGTCCCCGAGGAGACGAGCACGCTCGCCCCCGCGAGCCGCGGCAGGTTCTGCGCCGCGAGCACCGCCACCGAGCCGAAGGCAATCGTCACCAGTCCGCCGGCCAGCAGCACCTGCCCGCCGAAGCCGGCCGAGGCGCCGGCCTCGTCGCCGAACAGCAGCAGCCAGACGCGCAGCACCGCATAGACGCCCACCTTGCTGAGGATTGACAGGATGGCCGCCGCGGGGGCCGTCGCCGCCGCGTAGGTCCCCGGCAGCCAGAAGCCGAGTGGCCAGACGGCGGCCTTGATCAGGAAGGCGATGCCCATCACGGCAAGACCCGCCTCCAGCAGCGCGCGGTCCGCCTCGGCCACGTCGCGCATCCGGGCGGCGAGGTCGGCCATGCTGAGCGTGCCGGAGATGCCGTAGATGACGCTCACGCCGATCAGGAACAGGAGCGAGGCAACGAGGTTGATGATGATGTAGTGCAGCCCCGCCCGCACCCGCGCCGTTCCCGAGCCATGCAGCGCCAGGCCGTAGGAGGCCGCGAGCATCACCTCGAAGAAGACGAAGAGGTTGAACAGGTCGCCGGTCAGGAAGGCGCCGTTCAGGCCCATCAGCTGAAACTGCAGGAGCGGGTGGAAATGTGCCCCCGCGCGGTCCCACCGCGCGAGCGACGACACGAAGGCCGCGAGGCCCAGCACGGCAACCAGGGCCAGCATGAGCGAGGAGAGGCGGTCCTGCACCAGCACGATGCCGAACATCGCCGGCCAGTCGCCGAGGCGATAGATCCGCACCTCGGGCGCCCCGGCCGTGCCGAGCAGCACGGCGGCGAAGGTCAGGATCAGGACCGTCGAGGTGAAGCCCATCACCACGACCGTCCTGCGCCCGCGATCCCCGGCCAGGATCATGGCGGCGCCGGCCAGCATCGGCACGAGGATCGGCGCGATGACCAGGTGGTCGGTCCAGGCGCTCATCGCTCGCGCTCCCGGCCGTCCACATGGTCGGTCCCGGTCAGGCCGCGTGCGGCGAGCAGCACCACGAGCAGCAGCGCCGTGGTGGCGAAGCTGATGACGATGGCGGTCAGCACCAGCGCCTGTGGCAGGGGGTCGGCGAATTGGCCAAGGCTGCCCTCCTGCCCCGGCGCCAGGATCGCAGCCGCGCCGCTCCGCAGCCCACCGGTCGAGAAGATGAAGAGGTTCACCGCATAGGAGAGCAGCGAAAGGCCGATGATCACCTGGAAGGTGCGCGGGCGCAGCAGCAGCCACACGCCCGACCCGGCCAGCACCCCGATCGCGAGGGAGACCACGAGTTCCATCAGTCGTTCCCCGCCACGGCGACAGGCAAGCGCTCGCGGACCTCGGGCGCCGTCGGCTGGCTCGGGGTTGCGCGGTGGGCGCGCACCGACTGGTGCGCCAGCGCCACCAGCATCA
>JBHYDO010000216.1:0-8309 GCA_051860645.1 Roseococcus sp.
CAGCTGCCCACCTTCAGCGTGCTGGTCAGCCCGCGCAGGCAGGCCAGGATGGACAGCGGGGTGATCTTGCCGGTGCGGGGGTTTTCCTCGCTCGGCACGTTCTCGATGGTCATGGTCAGGCGCGCGCTGGCGGCTTCCACGCGAATGGTGTGGGTGTTGCGGGTGACGTGCGGGTCCGCCCAGATCTCGATCATGGTCCGCTGCGGGCCGATGCCCGCCAGGGCGAGTGCGGCGGCGACGTTGACATTGGCGGGGAAGCCCTGGGCGGCGTCGAAGGCGTTGCCCTTGAAGACGAGCTTCTTCTCGTCGGTCACGGCCAGAACGTCGATGTTGTGCTGTTCCAGGTAGGGCGCGCCGACCAGCCCGCGCGGCGGCTTGCGGGTCTCGATGGTGACGGAGGAGACCTCGCCCTCGGCGGCCGCGCGCACCGCGTCCAGCCCCAGCAGCGCGCCGGTGGGCACGATGATGCGCGCGCCGGTGGCGCGGGCCTGCTCCACCAGGTGCATGCGCGGCAGCAGCGCCCCGCAGGAGGAGGGCACGAAGATGCGCCCGGCGGCGATGGCGGCCACGGCCACCTCCTCGAAGATGGCGGCGGGTGCCGCTTCCACCACGATATCGGCCTCGGCCAGCGCGGCCAGGTCCACGATGGCGGGCGCAGTGCGGAAGCCCGCGAGGTTGGCGCGGGCCTTGGCATGGTCCCGTGCCGCGACGGAGTGCAGCGTCAGCCCCTCCACGCCAGCGTCCAGCGCCCGCGCGAGATGCAGGCCGATGGCGCCAAGGCCGGCGATGCCGACGGTCAGGGTGCGGGACATGGAGGAGCTCCTGCGCGTGTTTCGGCGGGGTTACTGCCCCCGCCATGTGGACGCCGCAAGTGCGCCCCTCACACCACCGGGCTGCGGCCGCCATCCACGTTGATGGCGGTGCCGGTGATGTAGCCGCCCTGCTCGCTCGCCAGCAGGAGCGCCAAGGAGGCGAATTCCTCGGCCTTTCCGATGCGGCCCAGCGGCACCACGCGGCCCTGCTCCTCCTTCCACTCCTCCCAGGTGATGTTGCGCTTGTCGTCGGCGTGGCGGCGCACCCACTGGTCGCTCTCGATGATGCCGACCAGCATGGCGTTCACCAGGATGTTGTCCGGCGCATATTCATTCGCCAGGGCCTTCGTCAGCGCCATGCCTGCCGCGCGGCTGACGGAGGTGGGCGTGGATGTCGCCAGCGGCGCCTTGGCGCCGATGTTCAGCACGTTGATGATGCGCCCCCACTTGCGCACGCGCATGCCCGGCAGCACGGCGCGGCACAGCCGCACGGCGGCCATCAGCTTCAGGTCGATGTCGTCCTGCCAGAGCGCATCACTGACATCGAGGAAGGGCCCGCGCTGCGAGGTGCCGGCATTGTTCACCAGGATGTCGATGGGTCCGATGGCGGCCTCCGCCTCCGCGTGCAGGCGCGCGCATTCGGCGGCCTGCCGGATGTCGGCCGCGATGGCGGCGACGCGCGCGCCCGGGGCGGCGGCCTGCACCTCGGCCTTGGCGGCCGCCAGCGCCTCGGCCCCGCGCGCCACCAGCGCCACATGCCCGCCCGCGCGCGCGAAGGCCAGCGCCATGGCCAGGCCGAGCCCCTTGGAGCCGCCGGTGATGAGCGCGGTGCGCCCCTCGATGGAAATCTGCATGTCGCTGGTCCTCCCTTGGATCAGGGCATTGTGGCGGGGTGGCGCCCGCGCGTGAAGCCACCCGTTCCCGCTCGGCCGGCAAGCGCCTACACATGGGAAGTGCCCTGTGCCGCCACCTCGCCCCGGGCGATGCGCCGCTGCCGAGTGGGCAGGCCGCCACCAGGATGGTCGAAAGGATGCGCTGATGATCCGGCTTCTCGTTCTGATGCTGTTGGCGGCCGGCCCCGCCCTGGGCCAACAGGCCGGCCAGGCGCGCAGCAATGCCTGGGCCGAGGTGCCCGGCCCCACCCCCGGCCCGCCCCGCGTCATCGGCGGGACTGCGCTGGGCTGCCTCGGGGGTGCGGTGCAACTGCCGCTGGAGGGGCCGGGCTGGCAGGCCGTGCGCGTCGCCCGCAACCGCCATTGGGGCCACCCCGTGACCATCCGGTTCGTGCAGGATTTCGCGGCCGCCGCCCGCCGCCGCGGCCTGCCCGACCTCTGGATCGGCGACCTCGCCCAGCCGCGTGGCGGGCCGATGCCCTGGGGCCATGTCAGCCACCAGACCGGGCTGGATGTGGACATCTGGCTCGACCTGCTGCCGAAAGAGTCCCAACCGCGCGCGGCGCGCGAGCAGATCCGCATCACCTCGCTGGTGCTGCCCGACCAGTCGGCCGTGGATCCCCGCCACTTCACCCCGGCCCATGCCCTGCTGATCCGCCAGGCCGCCGAGCATGCCGGCGTGGATCGCATCATCGTCAACCACGGCATCAAGCGCAGCCTCTGCGCCGCCCATCGCGGCGCGCCATGGTTGCGGCGCGTGCGGCCGTGGCGCGGACATGACAGCCACATGCACATCCGCATGCGCTGCCCGCCCGGCGCCACCGATTGCCGCGAGGCCCCGCCCATCCCGGCTGGCGATGGCTGCGACGCGAGCCTTGACTGGTGGCTGACCGAGGAGGCCCGCCGCCCGCCGCAGCGCCCGGCCCGGCCCGGTCCGCCACCCGCCCTGCCCGCGGCCTGTCAAAGCCTGCTGCATGCCCGATGATCGGACGGCGGCGGACTGCCACGGCACCATCACGGATATGTCATCCGGATGACTTTCGGCGCTGCTAGCCCCCTCCCCGACATCCGGAGGGAGTTCCACGCCATGCAACGTCGCCATCTGCTTCACGCCGCCACCGCGCTCGCCGGCCTCGGTGCTGGCACCGCCAGCGCCCAGGCCACCGGCTGGCGCGCCCAGTTCCCGCGCGTGGGCTTCGGCATCCTAAGCGTGGAAAGCCAGGGCGCCACCACCACGCGCTTCGCGGGCTTCCCCGAATATTTCCAGCGCCGCATGGGCGTCGCCGCGCGCATCTTCCAGGCGACCGACTATGCCGGCGTCGTGCAGGCGCTGACCGGGGGGCAGATCGAGATGGCGCGCCTGGGTGGCGCTTCCTACGCCTCGGCCATGATCGACAGCAATGGCGCGGTGGAGCCGCTGGTCACCTGGACCTCGCCCACCGGCCAGGCGGGCTATTTCTCCGTGCTCATCGTGCGCACGGACAGCCCGGCGCAGAACCTGGAAGACCTGCGCGGCAAGACGCTGGCCTGGGCCGACCCGAACTCCACCTCGGGCTACCTGGTGCCGCTCGCCACCTTCCGCGGCATGAACATCGACCCCAACACCTATTTCAGCCGCACGGTCTTCTCGGGCGGGCATGAGCAGTCGGTGCTGGGCGTGCTGAACGGCAATTTCGACGCCGCCTTCACCTGGACCGCCGAGGACGACGCCTTCGGCCAGCTGCGCATGATGATCGACCGCGGCCTGCTGCGCCGCGACCAGATCCGCGTCATCATCCAGTCGCCGCTGATCCCCAACCCGCTGGTGGTGGTGCGCAAGGCGCTGCCGGCCGAGATGAAGGCGGACCTCAAGGCCTTCTTCCTCTCGATGGCCGCCGACGACATGGAGATGGCGGAAGCCGTCGCCACCGGCCGGACCACGGGCTTCATCGAAGCCACGGAAGCGATGTACCAGCCCATCGTGGATGTCGCGATGATCCAGCGCCAGCAGCGCCGCCAGCGCCGCTGAGCGGGTCCGTGAGCGCCAGCGCCGCCGTCCTCGCGGCCGAGCACGCCTACCTCACCCTGCGCGGCGAGAAGCTGCGCAGGGGCGTCCTGGGTGTCGTCCTGGTGGGGTGCGCCTTCCTGCTCTCGGCGGTGGTGGCGGAGCTGGACCCGGTGAAGTTCGCCCAGGGCCTGCCGCGAATCGGCGAGTACATGGAGCGCACCCTGCCGGTGCTGCGCTGGGGCCACCTGCCCGAGGACCTCGCCGAGTGGTTCTGGGACATCGGCCACTGGCTGCGCCTGCTGGCCGAGACGGTGGTGATGGCCTACCTGGCCACCATGCTGGGCACGCTGGGCGCGCTGCTGGGCTGCTTCTTCGCCGCGCGCAGCCTGACGCCGAGCCCCGCCATCGCCTTCGTGGTGCGGCGCGTCTTCGAATTCGCCCGCGCGGTGCCGGAGCTGGTCTTCGCCCTGCTCTTCATCTTCGCCTTCGGCCTCGGCCCCATGGCAGGCGTGCTGGCCGTGGCCCTGCATTCGCTGGGCGCGCAGGGCAAGCTGTTCGCCGAAGCGGCCGAGGCCGCGCGGCACAACACGGTGGAGGGCGTGCGCGCGGCCGGCGGCAACTGGGTGCAGACCATGCGCTTCGCCGTGCTGCCGCAGATCATGCCCAACCTCGTCTCCTTCACGCTGTGGCGCTTCGAGATCAATGTGCGCAACTCGGCCATCATCGGCTTCGTGGGCGCGGGCGGCATCGGCGAGGCGCTGTTCACCGCGGTGCGCCTGCTGCACTACGAGGATGTCAGCGCGCTGCTCATCCTGCTGGTGGTGACGGTCAGCGTCATCGACCAGATCTGCGCGAAAATCCGGCATGGGTTGATCCGATGAGCGCCACCTCCTCCCTTGCGCAATGGCGCGCCCGCACGCCGCGCGCCTTCGGCCCCACGCCCATGGGCCGCGTGCTGCGGTGGGTGGCGGCGCTGGCGGTGCTGGGCGGCACGCTGGCCGCCTTCGCCTGGCTGAACATCACCCCGCAGCGCTTCCTCGACGGCCTGGCCGAACTCGGCCGGGTGGCGATGCTGATGATGCCGCCCTCGCCCGGCGAATACCCGATGGAGCTGGTCTGGGCGGTGCTGGAGACGCTGGCCATGGCCTTCGCCGGCACCTTCATCGCGGCCGTGCTGGCGGTGCCGCTGGGCTTCCTCGCCGCGCGCAACGTGATCCCGCTGGCGCCCTTCCGCTTCGGGCTGCGCCGCTTCCTCGACGTGCTGCGCGGCGTGGACCAGCTGGTCTGGGCGCTCATCTTCGTGCGCGCGGTGGGGCTGGGGCCCATGGCCGGCGTGCTGTCCATCATCGTCACCGACACCGGCACGCTGGCCAAGTTGTACAGCGAGGCGCTGGAAAACGCCGACCGGCGCGAGCAGGAGGGCGTGCGCGCGGCCGGCGGCAGCGGGCTGCATGCGGCGCGCTTTGGCCTGCTTCCGCAATCCCTGCCGCTGATGCTGGCGCATGTGCTCTACATCTTCGAGAGCAATGTCCGTTCCTCCACCATCCTGGGCATCGTGGGTGCGGGCGGCATCGGCTTCCAGCTTTCCGACCGCATCCGCGCGCTGCGCTGGGACGAGGCCGCCTTCATCATCCTGATGATCCTGGTGCTGGTGGCGGTGATCGACGCGCTCTCGGGCGCGCTGCGGCGACGGCTCACTTCCGGGCCGCGCTGACGGTTTCGGCGGCGCGGGTTCCGGGCTATCGCTGCCGCCCATGATCCCCTTCCCCGAGATTGACCCCGTGGCCCTGCAGATCGGGCCCATCGGCATCCGCTGGTATGCCCTGGCCTATCTGGCGGGCATCCTGATCGGCTGGCAGGTGGCGCGGCGCCTCGTGGTGGCGGCGCCGCCGGTGGCCGAGCCGCGCCACGCGGATGATTTCGTCACCTGGGCCACGCTCGGCATCATCCTGGGGGGGCGGCTCGGCTATGTGCTGTTCTACCGGCCGCTGCACTACCTGCAGAACCCGCTGGAAGCGCTGATGGTCTGGCAGGGCGGCATGGCCTTCCATGGCGGGGCGCTCGGCGTCATCGTGGCGGCGCTGCTGTTCTGCCGCAGCGAAAAGCTGAACCCTCTGGCCTTCGGCGACCGCATCGCCGTGGTGGTCCCCATCGGACTGTTCTTCGGGCGCATCGCGAACTTCATCAATGGCGAGCTGTGGGGGCGGCCCGCCACCGTGCCCTGGGCCATGGTCTTCCCCAATGACCCGCTGCAACTGCCCCGCCACCCGAGCCAGCTCTACCAGGCGGGGCTCGAGGGCGTGGCGCTGCTGGTGCTGATGCTGGCGCTGTGGTCGGTGCGCTCCAACCGCGCCCGCCCCGGCCTGCTGACCGGCGCGCTCATCGCGGGCTATGGCGTGGCGCGCACGCTCGGAGAGCTCTTCCGCCAGCCCGATGACAACCTCGGCTTCCTCATGGCCGGTGCCACCATGGGCCAGCTTCTCTCGCTGCCGATGATCGCGGTGGGGGTCTTCCTCATCATCCGGGCGCGACGGGCGGCCGCCTGACATGGAGCGGCTCGATGCCTTCATGGCCCGCGCCACCGCCACCTACTACGCGGAACGCGCGGGCCTCGGCCGCGACTTCACCACCGCCCCCGAGATGAGCCAGGCCTTCGGCGAGTGCCTCGGCCTGTGGTGCGCCGTCACCTGGCAATCCATGGGCGCGCCGCCGCGCGTGGTGCTGGCCGAACTCGGCCCCGGCCGCGGCACGCTGATGGCCGATGCGCTGCGCGCCGTGCGCGAGATGATGCCGGCCTTCGCCGCGGCGGCCGACCTGCACCTGGTCGAGACCTCGCCCCGCCTGCGCGCGGAACAGGCCCGGCACCTGGACGCGACCTGGCATGACCACGCCAAGACCCTGCCCCCCGGCCCCATGATCCTGCTGGCGAACGAGTTCTTCGACGCCCTGCCCATCCGGCAATTCGTCTGGCGGAGCGCGGGCTGGAGGGAGCGCTTCGTGGCCGGCGGCGCCTTCGTGGAACAGCCCTCCGACCATGCCGGGGACGCCCCCGAAGGCGCCGTGCGGGAACTGTGCGAGGCCGGGCGCGCCCTGGCGGCGGCGCTCGGCGCGCGGCTGGCGGGCGAGGGCGGCGCGGCCCTCATCCTCGATTACGGCCCCGCCGAACCCGGCCTCGGCGAAACGCTCCAGGCGCTGCGCGACAATACTCGGGCCGATCCGCTCGGCGAAGCGGGCCGCGTGGACCTCACCGCCCATGTGGATTTCGCCGCCCTGGCCGGTTGCGCCCGCGCCGCCGGCGCCGCCACGCATGGCCCGCTGCCCATGGGCCTCTTCCTCCAGCGACTCGGGCTGATGGCACGCTCGGCCATGCTGGCGCGCGCGGCACCCACCCAGGCAGGGTCCATCCTCGCCGCCGCGCAGCGCCTCGTCGCACCCGAGGGCATGGGGCGGCTGTTCAAGGCGCTGGCCCTGGCCCACCCTGCCCTGCCAACCCCGGCGGGCTTCGAGGGCTGAATGGCAGAATTCCTGACCCACCCCGCGCTGGGTGCGCGGCATGGCTTCTTCACCCGGCGCGGCGGCGTCTCGGGCGGCGCCTATGCCTCGCTCAACTGCGGCCAGCGCGGCGAGGACGACCCCGCGAATGTGCGCGAGAACCGCGCCCGCGCCGCCGCCGCACTGGGGGCCGCGCACCTGGCCGGCTTGCGCCAGGTGCACGGGCCGGTGGTGCTGGAGGCCGATCCCGCCTGGACCACGCCGCCCGAGGCGGATGCGATGGTGACCGACCGCCCGGGCCTCGCCCTGGGCATCCTCACCGCCGATTGCGCGCCGGTGCTGTTCCATGACCCCGTCGCGGGCGTGGTGGGGGCGGCCCATGCCGGCTGGCGCGGCGCCGTCGCGGGCGTGCTGGAGGCCACCCTGGACGCCATGGCGCGTCTGGGGGCCGCGCCCGGGCGCGTCACCGCCGTGGTCGGCCCCTGCATCGCCCAGCCGAGCTATGAGGTGCGGGCCGATTTGCGTGATGCGGTCCTGCACGCCCGAGGGCGGGATACCGTCCAGCGTGCCCAAGGGCGGGACGCGTTTGACGACGCCCGCTTCTTCGCCCCCGGCCGCGACGGGGCGCATTTCCAGTTCGACCTGGCCGGCTATTGCGCGCACCGCCTGCGCGGGGCCGGCGCCGTCGCCATCCTGGGCGCCGACACCCTGGCCGAGGAGGCACGCTTCTTCAGCCACCGCCGCCGCACCCTGGCCGGCGGCGGCCCCCTTGGGCACCAGCTTTCCGCCATCATGCTATGAGGGCCCAGATGTTCGCCCACGAGGTGCCCGCCATGCCCTACATGATCGTCTTCCTGGCCCTGCTGCTGCTCACCATGATGGTTTCCTGTGTCATTTCCTGAAGCCTGCCGCGTGTCCCCGCGTCCATGGGGCGGGCGGCTGCCCTGGGCGGGCCGCTTCGGCTTGGCGCTTGTCCTTCCAGTGCTGCTGCTGGCGGGCTGCGGCGGGCTGCCGCAGCCGCACCGCGGCAATCCCGGCGGGGCGGCCCCCTGGCTGTCGCGGCCGCTCGCCGTGCGCATCGCCATCCCGCCGCCCGAGGCCGCGCTGTTGCCCGCGGCCGAGGCC
>JBHYDO010000217.1:0-8302 GCA_051860645.1 Roseococcus sp.
CGGCGGCATTGCGGGTGGTTCACCTGCGCGCTGCGGATGTATTGACCGGAATACAGCGTGGTGAGCTGCCCCTCATGCCAGTTGAAGACCGGGATCTCGAACCAGGGCAGCATGCCGGGCGGTACCTCGCCGCGCCGGTCGGTGGGCATGGGGTTGAACAATGCGGCGCGCAGGTCGGGCCGGCGGCGCAGCATCTCGTCATGCAGCGTGACGGAGGAGACGAGGCGGCTCTCGCCCCCCCATTTCGCCGTCTTCAGACACAGAAGGCCCACCACGTCACAGGAATCCGTGTGGAATTCCAGCTCGCGGTTGGTCTGGTAGTAGCGGACGGTGGGGTTGCGGATGTCGAGGCCCAGGTCCTTCACATGGCCGAGCAGGTGCCCCTTGGCGTTCTGGCTGCGGAAGCTGCCCAGATGCGCGCCGATGCCGAGATAGGCGGACGCCGCCTCCGCCACGGAATAGCGCCCCACCTCGAAGCCGCGCAGCAGGGTGAAGCCGCGCCCATGCAGCAGCGCGGCCAGCATGGCGTCGAGCTTGGGCTTGAGGCGGGGCAGGGGGAAGGTCGCGGGCGTGATCTCGCCCAGCGCGCGGCCGGAGGCGGCGTGGGCCGCGATGGCCAAGTGGAGCTCCGCGCGATCATCCGCGTCGAGCGGAACGATCCAGGAGGTGTCCCGCTCCAGGTCCCGCCCGAACCAGGCGGGGGGGCCGCCGATGGGGCCGGGCGGCATGGGCATGGAATGGGGATGGCCGTCGGGCATGGGTGGTTTCCTCCGTCACACGGCTTCTTGTGCGCACGAGGCTAGGCCAGCCGGCAAACAGGGTGCAACCGGCGCGCCCCGAAAGGGACGCGCCGGAAGCCGTCAGGCGCCGACGAGGTTGTCGGGGATGGTCTGGCCCGCCTCGCGCAGGTAGCGCGCCGCGCCCGGGTGGAAGGGCAGGAAGGTGTTCTTGCTGGCATTCTCGGCCAGCGTCTCCGACGCCGCCGCGATGGCCTGGCGCAGCCGGGCGTTCTGGCCCAGCACCGCCTTGGTCATCTCATAGGCCAGCGTCTCGGGCAGCGAGTGGTGCGCGATGGCGAAGTTGAACATGCCCACCACGTTGAGCGGCCGGCCCGAGGTGCGGTAGGTGCTGGCGGGCAGCGTGCCGGGCGAGAGCTCGGGGAAGCGCTGCGTCAGCGTCGTCACCTCGGCCGCGGTGAAGTCGATGAAGTTCACCTCGCCCTGGGTCTCGGCCTCGGAGAAGGCCGGCACCGGCACGCCGGAGGCGAACATGAAGGCGTCCAGCAGCCCATCCTGCAGCTGGCCCGACATGTCGCTGCCCGAGCCGAAGCGAATCGCGGAGGGGCGGATGTTCAGCGCCTCGAACATCAGCGGGAAGTAGGTGCCCGGCGTGCCGCCGCGCGGCCCCACGCCGACATTCTTGCCGGCCAGCGAGGCGAAGGTGGCGAGCCCGCTGCGCTTCAGCGTGATGCCGTGGAAGGGCGTGTCGTACATGGGGAACAGCGCGCGGATGTCGCGGAAGCGGTTGCCCTGCGTCCAGGGCGCGGTGCCGTTCCAGGCCTGAAGGGCCACACCCATGGTCACCATGCCGATCTCGACCTCGCGGCGCTGGACCAGGATGATGTTCTGGTTCGGACCCTGCGTGGTGCGATAGGAAATGTTGACGCCCGTGGCCTCCTGCACGAGGCCGCCCCAGGCGGGCCCGTACAGGGCGTAGGTGCCGCCGGGGGCCGCGGTGCCCATGGTGATGGCGCGCGGCCAGGACGCGTCGCGGGGTTGGGCGAAGGCGCGGCCCATGAGGGCAGGCGCGGCGAGGCCGAGCGCGGTGCCGGCAAGCAGGATACGACGTTGCATGTTTCTAGAACCTCCCGTGACATGAAGGCGCCGCGCCTTTGGCGGCGCTGCGCTGAGCCTGGACGTGGCCAATGCCGGGGTTAACCACGGATGCGCGGACCAGATCAATGCGCGACATCGCAGAATGATGCCCGCGCACCCAATGGGGAAAGGAGCGGCGCATGCGGCTGGACGGAAAGGTGGTCATCGTCACCGGGGGTGCTTCGGGCATTGGCCGTGCCATCGCGCGGCGCTTTGCGGCCGAGGGCGCGCGCGTCGTGATTGCCGACAGGACGGAGGTGGTGCGCGAGGGTGGCGAGGCCACGCGCGCGCTGATCGCGGCGGAACGGGGCATGGCACGCTTCCACCATTGTGACGTGGCGTCCTGGGCGGATGTGGACGCGGTGGTGACGGCCACCGTCGCCGAGTTCGGCCGGCTGGACGTGATGGTGAACAACGCCGCCATCGGCGGGCGCGGCGGCAAGCTTCTGGAGGTGGACGAGGCCGAGTGGGACCGCGTGATGGCCGTGAACGCCAAGGGCGTGTTCTTCGGCTGCAAGCGCGCGGTGCAGCAGTTCCTGACGCAGGAGGTGGTGGGCGAGGCGCGCGGGCGCATCGTCAACATCTCCTCGCAGCACGGCATGGTGGCGGCGCCGGCGGACATCGCCTATGGCACGGGCAAGGCGGCGGTGGTCTACCTCACGCGGCAGGTCGCGGTGGACTACGCGGCGGACCACATCATCTGCAACGCCGTCGCGCCCGGCCGCATCCTGACCGGCAAGCCGCTGGGCGACGCGCCGGACCCGCTGGCCTATTCGATGATGCGCACGCCCATGCCGCGGCTGGGCCGGCCCGACGACGTGGCCTCCGCCGCGCTGTTCCTGGCCAGCGACGAGGCCACCTACATCACCGGGCACAATCTGATGGTGGATGGGGGGTGGATGGCGTTCTGAGCGACGGTTCAGCCGGGGGCCACGCAGCGCAGCAGGAACTGGCCGCGCACGCGGGCGTGGTGGCGCTCGACCTCGGGCGTGGCCGGCGCCTCGATGGGCGCGGTGGACCAGGGCAGCAGTTGCACGCTCTGTCCCGTCCAGACCCGCGCGAAGGAGCCCACCTGGCCCCCATCGGCGCCCAGCACGCGGTGCGGCGGGCCCACCGCCACGCGCACCACGGTTCCATTGGGGTGGGCGCCAGGCTGGTCGGCGATGGCGTCGTGCAGGAACACCGCACCCTCGCCGAGGGCGCAGCGCAGCCGCAGCAGCCGGCCTTCGCGCAGCGCGGCGGCCGTGGCGCCGGTGTCGAGGGCGGGGCCCGTGACGGGAGGGACCGGCGGTGCATCGGCGCGGTGCGTCCACAGCACCTCGGCGCGGATCACCTCGCCGGGCGGGGGCGGAGGGACGGCGCAGGCCGCAAGGGCCAGCGGGACAACGAGGGTGGCGGCGCGCAGGGCGATGCGGCGCCCGCGAGGTTGGTCGGGCATGGCGTGACCATGGATTGCGGCGGGACGGCGGCGGAAATGGCGGCAGCCACCGCCCCCGTCAACCCAGCCCCACCTTCCGCGCCAGCCGGTGCCGGATCAGCGGCACCGCCAGCACCAGCAGGATCAGCACGATCACGATCTGCGACACCACGGAGGACACAAGCTGGATATGGTCCCCCTGCGCGATGATGAGGGCGAGGCGAAGGTTGCTCTCCGCCATGCCGCCCAGCACCACGCCCAGCACCACCGGCGCCAGCGGGAATTTCAGCCGGTCCATCGCGTAGCCGATCAGGCCGAAGCCGAACATCAGGTACACGTCGAACATGCTGTCCTGCACGCTGTAGACGCCCACCACGCACAGCCCCAGCACGCAGGGCACCAGCAGCGTGGTCGGGATGCGGAGCACATTGGCGAAGATCCGGCTGGCCACCACGCCGCCGAAGAAGATGATCAGGATGGAGGTGATCAGCATCTGGATCATGAAGCCGTAGACGATGTCGCCATGGTCGCGGAACAGCGCCGGCCCCGGCTGCAGCCCATGGATGAGCAACCCGCCCAGGATGATGGCGGTGACGGAACTGCCCGGGATGCCCAGCGTCAGCGCGGGGATCAACGCCGCCGCGTTGTCGGCGTTGTTGCCGCATTCGGCCGCCGCGATGCCAAGTTCGTTGCCGTGGCCGAAGGTCTCCGGTTCCTTGGAAACCCGCTTCTCCTCGTTGTAGCTGAGGAAGGCCGCCAGCGACCCGCCCGCGCCCGGCAGGATGCCGATGACGATCCCGATGAGCGAGGAGCGGATCCAGGTCTTGATGAACTTCGTCCAGTTGTGGAACAGCCCGACCGAGGCGCGCAGCACCGCCATGCCCTCGTTGGCGCCGCGCTTCGCCGCGGCTTCCGCCAGCATGAAGATGGGCGGCAGCGCGTAGAGGCCGGTCAGCACCACCACCACATGCAGCCCGCCGGCCAGGTTCATGTCGTCGAAGGTGAAGCGTTCATGCCCCGAGACGCCGTCAATGCCGACCGTGCTCAGCAGCAGGCCGAAGCAGGCGGCGATGAGGCCCTTCACCGGGTCCTTGCCCAGCAGCACCGAGACGCTGCACAGGCCGAACACCGCCACCCAGAAATACTCCGCCGGGCCGAACAGCAGCGTCACCTGCACCAGCGGCGGCGCCAGCGCGATCAACGCGATGGCCGACGCCACGCCGCCCACGGTGGAAGCCAGGCAGGAGATCTGCAAAGCGCGCGCCGCATCGCCGCGCTGCGCCATGGGGTAGCCATCCAGCGTGGTGGCGACCGCCGCCGGCGTGCCGGGAATGCGCAGCAGCACCGCCGGGATGGCCCCGCCATACATCGCGCCATTGTAGATGCCGGCCATCATGCCGAGTGCCACCAGCGGCTCCATGCCGAAGGTCAGCGGGATCAGCACCGCGATGCCCATGGTGGCGGACAGTCCCGGCAGCGCGCCGATGACGATGCCGCCGATGGTGCCCACCACCATGGCCAGCACGTTCTGCCAGGCGAAGACGCCCGGTATCGCTTGGAGCAGCCCGTCCCACATGGCGTGTGCCTTGGATTGTCAGTTGTCGAAGAGGATGCCGGGCGGCAGGCGCCGGCCGAAGGTCCAGGCGAAGACCAGCCAGACGGCGCCGGTGAACAGCGCGGCGCAGGCGATGACGATCAGCGGCCCGCGCAGGCCCAGCGTGAAGCCCAGGATGCCGATGAAGAGGAAGGTGGCCGGGAAGTAGCCCAGCGGCTCCACCGCCAGGATGTACACCGCCGTCATCCCCACCGTGATGGCGAGGTTGCGCGCATGGATGACGAAGGGCTCGTCCGGCGCGGCACGGCGCAGGCCGCCCGCGAACATCACCACCGCGAAGATGCCCATGGCACCCAGGATCAGGCGCGGGAACATCGCCGCATCGGTGGCGACGTTGTGCAGGTCATACCAGCCGCCCACCACCAGCAGCAGGATGAAGAGGGCGGCGACGCTGTCGCGGTGCAGGGCCATCGGGCGTCAGCGCCGCCAGGGGTCCTCGCGCCACTGCTGCGCGATCTCCTCGTTGAGGCGCGCCAGGTGCGTGCGGTATTCGGCGCGCGGCATGGGGGCGAGGAACAGCAGCTGCTCGCGCGCCTTCACCTGGAATTCGGGGTCGGCCAGGGTGGCGGTCACGGCGGCGGACAGGCGCTCGATGATTTCGGGCGGCGTGCCGGCCGGCGCGGCCAGCCCGCGGTCGGAGCCCGCGATGACGTCGATGCCCTGTTCGCGCATGGTCTTGGCGTCGGGCAGTTCTTCCCAGCGGTTGGCCGCCATGAAGCCGAGGTTGCGGATCTGCCCCTCCTTCACGAAGGGCGCGGCCTCGCCGATGCCGAAGGTGCTGGCCATGATGTGCCGGCCCAGCAGGGCGGTGCGGTTGGGCGCGGTGCCGGGGAAGGGCACGAGCGTGGCGCGGATGCCCACATGCTTCATGAAGGCCAGCGTGGCGAGGTGCATGGCCGAGCCGGTGCCCTGCATGCCGATGGTCATGCGGCCGGGGTTCGCCTTGGCCCAGGCCACCAGCTGGTCGATCGTCTGGAATTCGCTGGCCGGGTGGACGTTGAGCGAGGCCGGGTCGGAGACCAGGTTCGCGATGAACTCGAAGCTCTCGAAGGTGTAGCGCGTGCGGCGCTCATGCGGGATCGTGATGAAGGCCGGCGCGTTGAGCATGCCGATGGTGTGGCCGTCCGGCCGCGCCTGGGCGAGCTGCGTGAAGCCGATCTCACCGCCGGGGCCGGGGCGGTTGACGACGCCGATGCGCGCGCCACCGCCGATGTGCTTTTCCATGAAGGGTGCCAGGGTGCGGGCCAGGATGTCCGTGCCGCCGCCCGCCGCGAAGCCGATGAGCAACTCGATGGGGCGCGAGGGCCAGGCCTGAGCGAGGGCCGAAGTGGACAAGGCGGGGGCGGACAACGCCCCCATGGCCGTGGCGGTCAACAAGGTACGGCGGTCGAGGCGCGTCATGGCGTTGCTCCCGTGTTCTTTGCATTGCGGACACAGGCGCCTAGCGGCGCCCGCCTCCCCCTATGCGGGGCACGGTAACACGGGATCACCGTGGGTCAACGTGATCCTGCCCGCGTCAGGCCAGTGTGCCGCGGATCGGGTAGTTCAGCTCCTGGATGCGCTTGGCCCCTCGCGCGATGGCGGCGAGGTCCGGCCGCGCGAAGGGCGCGTTGGAGATGTCCAGCAATTGCACCTGCCCCGCCGGGTTGATCAGGAACAGGCCGGGCTCGGCGAAGGGCCGGTCCGTCTCCTGCGGCGAGCGCGGCTCGGAGATGTAGAGGCCCAGCGCCCGCATCTGCTCCATGGTCAGGCCATGGCCCAGCGGGAAGCGCCAGCCATATTGCGCGAGGTCGGCCGCCGCCTTCTCCTCCGGGTCGGCGGAGACGGCCATCACCTGCACGCCGGCCTCGGCGAAGGTCTCGACCAGCCCGTCGAGCGCGGTGAGGTAGGGCTTGCACAGGGGGCAATGCTTGCCGCGATAGACGACCAGCAGCCGCCAGCCCTCCATCCCCGCGGGGTCGATCTCGCCGCCGCCGAGGCGCGGGATGCGCAAGCTGGGGAAGGGCGCGCCGGCGCGCAGCTTCATCGTCGTGTCCATGTCACGCTCCGAAACAGGGGGCAGCGCGTGCCGCGCCGCCATTGAGGTCCAGCATGCGTTCGCGCCAGGCGTGGATGGGGTCGTCCTCCGCCAGCAGCTTCAGCGGGCTGGTGCTGCGCGCCCACATGAAGCTGCCCATCACCACATGGTCGGCGTAGTCGGGCGCGTCGCCGCCCAGGAAGGGCTGCGCCGAGAGCGTCATGCGCAGGGGTTGCAGGGTGGCGCGGAAGGCGGGCAGGCGCGCCTCGCGGTCGGCCGTCACCTCGGCCAGCTTCTTGCCGAAGCGCTTCTCGCGGCTCGCGTGGAAATAGGCGCGCGCCGTGTCATCGAGCAGCGGGGGAATGTCCGAGACGATCAGCGTCACCACGCCGCCGCTCACCACCGCATCGGTCCAGGACTGGATGAAGCGGTAGCTGGCCGGGCGGCCGTGCAGCAGGCTGGGCGCGTCCGGATAGGCCTGGTCGAGATATTGCGCGATGGCCCAGGAATCGGCCACCACGCGCTCGCCATCCACCAGCACGGGCACCTTGTCGTGGTTGGCGAAGCTGAGCCTGTCGGTCTCGGTGAAGCGCCAGGGGACGCTCTCGAAGGCGAGGCCCTTGTGCGCGAGGGCCAGGCGGCTGCGCCAGCAGAAGGGGCTGAACACGCGCGCGGGATCGGTGCCGCAGAGTTCGTAGAGTTGGCGGGCCATGGCTCAGCCTCCCTTCACGGTGGCGGCGGACTGGTTGAACAACAGGCTGGCCGAGGCCGGGTTCACCGTGGGCTGCGTGTTGACCTTCGCGGCCAGCGCATAGGCACGCTCGGTGCTGGGCATCCCCTTGATGGCGCCGAACCAGCGCGCGAGATGCGGGAAATCCTCCAGCTTCTGGCCCTGCCGCTGATGCGGGACGATCCAGGGGTAGCAGGCCATGTCGGCGATGGAGTAGGTGTCGCCGGCCACGAAGGCGCGGTCCCTCAGACGCTTGTTCAGCACGCCGTAGAGGCGGCCCGTCTCGTTCACATAGCGGTTGATGGCGTAGGGGATCTTCTCCGGCGCGTATTGGCTGAAATGGTGGTTCTGGCCGGCCATGGGGCCAAGCCCGCCCATTTGCCAGAACAGCCATTGCAGCGCCTCGGCGCGGGCGTGGACCGCGCTCGGCGGCGGCACGAAGCGGCCGATCTTGTCCGCGAGATAAAGCAGGATGGCGCCGCTCTCGAACAGCGGAACGGGCATCCCGCCATCGGCGGGCAGATGGTCCACGATGGCGGGGATGCGGTTGTTGGGTGCAACGGCCAGGAATTCCGGCGCGAATTGCTCGCCCTTCGAGATGTTCACCGGGATGATGCGGTAATCGAGGCCCGCCTCCTCCAGGAACATC
>JBHYDO010000218.1:0-8263 GCA_051860645.1 Roseococcus sp.
CCTGGCGGCAGGCGAGGTCGGAGTAGGCGCCAGGGACACCCTGGAAGGCGATGGTCTGGTTCATGGGGTTCCGGGGAGTTTTCAGGACGGGCGGCACGTTGCGCAGGCGGATACCCTGGCCTGGGCGGTTGATGCGGCGGCGGGCCGCAGGTATGTGGTCCACAACGCATAAGTCAGGGGCGGCCTTCGCGCAAACCCGCGCGGCGACCGCTGGAATTGAGGAAGGGTGAGCCCGGCATGAGCCTGGAGTTCAACAAGATCGCCGCGGCCGTGTTGACCGCGGGTGTGGCCTTCATGGGCGCCGGCATCGTGGGCGAGGTGCTGATCAGCCCCAACCGCCTGGCCGAACCCGCGATCAGCCTGGGGCGCGAGCAGGCCGCCGCGCCGGCCGCCACCGCCGCCGCGCCCGCCGCGCCGGCTGCGCCCAGCCTGGAGCCCATCGGCCCGCTGCTCGCCTCGGCGAATGTCGAGACCGGCGCCACCGCCGCCCGCCGCGCCTGCGCCGCCTGCCACAGCTTCAACGAGGGCGGGCGCAACGGCGTGGGCCCGAACCTCTGGGGCGTGGTCGGTGCGAACCACGCGCGCGTCGAGGGCTTCAACTACAGCGGCGCCAACCGCGCGCTGGCCGACAAGCCCTGGGACTACGAGGCGCTGAACGCCTTCATCGCCGCGCCTGCGCGCGCCATGCCCGGCACCCGGATGGCCTTCGCCGGCATTTCCAACACGCAGCAGCGGGCGGACATCATCGCCTATCTGCGCACCCTGACGAACAACCCGGCGCCGCTGCCCTGACCCTCGACCCGGCCCTGATCGCCGCGGCGGAGGAGGCCGCGGACCTCGCCGGCCAGGTGATCCGGCCGCTGTTCCGCTCGGCGCTGCTGGTCGAGGCGAAGGGCGATGCCTCGCCCGTGACCGAGGCCGACCGCGCGGCCGAACGCGCGCTGCGCGCCTTCCTGGGCGAACGCTTCCCCAGCCACGGCATCATGGGCGAGGAATACGGCACCGAGCGTGGCGACGCCGAATATCTTTGGGTGCTGGACCCCATCGACGGCACCCGCGCCTTCCTGACCGGGCGGCCGCTCTTCGGCACGCTGGTGGGCCTGCTGCACCGCGGCGTGCCGGTGCTGGGCCTGATTGACCAACCTGTGACGGGCGAGCGCTGGCTGGGGGCCGCGGGCCATGGCACGCGCTTCGCTTCGCCGCTGGGCGGCATGGCGCAAGTGCGGCCCTGCGCGCGGATGTCCGAGGCGGAACTGGCCGTCACCTCGCCCGACATCTTCGACGCAGCGCAGCGCCCCCGCTTCGAGCGTGTGCGCCAGGCCGCCCGCCGCGTGACCTGGGGCGGCGATTGCTACGCCTATGGCCTTGTGGCGCTGGGCCTCGTGGATGCGGTGGTGGAGGGCACGCTCCAGCCCTGGGACTGGGCCGCGCTGGTGCCCGTGGTCGAGGGCGCAGGCGGCCGCATGACCGACTGGCAGGGCAAGCCGCTGACGCTGGCCAGCGTGGGCGAGGTGATTGCTGTCGGCGATGCCGCGCTGCTGCCGGAGATCATGGGGCTTTTGGCCGGGTAGTTTTCGGGCTGCGCCGCCAGTTCACGCTCCCGGCCCTTGGGCCGCCCGTGATCGGGGCCGGTCAGCGCGTCCGCGCCGGCGCCGTGGTGCCGCTGCCGCCGCCGGGCAGGGTGCCCGCGACAATTGCGCCCAGCGCTGCCAGCGGCAGCGCCAGCAGGGCGGGGGCCGCAAGGCCCGTTCCGCCGCCGAGCGATGTGCCCGACAGCACCTCGGGCGCGGCAGCCGAGGGTGCAGTTGCCGCGGGCGCTTCGGCCGCCGGGCGGTGCGAGGCCACGGGCGGCAACACCGGGCGCGGGCGGGAGACCACGGCCGCGCCGCGCGGCGGCACCACAACCTCCGGACCGGGCGGCACCACCAGCGCGGGCTGGGCCGCGACCGGCATGGCGGGAAGGGTGAGCGCGACCAGCGCCAGGATCATGCAACGCATGGTGGCAATGTGGCGTCGATCACCAACCGAAGGCAAGGAAAACCGACATCATCCCTTGAGCATTCCGCGCGCGATAATGACGCGCATGATCTCGTTCGTGCCCTCCAGGATGCGGTGCACCCGCAGGTCGCGCACGATCTTCTCGATGCCGTAGTCGGCCAGGTAGCCATAGCCGCCCAGCAATTGCAGCGCGTCATCGGCGACGCGGTGGCCGGTGTCGGTCACGAAGCGCTTGGCCATGGCGCAGAAGGTGCCGGCGTCGGGCGCCTTCGCGTCGAGCTTGGCGCAGGCGCGCCAAAGCAGGGTGCGGGCCGCTTCCAACTCCGTCGCCATGTCGGCCAGCTTGAACTGGGTGGCCTGGAAATCCGCCACGGGGCGGCCGAAGGCGCGGCGTTCCTTCACATAGCCGAGCGCGATGTCCAGCGCGGCCTGGGCGCCGCCCAGCGAGCAGGCGGCGATGTTCAGCCGGCCACCGTCCAGGCCGGCCATGGCGTAGCGGAAGCCCTTGCCTTCCTCGCCCAGCAGGGCTTCGGCGGGCACGCGGGCGTTGTCCAAGATCACCTGCCGGGTGGGCTGGGCGTTCCAGCCCATCTTTTTTTCATTTGCCCCGAAGGAAAGGCCGGGCGTGCCGGCGGGGATCAGCAGTGCGGAGACGCCATCAGCCCCCGGCCCGCCGGTGCGGACCATGGTCAGATACAGGTCCGCGGCGCCCGCCCCGCTGATGAACTGCTTGGTGCCGTTGAGAACATAGCCCTCATTGTCGCGCGCGGCGCGGGTGGAGAGGGCGGCGGCGTCGCTGCCCGAGCCGGGTTCGGTCAGGCAGTAGCTGGCGATCTTTTCCATCGTCAGCAGCGGCGGCAGCCATTCCGCGCGCTGCGCGTCGCTGCCCCAGCTATCCACCATCCAGGCGACCATGTTGTGAATGGAAAGAAAGGCGCTGGTGGTGGAGCAGCCGGTGGCCAGCGCCTCGAACACCACGGCGGCGTCGAGGCGGGTGAGGCCCGCGCCGCCGCTGTCCTCGCGCACATAGAGGCCGGCCATGCCGAGGCCCGCCGCCTCGCGCAGCACCTCCACCGGGAAGTGCCGCGCCTCGTCCCAGGCCTGGGCGTGGGGGGCGATGCGCTCGCGCGCGAAATCCAGCGCAGTGGCGCGGAGTTCGCTCGTGGCCTCGGGCAGGTCGAACATCAGGCCTCCAAGGCGGCCCAGTGGGCGCGCACGCGTTCCACATTCGCGGCCTTGATGGGGCCGAAGCCCTTGATGCCGGCTGCCGCCTCGGCCCATTCGCAGGCGCGGGCGTGGCGGGAAGGCGTCAGTTGCGCCAAGGCGCGCTCGATGCCGGCACGATACTCCGCGATCAGCGCGCGTTCCATCCGGCGTTCGGCGGTGTGGCCGAAGGGGTCGAGCGGGGTGCCGCGCAGCGCCTTGCCATTGCGCAGCAGCCCCATGGCGCGCAGCATCCAGGGGCCGAATTCGCGCTTGCGCGGGCGCTCGCCGCCGCTGAGCAAGGGCGGGGCCAGGTGCATGTTCACGCGCGTGGTGCCGGTGAAGCGCCGGGCGAGTTCGGCCTGCCAGGCGGGGTCGGTGTGGAGGCGCGCCACCTCGTACTCATCCTTGTAGGCCATGAGGCGGTAGAGCTGCGTGGCCACGGCGCGGGACAGGCGCTCCTCGCCCGGGATCACGCCGACTTCCGCCTCGCGCACGCGCGCCACGAAATCGGCATAGGGCGCGGCATAGCGGGCGGACTGGTAGTCGGTCAGGTCCGCCACCCGGCGGGCAATCAGGCTGTCCAGGCTTTCCGGCGCGCGGGGGGCGGCCTGGGCGGCGCGGCGGCCGGCTTCGAAGGCCAGCAGGTTCCGCTCCACCGCCGCACCGTTCAGCGTGATGGCCTGGCGCAGCGCCTCGCGCCCCATGGGCACAAGGCCGCGTTGCCAGGCGGCGCCCAGCAGCCAGATGTTGAGGAAGATGAGGTCGCCGAAGTCGCGCTCCACCGTGCGGGCGCCGTCCAGCGCCACCACCTCGCGCGCCACCGCGCGCACGCTGCTGAGCATGGCCGGCGCGTCCTCGCGCGTCTCGGGGTCCAGCACGAAGCGGCCGGTGGGGGAGACATCGGCGCTGACCACCACCCGCGTGCGCCCGGGGCCGAGCAGCGGGCGCACCACGCGGCCATGCGCGCCCACGAGGTCGGCCGCGATCACGGCATCGGCCTGGCCCTGGCCGATGCGCGGGTTGGCGACGGAACCACCGGGCGTGCCGATGCGCAGCTGGCCATAGACGCCGCCGCCCTTCTGCGCGAGGCCCAGCATGTCCAGCGTCCGCACCGGGCGGCCTTCCATGTGGGCGGCCATGGCGAGGATGGCGGACAGGGCCGTCACGCCCTGGCCGCCGAGAATGAGGTTCCATGCCTCGCCACGGCGGGGTTCGGGCAGGGTGGGCTCGGGCGGTTCGCCTTGCAGGGTGGGCAAAGGCGGGCGGGCCGGTTCCGCACCTTCCAAGGTCAGGAACGACGGACAAAAGCCCTCGACGCAGGAAAAATCCTGGTTGCAGCCGGACTGGTCGATGCGGCGCTTGCGGCCCCATTCCGTCTCGATGGGCTCGACGGCGATGCAGTTGGAGACGCGCGAGCAGTCGCCGCAATCCTCGCAGACGCGCGGGTTGATGACGGCGCGCCTGGTGGCCTTCGCGGCGAGGTCGCGCTTGCGCATGCGGCGGCGCTCGGTGGCGCATTGCTGGTCATAGATCAGCACCGTGACGCCCGGCGTTTCGCGCAGGCTGCGCTGGACGGCGTCGAGGTCGGCGCGGGGGTGGAAGCTGACGGTCTTGGGGATCAACGGGTCGGCGCGGTGGCGGTCAGGGTCGTCGCCCACCACCACGACGCGGGCGGCGCCCTCGGCCACCATCTGCGCGGCGATGCGCGGCACGGTCACCTCGCCCTCCGGCGCCTGGCCGCCAGTCATCGCCACGGCCGAGTTCACCAGGATCTTGTAGGTCATGGTGACCTTGGACGCGATCGCCGCGCGCACGGCCATGCTGCCCGAATGGGCATAGGTGCCGTCGCCCATGTTGGCGAAGACGTGCGGCGTCTCGGTGAAGCGGTGCTGGCCGATCCAGGGGGCGCCCTCGCCGCCCATATGGGTGAACAGGTCGCTCTCGCGGTTCATGTCCTTGGCGAGGTAGTGGCAGCCGATGCCGGCCAGGGCGTGGCTGCCCTCGGGCACGCGCGTCGAGGTGTTGTGCGGGCAGCCGGGGCAGAAATAGGGCTGGCGCAGGGACAGCGGTTCCGCCGCCCGCGCCGCCAGTGCGTCGAGTTCGGCCACGCGGGCGGTGAGTTGCTCGGTCCGCAGCCCCTCGGGCAGGGTGGCGGCGAGCGCGCGCAGGATCTGCGCGGCGTCGAGTTCGGAGAGGTCGCTCAGCACGTCCTTGCCGCGCAGATGCGGGCGGGTGGGCAGGTCATACAGCGCCTCGCGCAGCTGCGATTCCAGGAAGGCGCGGCGGTCCTCCACCACCAGGATGCTGTCCAGGCCGCGGGCGAAGTCGCGCGCCGCCTCGCGGTCCAGCGGCCAGACCAAGCCGGGCTTCCAGATGACCAGGCCCATCATCCGCGCCAGTTCCGACGTGATGCCGGCATCGGCCAGGGCCTGCTTCAGCGTGGACCAGGCCTTGCCGCGCACCGCGATGCCGAAGCGCGGGTTGGCCGCGCGCCAGATCACGGGGTTGAGGTTGTTGGCGCGGGCGAAGGCAATGGCGGCGGGCAGCTTGAAGCGGCGCACGCGCTCCTCGATGGGCAGCGCCGCGTCCTTCAGGCGGATGTGCAGGCCGCCCTCGGGGCTCACCACGCCCTCGGGCGTGATGGTGGCGAAGCTGGCCGGGTCCACCGTCAGGCTCATGGTGGCGTCCATGGTCTCGGCCACGCATTTGAGGCCGGCCCAAAGCCCGGAGAAGCGCGAAAGGGCGATGGCCTTCACGCCATATTCCAGCACCTCGCCCACATCGGCAGGGTCGAGCAGGGGAAGTTCGAGGTCGGCGAAGGCGTATTCGCAGCCCGAGGTCACGGTGGAGGATTTCGACGCTGGGTCATCGCCCGCCAGCGCCAGCACGCCGCCCAGGGGCGCGCTGCCGGCGCCGTTCGCATGGCGCAGCACGTCGCCCGAGCGGTCAACGCCCGGCCCCTTGCCATACCAGATGGCAAACACGCCCTGGTGCTTGGCGTTGGGATAGAGCCCCACTTGCTGCGTGCCCCAGCAGGCGGTGGCGGCCAGGTCCTCGTTGAGGCCCGGTTCGAAGTGGATGCTTTGGGCCAGCAGGCGCTTCTGTTGCTTCGCCAGTTCGCGGTCATAGCCGCCCAGCGGCGAGCCCCGGTAACCGGTGATGAAGCCCGCCGTGTCCAGCCCCGCCGCGGCATCGAGTTGCCGCACGACCAGCGGCAGCCGCACCAGCGCCTGGGTACCGGTCAGGAGGGTTTCGCGGCCCGCGGCGTCCCAGCGTTCCTCGAGCGTGATGTCGGCGCGCACGATGCTGTTCATGGAAGGCCTCCCAAGCCTGGACCTTGGAAGCTTGCGCGGGATCGCGCAAGATTTCCTCTCGCATCCTGTTGTGCGGTGCCGAAGAACCGGAAGGATCTGCTGCGATGGACGCCATTGACCGCCGGATTCTCCGCGCGCTGCACGGCAACGCCCGGCTGACCAATGCGGAACTGTCCGAGCAGGTGGGGCTTTCGCCCTCACCCTGCTGGGCGCGGGTGCGCAAGCTGGAGCAGGCCGGCGTCATCCGCGGGTATCGTGCCGAGCTGGACCAGGGCGCGCTGGGCCTGCCCGACACCGTCATCATCGAGGTGATGACCGAGACGCATGACGAGGCGCAACTGGCCCGCTTCGAGGAGGCCATCGCCGCCATGCCCGAAGTGGTGGAGGCCTGGCTGGTGACGGGCGAATACGACTACATCCTGAAGGCGGCGGTGAGCGGCACGGCCGGCTATGAGCGGCTGCTGCGCGAGAAGATCTACCGCCTGCCCGGCGTGCGCCACACCCGCACGGCCTTCGGGATACGCTGCCTGAAGCAGGTGTTCACGCCGGTTCCGGCGTGAGGGCCGCAAGCCGAGGGACCTGGCCCATGCCGCGCGGGATCAACAGGATCCGGCCGCATGGCGGCCGGCGCGCCCAAACCAACCAGGCGCCCCGCACGCCAGCGCGCGGCGTGAAAGCCCAGCCGCCGTAGGCGTCACGCCAAAGGCGTGCCTTCGGCACGGCGCCCGGCGGGTGAGGGCGGATGAATGCTCTGCCCGGCGCGAGGGCCAGAACTAGTGCCGCGCGCGGTCCTGCGCGTCGTAGAACCGCTTCACGATGCCGTAGCCGTAGAACAGGCCGAAGCCGATCAGCATCAGCCCCCAGGCGTAGAAGAAGCCCTCGCCCACCGCCACCACCACCAGCCCGGCGAGCACCATCAGCCCCGCCATCACCATGAACACGTAAGAGGAAACCGGCATCAGCGTTTGTCCTTCCTGACATCGTCATCGTCGAAGAGGATGCGGGCGGCGGCGCCGTCCAGATCCTCGTATTGCCCGGAGCGCAGTGCCCACAGAAACCCAGCCAGCCCGATGCTGCCCAGCAGCAGCGCGATCGGGATCATCCACACCAGGATGTCCATCAGCGTATTCCCCTCCCGAGCCGCAGCGCGTTGGTGATGACCAACAGCGAGGAACTCGCCATCACCAGCGCCGCGATGAGCGGCGTGGCGAAGCCCAGGATGGCCACCGGCACCGCGATGATGTTGTAGACGAAGGCGAAGCCGATGTTCTGCGCGGCGACGCGCTGCGCGAGACGCACGCGCGGCACGGCCTCGGCCAGGGGCAGCAGCCCGCCGCCCTGAAGCACGAAGTCCGACGCGGCCTGGGCCACGTCCATTCCCTCGGCCGGGGCGGCAGAGACATGGGCGGTAGCCAATGCGGCAGCGTCGTTCACGCCGTCGCCCACCATCAGCACGCGGTGCCCCTGGGCGGTGAGTTCGGCGATGCGCGCGGCCTTGGCCTCGGGCGTGGCGCCGCCGCGGTGGACCTGGATGCCGGCCTCGGCGGCCACGCGCGCCACGACCTCCGGCGCGTCGCCCGAAAGCAGTTCCACGCCCAGCCCCGCGCGCTGGAAGGCGGCGACGGCGGCGGCCGCGTCGGGGCGCAGCGCGTCGGCGAAGCGGAAGGTCACGGGCGACACGCCGGGGCGGGCCAGGTGCAGGCCCATGCCGGTCTCGTCCGCCGGCAGGCCGCAGAAGCGGGCGG
>JBHYDO010000219.1:0-8242 GCA_051860645.1 Roseococcus sp.
AGGCTTCATTCGCCCGCGCGGTTCGCGGCGCGACGCACCGAGCCGCCGCCGAACGCGCGCCGGCCGTGATCTGATGCGCCGCGCGGCCCGATGCCACGCTTCATTCGCCCACGCGCCTCGCGGCGCGACGCACCGAGCCGCCGCCGAACGCGCGCCGGCCGTGATCTGATGCGCCGGCAGCGGTGACCTGATGCGCGGCGTCCTCCCCCCATCCTGATCCGTCGCCGAACCCTGTTGGCCCTGCCGCTTTCGCTCGCCGCCTGTGCGGCGCGGGGCGATGGCTTGCCGCGGTCGGGCCCCTTTCGCCTCGCCACCCCCAGCAGCGGCTTGCGGCCGCTGGGTGGCCTCGTGCTCGACACCACACCCTGGGGCTTTGGCGGTTTTTCGGGGCTGGACCTGGCGCCGGACCTTACCCTCACCGCCATCAGCGACCGCGGGTATTGGTGGCGCGCACAGCTGGAGCTCGACGCCACGGGCGCACCGCGTGGCCTCTCGGGCATCCGGCATGGAAGGCTGCGCGACGGCAGCGGCGCCCCCCTTCGCCGCCAGCGCAACTCCGATGCCGAGGCACTGGCGCGGCTGCCCAATGGCGATTGGCTGGTGGGGTTCGAGCAACGCCACCGTATCCAGCGCCACCGCGAGCTGGACGGCCCCGGCACCGCCTTCCCTGCCCCGCCGGGGCTCGACCAGGCCCCTGGCAATGGCGGGCTGGAGGGGCTTGCCGTGTTGGCCGATGGGCACATCCTTGCCCTCGCGGAAGGCCTGCCAGGCCAGGCGCCGGGCACGCGCCGCGCTTGGCTCGGGCGGACGCAGGGGCGGCGCGTGGTCTGGACCACGCGCGACTACGCGCCGGACGGGGCCATGGTGCCCACCGGCGCCGGCGCCCTGCCCGATGGCGGGGCGCTGGTGCTGGAGCGGGACTTCTCGCTATTCGGCGGCTTCCGCGCCCGGCTCGCGCGGCTGCCCGCCGCCGCGCTCGCCGGCACGGACACGCTTCGCGGGGAGACCCTTCTGCGCTTCCCCGGCGACGGCCCGGCCGACAATTGGGAAGGCGTTGCCGCCGCCCGCCGGGAAGGACGGACACTGGTCGCGCTCATCTCGGATGACAATGAACGCGCGGCCCAGCGCAGCATGATCCTGCTCTACGAACTTCCCCCCGGCTGAGCCGCCGGTGCCGGCCAAGCCTTGGCGGCCCGCCGGGTTTCAGATCGCCACCACGCGGTCCGCCGGCAGGGACAGGAAAGCGCGCGCGCCCACGCCCGGCGCGGCCTCCATCACCAGTTCTCCGCCATGGGCGCGCAGCAGAGCGCGCGCGAGCGACAGGCCGAGCACCAGGCCGCGGGTGCGTGCCTCCTCGCCGTCGTGCATGGCGGGCGCGAGGTCATCCACGGCGAGGCCAAGCCCTTCATCCTCGACCACGATGGTGACGCCCCGCGGCGTCTGCACGGCGCGGATGTCGATGAAGTCGCCCTCATGGGTCGCGCGGGCGGCGCGGCACAGCACCTGCACCAGCGCCCCGCGCAGGGCCCGCGAATCGGCGCGGACGATGAGGGATTCGAGCACGGGGTCGAGCCGCCAATGCCGCACGCCTGGCCCCAGCTGACGGCGCGCGGTGGCGACGGCCTCGGCCAGGACGGGACCCAGCGCGAAGCGCTCATCGCGCAGGCTTCGGCTGCCGGTGCCCGCCTCCCCGGCCTCGGCCACGGCGTCGGCGAGGGCGAGGAGTTGCCGGGCTTCCGCCTCGAACACCGCGCCGGCCTCGCCGCCCAGCACCTGGGCGCGGCCCAGCAGGCCGAGGGCGAGAGCGTTCAACTCACGGCCCAGCAGGTCGAGCGCGCGGTTGTGGCGCTCCGCCCGCGCCGTTGCCACGGCGAGCAGGATCGCCAGCCGCCCGGCGCGGCGATGTGTGGCCAGCGCGGCCGCAAGGCCCAACAGGATGGCGAGAAGGCAGAGAATCAGGATGGGGTCGAACGCCATGCGCCCATGATGGGCGGAGGAGGTTAACGAACCCTTAAACTGTCTCGATTTTCTGGAACAGGCCGCAAAACCAAAGACAGATCATCAGAAGTCGAGACGGTTCCAAGCGCGTCGGATCAGACGGCACGTCCGGGTCCAGACGACCCTATGGGGCGATCGGTGCCGCTCCGGTGAAGCGAGCGCAGGTGAGGCCGGAAGGTAGAAGAAGCGGGCCGCCCGGGAGGGACGGCCCGGCTCGCCTCAGGCGGCGGCCTTCTTGGCCTGCGCGCGCTCGACGCGGCGCTTCAGGGTGATGGCCTCGGGCGGCAGGCGCCTGTCGGGCGTGGTCAGCAGGAACGCGTCCAGGCCGCCATTGTGCTCGATCGTGCGGATGCCGTTGGTGGAGAGGCGGATTTGCAGCGAGGTGCCCAGGATGTCCGACCAGAAGGACTGGTGCTGCAGGTTGGGCAGGAAGCGCCGGCGCGTCCTGTTGTTCGCGTGGCTGACATTGTTGCCAGCCTGAACCGTCTTGCCGGTGATGCCGCAGCGGCGAGCCATGGTGATGATCCCAAACGAAATACGCGCGCGGATGGCCGCGCGCGAGGTCAATGCGTCGCGCTGTTTGCGTCAGGCGCCGCGTGAAGTCAAGTTGCCGCGGGCCGCATGGACCGGGCGTGCCTTCACCGGGGCAAGCTGGGCAATTGCCGCAGCTCGCCCGCCTCCACGCTGGCCAGCGCCTGCCGCAGCACGCCGGCAATGGAACGGTCGTCCATGCTGCGCGACAACAGGCCGAGCGCCCCGCCAAGCAGGGCGGAGGCGGCCGAGACGGGGGCGATATTCTGCTCCAGCATGTATTCGATCGCCTTGTCCACCACCGAACCCGCGTGGCTCAGATCCTCGGGCGCCTGATGCTCCATGCTTTCGCTCTTTTCCGTTGCGTTGTCTGGCCGGGAGATGGGGCAGCACCACGCCTCCCGAAAGGGGGTCTGGCTTAACCCTGTGTCATGCGCCCGGCGCGGGCGCCCGCGGCGCTGCCCACTCGCCCTCGGCCCGCGCGCTCCGCGCCTCGCCGAAGCGCGCCTGCGCCTCCGCCCGCGCGGCCGCCTCCGCCGCCGCCACCGCCTCGGCCTGGCGCTCCCACATGCGGGCGTAGAGGCCGCCCTGCTGGATCAGGGCGGGATGGCTGCCGCGCTCGGCGATGCGGCCATCCTCCAGCACGATGATCTCGTCGGCCTCCACCACGGTGGAGAGGCGATGCGCGATGACCAGCGTGGTCCGCCCCGTCGCCACCTGGCGGAGTGCGGCCTGGATCTCCTGCTCGGTGTGGGTGTCGAGCGCGCTGGTCGCCTCGTCCAGGATCAGCACGCGGGGGTTCTTCAGGATGGTGCGGGCGATGGCCACCCGCTGCTTCTCGCCGCCGGAGAGCTTGAGGCCCCGCTCGCCCACGCGCGTCCTGTAGCCCTCGGGCAGCTTCAGCACGAAGTCATGCACCTGGGCGAGCTTCGCGGCCTCGATGATCTCGGCCTCCGAAGCCCCCGGCCGGCCGTAGCCGATGTTGTAGAGGATGGTGTCGTTGAACAGCACCGTGTCCTGCGGCACCACGCCGATGGCGCGGCGCAGGCTGTCCTGCGTCACGCTCCGCACATCCTGTCCATCGAGCAGCGCCCGCCCGCCCGTCACGTCGTAGAAACGGAACAGCAGGCGCGAGATGGTGGACTTGCCCGCCCCGGTCGGCCCCACGATGGCCAGCATCCGCCCCGCCGGCACCTCGAAGCTGACGCCCTTCAGGATCTCGCGGTCCGGGCGATAGGCGAAGCGCACATCCTCGAACACCACGCGCCCCTCCGGCACGGCGATCTCCGGTGCATCCGGCGCATCCTCCACCTCGCGGGGGACCTCCAGAAGAGAAAACATCTGCTCCATGTCGGTGAGGCCCTGGCGGATCTCGCGGTAGGCGAAGCCCAGGATGTTCAGCGGCAAATAGAGCTGGATGAGGTAGGTGTTCACCATCACGAAGTCACCCACCGTCATGGTGCCGCCCGCGATGCCGCCGCCGGCCAGCAGCATCACCACCGTCAGCCCCGCCGACATGATGAGCGCCTGGCCGGCATTGAGCATGTTCAGCGTGGTCTCGCTGCGGGTGTAGGCGGTCTCGTAGCGGCGCAGGCTTTCGTCGTAGCGCGTGGCCTCGTGGCGCTCATTGTCGAAATACTTCACCGTCTCGTAGTTCAGCAGGCTGTCGATGGCCTTGGTGTTGGCCTCCTCGTCCATCGCGTTCATCGCGCGGCGAAAGCGCAGCCGCCAGTTGGTGAAGACCAGCGTGAAGGTGATGTAGGCGCCGATCGTCACCATGATGGTCAGCGCGAAGCTGACGTCGAACATCCACCACAGGATGCCCGCCACCAGGAAGATCTCCACGATGGTGGGCAGGATGTTGAACAGCAGGAAGTTCAGCACGATGGCGATGCCGCGCGTGCCTCTTTCTATGACCCGGGACAGTCCGCCGGTGGCGCGGTCCATGTGGAAGCGCATGGACAGCGCGTGCATGTGCCGGAACACCCTCAGCGCCACCCAGCGCGCGGCCCGCGCCTGCACCTTGGCGAAGACGGCGTTGCGAAGCTCGGCGAGCGCAGCACTCATCACCCGCAGCAGCCCGTAGGCCAGGATGAGCGCGATGGGGATGGCCAGCAGCGCGCCCACCCCCTCGCGCGGGGCCAGCGCGTCCACCGCCCGCGCATAGGCGATGGGCACCACCACGCCCGCCGCCTTGGCCAGCACCAGGCACACCACGGCGACCACGACCCGGACCTTGATCTCGGTCTCACCGCGCGGCCAGAGATAGGGCATGATGGAAAGCAGGGCGGAGCGGTGGTTGCCGGGGGGCTTGGGGTCCATCCGTTTCACATGGCGCGGAACGCGCAGGTTGGAAAGCGCGGGCCCGATGGTAGATGGGTGACATGTCCTTCACGCTCCTCCGCCACATCCAGGCCTGCAACAACACCCCCTCGCCCGCGCACCTGCTGCCCTTCCGCTTCGGCGGGCCGCAGGTCGGCTGGGTGTCGAAGGAACTGGCCCAGGCGCTGACCTTCCTGCCGCAGAGCTTTCACTTCGATGGGCAGGGGGTGGCCATGGCCGGCCGGCTGCGCAGCGCGGGCGCGCGGTCGGACGCGCTGGCCGCCGCCTGCCGGGACCTCGCACGCCAGGGGTTCTTGCGCGTGCGGGGGGAGAATTTCGACATCCGCACGGGCTTCGAGGGCCCGGTCCTCGGCACGCTCGACCGCGGCGCCATCCCGGCCTTCGGCATCATCGGCCAGGGCGTGCACCTGAACGGCCTGGTGCGGCGCGCGGACGGGCTGCATGTCTGGGTGGGGGTGCGCGCGCGGGACAAGGCGGTGGCGCCGGGCCAGCTCGACAACCTGGTGGGCGGCGGCGTGCCGGCGGGCCTGACGCCGGCCGAGACCCTGGTTAAGGAGGCGGCCGAGGAGGCCTCCATCCCGCCCGAACTTGCGGCCCAGGCGCGCCACGCCGGCCGCGTCTCCTACATCCTGACGCTGCCGGAGGGGCTGCGGCGCGATGTCCTGCACATCTACGACCTGGACCTGCCCGAGGATTTCACCCCCACCCCGAACGACGACGAGGTGGAGCGCTTCGAGCTCTGGCCCGCCGCCCGGCTGCTGGAGGCGGTGCGCGAGACCGACAGCGTGAAGTTCAACGTGAACCTGGTGCTGATCGACCTCTTCCTGCGCGAGGGGCTGCTGCCGGAGGATGACGCAGCGGCGATAGCACCCCTCTTGGATCAGGGCGGGTAAGAGGTTCCACTAGCCATCTATGCAAATAAATTAGCGATGTTAGAGAAACCGAAGCTTCCAGTCGTCCCCCAACTCTAACGGAGACGTCCAGCGAGACTCTTGCAGCATTGTTACGTCGGAAACCAGTTCATGCGCGACCGAAGAGGTAGTAAACACTGGATACGATACCATTGAGTCAAAGGAAACTTGTATACAGCTTTGCGGTCCCAAAAAATTCGGGCCAGCGCGCAGGGTCATGTCATCTTGTCCCGGCACTTCAACTTTTGTTAAATGCATTTTCTCAATAGCGAATAAAGAAATCTTCCCGCTTAACCTTAAAAACGCAGCCTTCTCATGTTTTTCAAGTACGTTATTTTTTAACAAAACATTTGATAAATCCTTTGCCAAATCAATATCAGAAAACACAGGAAGCGTACAAAGCACACTAAGACATTCTTCAAAAATCGTATATTCTAGAGGAGAAGTATCTGATCTAAAGCAAATCTCTCCGTTAGGATTTTGATATAGTTTATCTAACGCACCATTCAAAAGACTTTGCCTGCTCTTTTTGCTCAACTTTATTTTTGAAGATATGTTATTCCTACCAAGTAATTCAAAATTACCTCTAGCTGCACTTGCTATCAAATCCAAACTCCAACGTGGCGGTCGGCTTTCTCGCTGCGCCCCCATCGACTCCATGAAAAACGCTATTACGTCAACAAAATTCAGGATATCAGCCCTTACCGGCCCCTGGTTCCTAGTTTCAACATGGTTCGCAAAATCAGCAACTTCTCTAACGCTCGAAATTCCAAAACTCTTGAACCTGACCCAAGAAAATATTCGATCCAGATCTCTGGGCACTGCCTTGTCTTTGAGTAATCTCTCTACTCGAATTCGTATCTCATTTTTTGATGTCGAAATATTCTCTTTCATTTCTTCCATTGTTTTTCTAAGAGGGCGTAAGAGAAATTTTTACATTTCAACGGTAGCGATTTCACCCCTCGATTGTCAACGTCTCGAGGGCCGTTGCTTGCATTGCGCGCGCCCCCGCGCAGTGCCACCCTTCTGGTCCCGCAATCGAAACGGAGGCGCCGCCCATGAGCCAGACCATCCCCATCCTGGACCTCGCACCGCTGCTGCAGGGCCGGCCCGGCGCCGTGGAGAAGCTGGGGGCCGAGTTGCGCCACGCCTTCACCGAGGTGGGCTTCTACTTCGTCCGCAACCACGGCATCCCGCAGGAATTGCTGGACGCGACCTTCGCCGCGGCCGAGCGCTTCCACGCCCAGCCGCTGGAGGCCAAGCTCGCGCTCAAGATCAACGAGCACAACATCGGCTACATGCCCATGCGCGGGGCCACCACGCGGGTGAACGCGGTGGGCGAGGTGGCGCTGCCCAACGCCAACGAGGCCGTGTTCTTCAAGCGGGAACTCCCCGCCGACCACCCCGACGTGCGGGACAATGTGCGCTTCCGCGGCCGGAACCAGTGGCCCGCGGACCTGCCCGGCTTCCGCGAGCAGGTGCTGGCCGCCTGCCAGGCCTTCGAGGGGCTGGGGCTGCGCCTGCTGCCGCTGTATGCCACGGCACTCGGCCTCAAGCCCGACTGGTTCGCGCCGCATTTCGACGAGCCGATGTTCACCCTGCGCATGTCGCACTACCCGCAGCAGGAGCCCACGGCACCCGCGAACGAATACGGCATCGCGCCCCATGTGGACACGAGCTTCATGACCATCCTGGCCCAGAACAAGATCCCCGGCCTGTCGCTGCGCCTTCCGAACGGAGAATGGCTGGACGCGCCGGCCCTCGAAGGCGCGCTGCTCATCAATGGCGGCATGATGCTGCGCCGCTGGACCGACAAGCGCTTCCTGGCCACGCCGCACCGCGTCATCAACCGCTCAGGGCGCGAGCGCTACGCCATCCCCTTCTTCATGGATGCGAACTACCGTGCCGTGATGGCGCCCATCACCGAGGATGGCAGCGAGGGGCGCGAGGTGCCCATCACCTATCCTGACTTCATGACCGGCTACCAGCGCGCCAACTTCCACCACGCGGCGGACAGCAAGGAGGAGAAGGTGCAGCTGCAGGGGGCGTAACCCCCCTCAGCGCGCCACCACCTCCACCCGGCGGTTGCGCGCCCGCCCCTCCTCGGTGGCATTGGTCGCGACCGGAGCCAGCGGGCCCACGCCCGCCGGCACGGCCCGCCCGGTCGCGATGCCGAACTGCCGGCCGAGCGCCGCCACCACCGCCTCCGCCCGCGCGCGCGACAAAGTGAGGTTCGCCTCCAGGCTGCCCACGCTGTCGGTGTGCCCCACCAGGTAGACGCGCAGGCCGGGCTGCCCGGTCAGCAGCCGGGCGATCTCGGTGAGTGCGGGCGTCGAGGTCGGCAGCAGGGCGGCGCTGCCGAACTCGAAATGGATGTTCTCCAGCGCGATGCGGCCCTCCGCCTCCAGCGCCGAGGCCATGCGCGCGGCATCCACCACCGCGACGCGCCCCGTCTCCAT
>JBHYDO010000220.1:0-8231 GCA_051860645.1 Roseococcus sp.
GCCGCGGTGCGGGGTGGACCGACGCTCGCCGCCGCCGCCGCCGCGGCGAGCATCACGGCGGAGGAACTCGGCCCCTTCGGCCGCGAGCCGGGTGGCGGCAACCCCATGCCGCGCGACCTCCTGGCGCCGGTCTTCGAGTTGCAGGCCCAGGGCGTGACCATGGTCGAGCGGCCGCAATCCTTCGCCGTGGTGCAGCTGACCGGCGTGACGCCAGCCGACCTCACCGGCCAGGAACAGGGCATCGCCGCCGTGCGCGGCACCGGCGGCCAGCGCATGGCCGACGACATAGAGAGCCAGTACCAGGCCGCGCTGCGCGCCCGCGCCGATGTGCGGATCAACCCGCGCCTGATGGACCGCGTGGCGGGGAACCAGCCATGACCACGCCCGACCGCGCATTTTCCGAAGCTTACGCCCGCGGGGAGAACCAGCTTCTGTGGCGCGAGCGTGTCGCCGACCTGGAGACGCCGGTCGGCGTGTTCCTGAAGCTGGCCGATGGGAAGCCGCACTCCTTCCTGCTGGAGAGCGTCGAGGGCGGTGCCGCGCGCGGCCGGTTCTCGGCGGTGGGTTTCGCGCCTGACATGGTCTGGCGCTGCCGCGGCGGCGTGGCGGAGTGCAACACCCAGGCGCTTTCGGCCCCGCACGCCTTCGTGCCGGAGGAACTGCCGCCGCTGGAGGCGCTGCGCGCGCGGGTGGAGGCGCTGCGCATGCGCCTGCCGGCAGGAATCCCGCCGATCGCGGCCGGGCTGTTCGGCTATCTCGGCTATGACATGGTGCGGCTGATGGAGCGGCTGCCCAGCACCAACCCCGACGTGCTGGGCATTCCGGACGCCATCATGATCCGGCCCACGCTGGTGGCGGTGTTCGACCATGTGCGCGACGCACTGACCATCGCAACGCCGGTCTGGGCCGAGCCGGGCGGCGATGTGGAGGCCGCGTGGTCCCAAGCCCAGGCCCGGCTGGACGAGGCCGAGGCCGCGCTCGCCCGCCCCCTGCCCCGCCCCGCGCCCCCGGCCAGGCTGGCGCCGCAGCCCGCGCCGGTCTCGAACTTCACGCCCGAGGGCTACATGGCGGCGGTGGAGCGCGCGCGGGAATTTATCCGCGCGGGCGATGCCTTCCAGATCGTGCCCTCGCAGCGCTTCACCGCGCCCTTCGCGCTGCCGCCCTTCGCGCTGTATCGCGCGCTGCGGCGGATCAACCCGGCGCCCTACCTGTTCTTCTTCGACCATGGCGGCTTCGCGGTGGTGGGCGCCTCGCCGGAAATCCTGGTCAGCGCCAAGGATGGCGAAGTCACCATCCGCCCGCTCGCCGGCACCCGCCGCCGGGGTGCCACGCCCGAGGAGGACGCCGCGCTGGAAGCGGAACTCCTGGCCGACCCCAAGGAGCGCGCGGAGCACCTGATGCTGCTCGACCTAGGGCGCAACGACGTGGGGCGGGTCGCGGCCATCGGGTCCGTGCGGGTCACGGCCCAGTTCCGCATCGAGCGTTATTCGCAGGTGATGCACATCGCCTCCGAGGTGCGCGGGCGGCTGCGCGCCGGGCTCTCGGCGCTGGACGCGCTGCAGGCGGGCTTCCCGGCCGGCACGCTGTCGGGCGCGCCCAAGGTGCGAGCCATGGAGATCATCGAGGAGCTGGAGCCCTCGCGGCGCGGGCTCTATGCCGGCGGCGTGGGCTATTTCGGCGTGGATGGCAACATGGACATCTGCATCGCGCTGCGCACGGCCTTGGTGAAGGAGGGCAGCCTGCACGTGCAGGCCGGCGCCGGCGTGGTGGCCGACAGCGACGCGCGGGCCGAGCACGAGGAATGCATCGCCAAGGCGCGCGCCCTGTTCCGCGCGGCGGAGGAGGCGGTGCGCTTCGCGGCGGGGGGCGGGTAGGCCGCTCCCGCCCGATCGTCCCGGCGAAGCAGGGGCGTGAATCGGCGGGGCGAAAGCCCCTACTTCCGCTTCTCCTCGATCGCGTCCCAGATGGCGCGCTCCAGGTGGATGCCGTCGAAGCGCGCCAGCTCCTGCAGGCCGGTGGGCGAGGTGACGTTGATCTCGGTGAGGTAGCCGCCGATCACGTCAATGCCCACGAAGATCATGCCGCGCTTCTTCAGCTCCGGCCCGATGCGCGCGCAAATCTCGCGCTCGCGGTCGGTCAGTTGGGTGGCCTCGGCGCGGCCGCCGACATGCATGTTGCTGCGCGCCTCGCCCTCGGCCGGCACGCGGTTGATGGCGCCCATCGCCACGCCATCGATCAGGATCACGCGCTTGTCGCCCAGGCGCACGGCGGGGAGATATTGCTGCACGACCAAGGGCTCGCGCGAGCGTTCGGTGAACATCTCCACCAGGGAGTTCAGGTTGGGGTCATCGGGGCGCAGGTGGAACACGCCGGCGCCGCCATTGCCGAACAGCGGCTTCACGATGATGTCGCCATGCTTGGCGCGGAACTTCGCGATCTGCCGCGTGTCGGCCGTCACCAGCGTCTCGGGCATCAGCTCCGGGAAATGGGTGACGAAAAGCTTTTCCGGCGCGTTGCGGACCTGGGCGGGGTCGTTCACCACCAGCGTCTTGGGGTGGATGTGCTCCAGGATGTGCGTGGCCGTGATGTAGGCCATGTCGAAGGGCGGGTCCTGGCGCATCAGCACCACGTCCACGTCGCGCGCCAGGTCGAGTTCCACCGCTTCGCCAAACGCGTAGTGGTCCCCCTTCGCGCGCTTCACGGTGATCGGGAAGGCCTGGGCCAGCACGCGCCCCGCGTTCAGCGAGAGGTGGCGCACATGGTAGTGCCAGAGCGTGTGGCCGCGGGCCTGGGCCTCCAGCATCATGGCGAAGGTGCTGTCGCCATCGATGTTGATGCTTTCGATCGGGTCCATCTGGACGGCGACGCGCAGCGCCATGGTCAAGCTCCTTCGTGGGTAATGCGGTGTGGCATGGGGCCGTGTTCAGGCCAACAGGCTGCGCCCGGTCATGGCGGCGGGCTGTGGCAGGCCCATCAGCGCCAGCAGGGTGGGCGCGATGTCACCCAGGCGCCCCTCGCGCAGCACCGCCCCCTCCGGCCCGCCCATCAGCAGCACAGGCACAGGGTTGGTGGTGTGCGAAGTGTGCGGGCCGTCATTGGCAGGGTCGCGCATCAGTTCGACATTGCCGTGGTCGGCCGTGACCAGCAGGGCGCCGCCCTGCGCGCGGATGGCATCGGCGATGTCGCCCAGGCCGCGGTCCACCGCCTCGCAGGCGCGGATGGCGGCGGCGAGGCTGCCGGTGTGGCCCACCATGTCGGCATTGGCGAAGTTCAGCACGATGAGGTCATGCGCGCCGGAGGCGATGGCCTCCACCGCCTTTTCCGTCAGTTCGGGCGCGCTCATCTCCGGCTGGAGGTCATAGGTCGCGACCTTGGGCGAGGGGACCATGATGCGCGTCTCGCCCTCGAAAGCCGTCTCCTCGCCGCCGTTCAGGAAGTAGGTGACGTGCGGGTATTTTTCCGTCTCGGCCATGTGGAGTTGCGTGCGGCCGGCCGCACTCACCACGGCGCCCAGGATGTCCTCCATGGATTGCGGCGGGAAGACCGTGCCGATGAGCGGGTTCAGATCGCGCGAATATTCCACAAGGCCGAGGGAAGCGGCGAAGCGCGGCGCGCGCGGGCGGGCGAAGCCCGTGAAGGCCGGGTCCAGCAGCGCGGCCAGGATCTGCCGCACGCGGTCGGCCCGAAAATTGAAGCAGAGCAGGCCGTCGTCATCGGCCATGCCGGCATGGCCGGGCAGCACGCTGGCGGGCAGGAACTCGTCATGCTTGTCGGCGGCGTAGCAGGCGCGGATGGCGGCGTCGGCGCTCTCGGCGGCGTTGCCCTCGGCCAGCACCATGGCGCGCCAGGCCTGCTCCACCCGTTCCCAGCGGTGGTCGCGGTCCATGGCGAAATAGCGGCCGGTGATGCTGGCGATGCGCGCCTGCCCCAGCGCGGCGAATTCCTGCGCGACGATGGCCAGCGCCTCGCCAGCCGCGCGCGGCGCCGTGTCGCGCCCATCGGTCCAGGCATGCAGCGCCACGGGGATGCCCGCGCCGTCCAGGATGCGCGCCAGCGCCATCGCGTGCCGCTGGTGCGAATGCACGCCGCCCGCCGAGACCAGCCCCACCAGGTGCGCCGTGCCGCCGCTCGCCTGCATGGCGGCGATGAACTCGGTCAGCGGCGGCATACCGGCCAGCGCCCCGTCGCGGATGGCGGTGTCGATGCGCGGCAAATCCTGCATCACCACGCGTCCCGCGCCGATGTTCAGGTGCCCCACCTCGCTGTTGCCCATCTGCCCCTCGGGCAGGCCCACATCGAGGCCGGAGGTGCGCAAATGGTTGCGCGGGCAGGTTGCCCACAGCGCGTCGAAATTCGGGGTGCGGGCCAGGGCCACAGCGTTGTCCAGGCTCTCGGCGCGGTGGCCCCAGCCATCGAGGATCACGAGCATCACGGGCTTGGTCATGCGCACTCCAGCGGGTCCGGTGCGGCTTGGCTTAAGGCGGAACCAGAGCGCTGTCAGCAGGGGGGAACGAGCAGGCGGCCGATCAGCGCCTCCGGCTCCTCGGCCGGAAGGGCACCATCCAGCATGAGGTGCGCCAGGCCGTGCACCAGGCCCCAGGCGCGCAATGCCGCCTCCTCGCTGGGTGCCGCGGCGTAGAGGCCGTGCAGGGCGGCGGAGGAGGCCGCGGAAAGTTCCGCATGCTGGCCCGAGCGCTGCAGCAGCGGCCCGAACATCAGGCGGAACCGCCCCGGCCGCGCCAGGGCGAAGCGGATATAGGCCACCCCCATGTCGCCCAAGGGCCGCCCGGCCAGCGCTGCGCCGAACTCACCGAAATGCCGGGCCGCCAGCGCCGCCAGAAGCGCATCCTTGTCGGCGAAGTGGCGATAGGCGGCGGTGGCGGAGACGCCCGCCATCCGCGCAGCCTCGCGCAGGGAGACGGCGCCGTCGCCGCCCGCGTCCAGCAGGGCGTCGGCCGCGTCGAGCAGGGCCGCGCGGAGGTCGCCGTGATGGTAGGGCTTGCCGGATGTTGACACTGCTCACTCCAGCCGTATGTTTATGGCGTCAACATAGGGGTTCCGGGCGCCATGTCCATCATTCACCTCCACCTCGGCCTCGCGCTGCTGGCCACCGCGCTCATCCTCGTCCTGCTGGTGCTGCCGAAGGGGCGCGGGGCGCATCGCCCGCTGGGACGGGTGGCGGCCGCGGCGCTGGTGCTGGCGGCGCTGTCGTCGTTCTGGATCACCTCCGGCGGCGGGTATTCGCCCATCCACATCCTCTCGGTGGTCACCCTCCTGACGGTGCCGCTGGCGGTGTGGCAGGTGCGCCGCGGCCATGTCCTGGCGCACAAGATCACGATGCTGAGCAATGCCGGGGGCCTGGTCGTGGCCGGCGGCTTCGCCAGCCTCATGCCGGGCCGCTACGTCGCCGACGTGCTGTTCGGCTGAGCCGCGCGCATCGCCGCCACCTCGGCGCGCAGCGCGCGGATTTCGCGCAGCAGGACGTGCTGCTCCTCCTCCAGTTCGCGCGCATGGGCGTCGGCGGCGACGGTGGCAGGGTCGCTCGCCTCGCGCTGCTTCCGGAGCGTCTGGATGCTGTCGACGATGACGCCGATGAACAGGTTCAGCACCACGAAGGTCGCGATGAGGATGAAGGGCACGAAGAACATCCAGGCCAGCGGCTGCACCGCCAGAATGGGCCGCACATTGGCCTCGGACCAGGATTCCAGCGTCATCATCTGGAACAGCGTGTAGAGGCTGAGGCCGAGCGAGCCGAAGCGCTCAGGCAGGATGTCGCCATACAGCTTCGTCGCCATCACGGCGAACACATAGAAGATCAGCCCCATCAGCATGACGATGGAGCCCATGCCGGGCAGGGCGTGCAGCATGGCCTCCACCACCATGCGCATGCTCGGCACCACCGAGATCAGCCGCAGCACGCGCAGGATGCGCAGCGCCCGCAGCACGGAGAGCGGCCCCGTCGCCGGCAGCCAGGCGATGGTGATGATGGCGAGGTCGAACAGCCCCCAGGGGTCGCGGAAGAAGCGACCGCGGAAGGCGTAGATGCGCAGCGCCACCTCGGCGGTGAAGATGACCAGCAGCACCCGGTCCATCGCCAGCAGCAGCCCGCCCCACTGCGCCGTGATGCTGTCGCTCGTCTCGAGGCCCAGGGTGACGGCGTTCAGCAGGATCAGCCCGATCACGGTCTTCTGGAACAGCGGTTCCGTGACGAGGCGCGCGGCGCGCGCGCGAAGATCGCCGCCCAGGTCGGCGCTGGTGAGTGATTCCTGCATGTGGTGGATTCCCGCTCGCTCGCGCTTGAATGGCCATGCGCCGCGCCGGGATCAAGCCCCGGCGCGTGCCATCAGAGCGGTAAGGCCGGGTAGCCGAACAGCCAGGGGTGGGCCAGCAGGAAGACCAGCCACGCGACGGCGCCCCCCGCCCACACGAAGACGGGCACCTCGGCAAGCACGAGTTGATTCCGCCCCGCCAGGATCGCCCTGAAGGGGATGATGGAGGTGGAGGGCGCCAGCCGCGCCCACATCCCCGGGTCGCGCGCCGCCACCTTGTGGTCGATGGAGGGCATGCCCACCAGCGCCGTCACCAGGAAGGCGCCGAAGAAGAACACGCCGCCCAGGCTGCCCTTGCCGATCAGGTGCACCAGCCCCCACAGCGCGAAGGCCCACAGCATGGGGTGGCGCGTGACGCGCTGGATGCCGCGCGGCCCCGCCTCGCCCAGCTTGCCGGCGACGGCGGTGGGGTTGGGCGTCGCCACCGAGGCCACGAACAGCACGAAGGCGGGCAGCATCAGCAGCGCCAGCACCCAGCGCAGCCAGTCCGGCGTCACCCACAGCCCGACATAGGGTGCCGCCCCCCAGGCCTGCACCAGCAGGATGATCGCGCCCACCGACAGCACCGAATAGCCGATGACGAAATTCCGCTCGCCCAGGCGTTCCACCAGCCGCGTTCGCACCACCGTGCCCGCGATGCCGAAATGGACGCCCACCCAGAGGATGGAGGCGAGGATCAGAAGGAACATGGCCATGCGCGCAGCCTACGCGGGCCGCCACCCGCGGTGATAGGGGTGATTTGCACGAATGCACTGGGCACGGAAAAGCTGTTCTGCCAGCAGCGCCCGCACCAGCAAATGCGGCCAGGTGAGCGGCCCCAGTGAAAGCCGGTGCTCGGCGCGCGCGGTGACGGCGCCGTCCAGCCCCTCCGCGCCGCCGATGGCGCCGTCGCCTCCCAGCGTTCCGTCAGCGCGGCCAGGGCCTCGGAGCTTGGTGCCGCGCCGCCGAGGTCCAGCGCCACCAGCAGCGCGTTGCCCGGGAGGGCGGCCAGCAGCGCCGCGCCCTCCCGCGCGCGGATTTCGCCGGCGCTGCCGCGCGCCTCAGGCAGTTCCGCCAACTCCAGCGGCGGGCGCAGCCGGGCGTTGTATTGCGCGAACAGCGCGCCCTCCGCGCCCGACTTGAACCGGCCGATGGCCAGCAGCCGCGCCTTCAAATGGGCGACTGCTCCCCGGGCGCGGCCTCGCCGAGCGGGCTGTCCGGGCCCCACATCTTCTCGAGGTCGTAGGCCAGGCGGGTCTCGGGCTTGAACAGATGGATGACGAGGTCGCCCGCATCAATCAGCACCCAGTCGTCGCTGGCCTGAATGTTGTCCCGGCGCAGGCGCATGCCCTCCTTGCCGAGCGCCTCGGTCAGGTGGGTGGCCATGGCCTGGATCTGCCGCTCGACCTGGCCGGTGGCGATCACCATGCGGTCGGTGAAGCTGGCGCGGCCGGTGACGTCGAGCACGACCACGTCCTCGGCCTTGTCGTCCTCCAGGCTCTTCACCGCGACGGCGACGAGCGTGGCCAGGCGGTCGCGGTCCATCGGCACGCGCTTGGCGCCCTTGCGGCGCGGGGCGGCGCCGGGGGCCGCCTTGGCGGGCTTTTCCGTCTTGGCGGCGGGCTTGGGCTTCGCCGCCTTGGCCGGGGCCGGGCTGGGGGCAGGGGTGATGGTGGCCGTCACGGTGCCGCGCGCGGCGGCCGGGCGGGCGGCGGGGCGCGCGGTGACGCGGGGCGCGGGACGTGCGGCGGCGCGGGGCGTGGCCGACGCGGCCGAGCGCGGCGTGGCGCGCAGCGTGGCCGTGGTGCCGGCGGTGCTGCGCTTGGGCTGCGCGGGCTCGGGCGGGGCCACGCGGCTGCGCGGGGGCGCGCGGCGGGGGCCGTCCTCGGTCGCTGCGGCGCGCCCGCGCGGCGCGGCGCGGCG
>JBHYDO010000221.1:0-8181 GCA_051860645.1 Roseococcus sp.
GGGCAGGACGCCGCCTGCGCCTGGCGGGACGGGTCTCCGGATGCATGGTTGATGCCGGCGGTCCGTGTCCTCGCGGGCGTCGGAGGCCTGCCCTCCGCCGGCGAATGGCGCCACCCCGGCGCCCCGGCGCGCAATGACCACCCGCCCGGGCGAGGAGATTCCAGCCCCCCGCGGTCGCCTCGGCTGGCGCCTGCTGGGCGGGTTCTGGGCCTTGCTGCTGCTGGGGCTGCTGGGCGGTGGCGTGGTGTTGCTGGCCCTGGGCCCGCCGCCGCCGGCGGTGCTGGCGGAAGGGCCGCCACCCACCCCCCCACCCACGGAGCCGGCCGAGCCAGGACCGGCGGAGCCGGCCGGGCCAGCGGCGGTCGGATCGTCCCCTGGGTCGCCGGCCACCGGGTCCGCACCGGCGATGACGCCCCCGCAGCCGGCGGCCGGGCCGGCACCGGAAGGCCCCCCGGCCATCCCGCCGCGCCAGGCCTTCGCCCGCCCCTTCCCGGCCGCGGAGGCGCGCCCGCGCATCTCCATCATCGCCGGCGGGCTGGGCATGAGCACCGAGGTCTCGGCCCAGGCCATCCAGTCGCTGCCAGTGGCCGTGGGCCTTGCCTTCAACCCCTATGCGACGGAGCCCGGCCCTCTGCTGCAACAGGCGCGGCTGCGCGGCTTCGAGACGCTGCTGGCCCTGCCCATGGAGCCCACCGGCTTCCCCCTGCACGACCCCGGGCCGCGCGCCCTGTTGACTGGCCTGCCGCGTGCCGAGAACGCGCAGCGCCTCCATTGGCTTCTGGGCCGCCACACCGGCCATGTCGGCGTGGTCGGCGCGCTGGGCCCGCTGCGCGGCGAGCGCTTCGCCGCCCTGCCCGAGAATCTCGAGGCCATGCAGCGGGTCATCCAGGCCGCGGGCTACCTCTACATCGACCCGCGCCCCGGCGAGCCTTCGCCGCGCCTGGTCTGGGGCCGCAGCGTGGACGTGGTGCTGGACGCGCCACCCAGCCGCGCCGAGATCGACCTGCGGCTTGGCCAATTGGAACGCGCCGCGCGCGAGGCGGGCGCCGCCATGGGCTATCTGGGCGAGGCGAGCCCGGTGGCGGTGGAGCGCATCTCCGTCTGGGCCGCCGGCCTCGCCGCGCGGGGCGCGGTGCTGGCCCCGCCCTCCGCCCTCATGCTGCCACCCCGACCGGAGAACCCCCCGTGACGTCGCTTCCCTACCGCCCCAATGTCGGCGCCGTGCTGTTCAACGCGCAGGGGCTGATCCTCGTCGCGCGGCGGGCCGACATGCCCAATGCCGAGGGCGCGGCCGGCGGCTGGCAACTGCCCCAGGGCGGCATGGACGAGGGCGAGGACCCCGCCGTGGCCGTGTTCCGCGAACTGGAGGAAGAGGTGGGCACGGCGCATGCCGAAATCCTGGCCGAGCACCCCGAATGGCTCACCTACGACCTCCCGCCGGAACTGCTCGGCAAGGCGCTGGGCGGCAGGTGGCGGGGACAGAAGCAGAAATGGTTCGCGCTGCGCTTCCTGGGCCGCGACACGGAGATCCGTCTCGACCTCGACCCGCACCCGGAATTCGACGCCTGGCGCTGGGCGCATCTGCGCGAACTGCCGGCCATGGCGGTGCCGTTCAAGCGCGCGATCTATGACCGGCTGGCGGTGGATTTTTCGCGCTTCGCCGGGTGATCAGTGCCGGTGGCCGCCCGCGCCGGGGGCGGCATAGCCGCGCAGCACGTCGTAGCGTGCGACCTGCGGCGGGTGCAGCAGCGCCGTCTGTTCGAGGTGGGTGCGCAGGTGCTCGGCCCGCAGCGCGGCCTGCAGCGTGGCGATGCGGGTGGTGTGGGCCTCCAGGCTGGCGGGGGTGATGCTGCGGTCGCGGAAGGCGCGGTCCATGGCGCGTTCCGCGACGATGACCTGTTCGCCCAGGGCCATGGCGCGGGCGCGGTGCGCCTCCATCAGCGCCGCGGTGGCGCGGCGCTGGTCGGGCGAGAGGTGCAGTGCCTCGGCGTGTTCCAGCACATGCGCGGGGCCGGGCCAGCCGTTCAGCTCGGCCGGCAGGGCCAGCGCCATGCCGCGGCCCTGGCGGAGGTCGTCCACCTGCTGCGGCGACAGGGCGCGGATGTCGCGCCCGGCCAGCTCGGCATAGGGTTGGGCGCCATGCTGCGGGGGCTGGTGATGGGCATGCTGCGCCTGCGCGGCGGCCGGCACGGCGAACAGGAGCAGGGCAGCCAGGATCGGGGTCTTCTTCATGCGTCGATCCTAACCCACCTGCGGCGGAGAGCGCACCACCCTTGCAGCGCGGCGCGAACGCGCGAACATGTAGGGCAGACCGAAGGACGCCCCGCCTTGCAAAAATTCCAGAGCACCGCGCGCTACATCGCCCCGCGCGAGTTGGAGGTGGCGGTCAACGCCGCCGTGGCGCTGCAACGCCCCCTGCTGGTGAAGGGCGAGCCAGGCACCGGCAAGACCGTGCTGGCGCAGGAGATCGCGCGCAGCCTCGGCATCCCGCTGATCGAGTGGCACATCAAGTCCACCACCAAGGCGCAGCAGGGGCTGTACGAATACGACGCCGTGAGCCGTCTGCGCGACGGGCAGCTGGGCGATGAGCGGGTGCGCGACATCGGGAACTACATCATCAAGGGCAAGCTGTGGGAGGCCTTCGAGCACGAGACGCCCGTGGTGCTGCTCATTGACGAGATCGACAAGGCGGACATCGAGTTTCCGAACGACCTGCTGCTCGAACTCGACCGCATGCAGTTCCATGTCTACGAGACGAAGGCGACGGTGGTGGCGCGGCACCGGCCCATCGTCATCATCACCTCCAACAACGAGAAGGAACTGCCGGACGCCTTCCTGCGCCGCTGCTTCTTCCACTTCATCCGCTTCCCCGACCGCGAGACGATGGAGAAGATCCTCCAGGCGCACTACCCCGACCTGCGGTCCGATCTGGCGCGCGAGGCGCTGAACGTCTTCTTCCAGATCCGCGAGGTGAACGAACTCAAGAAGAAGCCCGCGACCAGCGAATTGCTGGACTGGCTGAAGCTGCTGATGATCGAGGACATGCCGCCCGAGGCGCTGCGCACCAGCGATGCGAAGGTGGCCATCCCGCCGCTCTATGGCGCGCTGCTGAAGAACGAGCAGGACGTGCATCTGTTCGAGCGGCTGGCGTTTTTGTCGCGCGCGCGGCGGTAGGCGGCCATGTTCGCGCCCTTCATCCTGGAACTGCGCAAGGCCGGATTGCCCGCTTCCGTCACGGAATGGCTGGCGCTGATGGGCGCGATGAAGGCGGGAGTGGCCGACTACGACATTGACGATTTCTATTATCTCGCGCGCACCACCTTGGTGAAGGACGAGCGGCATTTGGACCGCTTCGACCGCGTTTTTTCCGAAGTCTTCAAGGGACTTGAGCCTCCTACGACTTTGACCGGCGAAGTCATTCAACGCGAACTGCCCGAGGAATGGCTGAAGAAGCTCGCCGAACGCATGTTCACCGCCGAGGAGATGGCCAAGATCAAGGCCATGGGCGGCTTCGAGAAGCTGATGGAGACGCTGAAGGAGCGGCTCGCCGAGCAGAAGAAGCGCCACCAGGGCGGCAACCGCATGATCGGCACCAACGGCACCTCGCCCTTCGGCGCCGAGGGCTACAACCCCGAGGGCGTGCGCATCGGCCAGGAGGGTTCGCGCCAGCGCCGCGCCGTGAAGGTGTGGGACAAGCGCGAATTCCGTGATCTGGATGACGACGCCGCGCTCGGCTCACGCGCGATGAAGCTGGCGCTCCGCAAGCTGCGCCGCTTCGCGCGGCAGGGCGAGGCGAATGAGCTGGACGTGGACGGCACCATCGGCGCCACCGCGCGCAACGCCGGCACGCTGGACCTCAAGATGCGGCCCGAGCGGCGCAACGCCGTGAAGATCCTGCTGCTGCTGGACATCGGCGGAAGCATGGACGACCACATCCGCGCCTCCGAGGAACTGTTTTCCGCGGCCAAATCCGAGTTCAAGCACCTGGTGCATCTCTACTTCCACAACTGCCCCTATGAGCGGTTCTGGAAGTCCAATCGCCGCCGCGCCGAGCAGCAGGTGAACACCTGGGAAATGTTGCGCACCTATGGCCCTGACTGGCGCGTGGTGTTTGTCGGTGACGCCTCCATGGCCCCTTACGAAATCGTCGAGCCGGGCGGCAGCGTGGAGCATTGGAACGAGGAGGCGGGGAAGGTCTGGCTGCACCGCATCACGTCGCATTTCCGCCGCGTCGCCTGGATCAACCCGACGCCCCAAAAACACTGGGGCTACACCACCTCCATCAACCTCATCCATGACGCAATGGAGGGGCGGATGTTCCCGATGACGCTGGACGGGCTGGATGGGGTGGCAAGGGCGCTGCGGTAACGCCGCCTTACCATCTTACTATCTTACCATCTTACCGGGGACAGGCGCGGCGGGACCGCGTGCCAGGAACCGCGCGCAGATCGGGTGTCGGCGACGGAAAGCATGCGCGCAAACCCGCGAAAAAGTCCAGGAAAAGCGCCGCCTCAGACGTGGTGCGGCCGCAGGATCTGCCGCAGCACACTCCCCTCCGCCAACCGGTCGAAGCCCGTGTTCATTCCCTCCAGCGTGACGAAGCCCGACCGCAGGCGGTCCACCGGCAGCTTCCCGCGCCGGTAGAGGTCCAGCATCAGCGGCAGGTCGCGCTTGGGCACGCAGCTTCCCATGTAGCTGGTGCGAAGGCTGCGCTCCTCGCTCACCATCGCGGCGGGTGCGACGGAGAGGCGCGCGTTCACATTGGGCAGGCCGGCCGTGATGGTCTCGCCGCCGCGCGCGGTGATGGCCATGGCGAGTTCCAGCGCGGGGATGACGCCCGCCGTCTCGATGACAGTGTCGAGCCCGCCGCGGGTCGCCTCGCGCACCGCCGCCACGCAATCCTCGTCGGCCAGGAAGGTGTCGGTGGCGCCCCATTGCCGGGCGAGGGCCAGCTTCTCCGCGCTCCGGTCCACCGCCACGATGCGCGCCGCACCCGCGGCCACGGCGCCCAGCAGCGCGCTCATCCCCACGCCGCCCAGGCCCACCACCGCCACTTCCGCGCCCGGCCGCAGGCGTGCGGTGTTGAACACGGCCCCCGCGCCCGTCATCACCGCGCAGCCGAAGATGGCGGCGTCCTCCAGGGGGATGTCGCGCTCGATCCGCACCAGGCTGTCGCGCATCACCACCGCGTATTCCGCGAAGAGCGACAGGCCGGAATTGTGGTTCACGGACGCACCATCCAGCCGCGCCAGGCGCCGCGCGCCGGACATCAGCGTGCCCTTGGCCCGCGCGTCGAAGGAGGCGCCGCAAATGTTGGGCCGGCCGCGCGCGCAGTCCCGGCACTCGCCGCAGCTTGTCACGAACAGCGCCACCACATGGTCGCCCGGCGCCAACCCCGTGACCCCCGGCCCGCATTCGCGCACGATGCCCGCCCCCTCATGGCCGATGATGATGGGCAGCGGGCGCGGGCGCTGGTTCTCGATGGTGGAGAGGTCCGAATGGCACAGGCCGGCGGCGGCGATTTCGATCAGTACCTCGCCGGGGCCGGGCGGCGCGAGGTCCACCTCCTCGATGCGCAGCGGCGTGGTTTCGGCATAGGGGCGCGGCAGCCCCTGGGCGTGCAGCACGGCGGCCTTCATGCGCATGGTGTGTCTCCCTCCCCGGCGCCGTGAATCAGCCCCGCAACCGGGCACGACGCTGGACGCGCGGCGCGCCCCTGTCCAGCATCCCACCCCATTCAGATCTTGGGGGGGGAGAACGCACATGACCTGGGACCTCTACGCCATCCGCTACGCCACCAACCCGCGGCGGCTCAAGCGCGACAACTTCATCGCGGCCACCGGTGATCCGCACGACGCCGCCATGCCCATGGAATACTTCGTCTGGTGCGCGGTGAAGGACGGCCGGGCGGTGGTCATCGACAGCGGCGCGGACGCCAAGACCTGCACCACCCGCGGCAACGATTTTTTGCGCTGCCCGACCGAGGGCCTCGCCTCCATCGGCGTGGACGCGACGCGGGTGGAGGACGTGATTTCCACCCACCTGCACTGGGACCACGCCGGCAACTTCGACAAATTCCCGCGCGCGCGCTTCCACGCCCAGCCCTGCGAAATCGCCCACGCCACCGGCCCCTGCATGTGCAAGCCCTTCCTGCGCCGCGCCTATGAGGTCGAGCATGTGGTGGGCTTCGTGCGCCTGCTCTACGCCGACCGCGTGGCCTTCCACGCGCAGGAAGGCGAGGTGGCACCCGGCATCACCGTCCGCCAGGTGGGCGGCCATGCGCCGGGCCTGCAGGTGGTGCGCGTGCACACGCGGAAGGGCTGGGTGGTGCTGGCTTCGGACGCCATGCATTTCGAGGCCAACGCCACCACCGGGAACCCCTTCCCGGTGGTGGTGGACGTGAAGGATTACCTCGACGCACTGGCCCTGCTGCCGAAGCTGGGCGTCGAGGTCATTCCGGGGCATGACCCGGCGGTGATGGCGCGATACCCGTCCGTCGCACCCGACGTGGTGCGGCTGGCGTAGGGTTCACCCGACCGGATTGACCAGCTCGCCGATGCCCTCCACCGAGATCCGCACCACGTCGCCGGTCTTGATCACCTGCGGCGGGACCATGGCATAGCCCACGCCCTCGGGCGTGCCGGTCATGATCAGGTCGCCGGGCAGCAGGGTGAAGCCGAGCGAGAGGTGATGCATGATCTGCTTCACGTCGAAGATCATCTTGCTGGTGCGGGAGGACTGCCGCATCTCGCCATTCACCCAGAGCTGGATGGCGATGTCGCTCGCGTCCAGTTCGTCGGCCGGGATGATCCAGGGGCCCATGGGGCAGGAGCGGTCGAGCGACTTGCCCTTGAACCACTGCCCGTAGCGGCGCTGCAGGTCGCGCCCCGTGACGTCATTGGCGATGGTCCAGCCGAAGATGTGCGCATGCGCGTCCTCCGGCGCGATGTTCGCACCTGCGGTGCCTACGACGATGGTCAGCTCCGCCTCGTAGTCCAGCCACTTCGTGACGCCGGTGGCGCCGTGGTCGGGGATGCTCTCGCCATGGGCGATGACGCATTCGGGCGCCTTGGTGAAGAACTGGGGAAACTTCGGCAATTCGCTGTTGGTGATGCCGCGCGTGCGGTCGCCCTCGGCCACATGGTCCATGTAGTTGCGGCCGACGCAGAAGATGTTGCGCGCGGGGCGCGGGATGGGCGCCAGCAGCGTCACCTCGCTCAGCGGGTGGCGGGCGGTGGCCACCGGCGCGGCCATGGCGGCGCGGATGGCGGCCAGCGCCTCGGCCCCGCCGGCGATGACCTGCGTCATCTCGGCATAGGGCAGGCCGGCGGCGGCGAAGTCCAGCACCTCGCCATCATGCAGCAGCGCGCCGGCGCGCGGGGTGCCGCCGCCATGCGGGGCAAAGGTGACGAGACGTAGCGCCATGGCGCGATCCTTCCTGGTGGGTTTCCCGATTAGGGGCGCGGCAGCCCTGGGTTGGCAAGCCGGTGCGCCGCGCCGTTTACCGTCCGGCAAGGGGCGGGCGCGCAAAAAGCGGGACGGGGCCAGCGCCCGCCCCCTCCCTGGAGGAACCATGTCGACGATGGGGTTCGCGCCCGCCCGCCGGGGCCTGCTGGCCGCGGCGCCCTTCCTGCTGGCCGGCGGCGGCGCGCGCTCGGCCCGCGGCGGCCCGGCCCGCGCCCCCGATGACGCGCTGCGCCGCGAATGGGCCCGCTTCCGCGAGATGTTCATCGCCCCCGACGGACGGGTGGTGGACACCGGCAATGGCGGCATCTCGCATTCCGAGGGGCAGGGCTGGGCCATGCTCTGCGCCGCCCGCGCCGATGACAGAAGCAGTTTCCAGCGCCTGCACGCCTGGTCCATGCGCGTGCTGAAGCGCCCGCAGGATGAGTTGTTCTCCTGGCGCTACACGCCCGACCGCGCCGCCGCCCTGCGCGACACCAACAACGCGACCGATGGCGACCTGTTCATCGCCTGGGCCCTGCTGGAGGCCGGCGAGCGCTGGGGCCAAGCCGGCCACGCCGCGCAGGGGGCCGCGATGGCGCGCGACATTCTGCGCCGCCTGGTGCGCCCCGCGGCCGGGCACATGGTGCTGATGCCCGGGCTGCGCGGCTTCGAGCGGCAACAGCACGTCATCCTCAACCCTTCATACTATGCCTTCCCCGCCATCCGCGCGCTGGC
>JBHYDO010000222.1:0-8097 GCA_051860645.1 Roseococcus sp.
GCTGGCCCAGGGTGTCACCGAGGCCGACCTCAAGACGATCGACGACGAGGTGAAGGCCATCGTGCAGGACAGCGCCGAATTTGCGCAGCAATCGCCCGAGCCGCCGGAGAGCGAGCTCTGGACCGACATCCTCCTGGAGGCCAAGTAAGATGGGCGTCGAGATCCTGATGCCGGCGCTCTCGCCCACCATGACGGAGGGCAAGCTGGCGCGCTGGCTGAAGAAGGAAGGCGATGCGGTGAAGTCCGGCGACGTGATCGCCGAGATCGAGACCGACAAGGCCACCATGGAGGTCGAGGCGGTGGATGAGGGCGTGATCACACGCATCCTGGTGGCCGAGGGCACGGAGAACGTCTCGGTGAATTCCCCCATCGCGGAGCTGGATGGCGGCGGCGCGGCGAAGGCCGCACCCGCACCGCAGCCGGCGGCCAAGCCCGCCGCCGAGGATGCCGCCAAGATCGCGGACAAGGCCGAGACGCCCACCGCCGCCACGGCCGCGACGCCGTCGGCCAAGCCCGAGCGGGATTGGGGCCCCACGCGCTCCATGACCGTGCGCGAGGCCCTGCGCGACGCCATGGCGGCCGAGATGCGCCGCGACGGCGACGTGTTCCTGATCGGCGAGGAGGTCGGCCAGTACCAGGGCGCCTACAAGATCAGCCAGGGCTTGCTCGACGAGTTCGGCCCCAAGCGCGTGATGGACATGCCCATCACCGAGCACGGCTTCACCGGCATGGCGGTGGGCGCGGCCTTCACGGGCCTCAAGCCCATCGTCGAGTTCATGACCTTCAACTTCTCGATGCAGGCCATTGACCAGATCATCAACTCGGCCGCCAAGACGCTGTACATGTCGGGCGGGCAGTTGGGCTGCCCCATCGTCTTCCGCGGGCCAAACGGCGCCGCGAGCCGCGTGGCCGCGCAGCACAGCCAGTGCTACGCCTCCTGGTACGCGCACATCCCCGGGCTGAAGGTGCTGGCGCCCTGGTCGGCGGCGGATGCGAAGGGGCTGCTGCGCGCGGCCATCCGCGACCCCAACCCGGTCATCTTCCTGGAGAACGAGATCCTCTACGGGCAGAGCTTCGAATGCCCGACGGATGACGACTTCATCCTGCCCATCGGGAAGGCCAAGATCGAGCGCGAGGGCACGGACGTCACGCTGGTCGCCTTCTCCATCATGGTCGGCATGGCCATGCAGGCGTCGGAAAAGCTGGCCGAGATGGGCATCAGCGCCGAGGTGGTGAACCTGCGCAGCCTGCGCCCGCTGGACACCGAGACCATCGTCAACTCCGTGAAGAAGACCAACCGCCTGGTGACGCTGGAGGAGGGCTGGCCCTATGCCGGCATCGGCGCCGAGGTCTCCATGCAGATCATGGAGCACGCCTTCGACCACCTGGACGCGCCGCCGACACGGGTGACGGGCCTCGACCTTCCCATGCCCTATGCGGCGAACCTCGAGAAGCTCGCGCTGCCGCGGCTCGAACAGGTGGTGGAAGCGGCGCGCGCCGTGACCTACCGGTAGAAGGGGCGCACGCACATGGCCACGAACATCCTGATGCCCGCCCTCTCGCCCACCATGACGGAGGGCACGCTGGCCCGCTGGCTGAAGAAGGAAGGCGACACCATCAAGGCGGGCGACATCATCGCCGAGATCGAGACCGACAAGGCCACGATGGAGGTCGAGGCGGTGGACGAGGGCACGCTCGGCAAGATCGTGGTGCCGGACGGCACCGAGGGCGTGAAGGTCAATGACGTGATCGCCGTGCTGGTCGAGGCGGGCGAGGCGGTGCCGAGCGGCGATGCGCCGAAGCCAGCCAAGGCGGAGCCCGCGAAGGCGGAAGCCCCCAAGGCCGAGGCGGCGAAGCCGGAAGCCCCCAAACCTGAAGCGCCGAAGCCCGCGCCAGCCGCCGAAGGCGAGCGCGTCTTCGCCTCGCCGCTGGCGCGACGGATGGCGCAGCAGGCAGGCATCGAGTTGGCCGCGGTCACGGGCAGCGGACCGCAGGGGCGAATCGTGAAGGCCGATGTCGAGGCGGCGATGAATCGCCCGGCGGCCCCGAAGCGCGACGCTGCACCCGTGACCGCGGAGGCGGCAAAGCCCGCCCCCGCGCCGAAGCCGGCGCCTGCGCCGGTGAACATCACGGCCCCGCACACGGCCGTGCCGAACAGCAGCATGCGGAAGGTGATCGCGCGGCGGCTCACGGAATCGAAGACCACCGTGCCGCATTTCTACGTGGCCATGGACTTCGAATTGGACGCGCTGCTGAAGCTGCGCGCGGACCTCAACGCGCAATCGCCCAAGGAGGACGCCGGCGCGTTCAAGCTTTCGGTGAACGACCTCATCATCAAGGCCTGCGCCGTGGCGCTGCGCCGCCACCCGGGCGTGAACGCCGCCTGGACCGAGGACGCGATCCTGCAGTTCCACGACGTGGACATCAGCGTGGCCGTGGCCATCCCCGATGGCCTCATCACGCCCATCGTGAAAGGCGCGGACCGCAAGGGGCTGGCCACCATCTCCAACGAGATGAAGGACCTCGGCGCGCGGGCGAAGTCGGGCAAGCTGAAGCCCGAGGAATTCCAGGGCGGCGGCTTCTCCATCTCCAACATGGGGATGTATGGCGTGTCCTTCTTCTCGGCCATCATCAACCCGCCGCAGGGCGGCATCCTGGCCGTGGGCGCGGGCGAAAAGCGGCCGGTGGTGCGGAACGACGCGCTGGCCATCGCCACCGTCATGACCTGCCAGCTCAGCGTGGATCATCGCGTGGTGGATGGCGCACTGGCCGCCGAATTCATGGCGACGCTGAAGGGGCTGATCGAGAACCCGCTGAGCCTGATGCTGTGACCATCCGCCTGGCCAGCGCGGCGGATTCCCACGCCGTCTTCGCGCTGGTCCGGGCGCTGGCCGAGTATGAGGAATTGCTGCCCGAGTTCCACGCGACCGAAGCCGACTTCGCCCGGCTGCTGGAACAGGGCGCCTGCCGGGCGCTTCTGGCCGAGGTGGACGGTGCCCCTGTCGGCATCGCGCTGTTCTACCCTACGGCACTGACCTTCCTGGGCGGGCAGGGGCTCTGGCTGGAAGACCTGTTCGTGCTTCCCGCGCATCGCGGTGCGGGGCATGGCAAGGCATTGCTGCGGGCGCTGGCGCGGCTGACGCTGGACGAAGGCTTCGTCGCGCTGGAGTGGAACGTGCTCGACTGGAACGCGCCCGCCATCGCCCTGTATGACCGCATCGGTGCCACGGCACGAACCCAATGGACGGACCGGCGACTGACGGGCGCGGCACTCTCCGCGCTCGCCGCCTGAGGAGAGGCAAGATGGCCGAGACATTCGACCTGGTGGTGGTGGGCGGCGGGCCCGGCGGCTATGTGGCCGCTATCCGCGCGTCCCAGCTCAAGATGAAGGTCGCGCTGGTGGAGCGCGAGAATCTGGGCGGCATCTGCCTCAACTGGGGCTGCATCCCGACCAAGGCGCTGCTGCGCGCCTCCGAGATCAACCATTTGCTGCACAGCCTCGATGCCTATGGCTTCGCGGCCGACAACGTCCGCTTCGACTTCGCCAAGGTGGTGAAGCGCTCGCGCGCGGTGGCGGGGCAGTTGTCGGGCGGCGTGAAGCATCTGCTGAAGAAGAACAAGGTTACGGTGTTCGACGGGCAGGGCGCGCTGGCGGGCCCGGGCAAGCTGAAGGTGACCAAGGACGGCAAGCCCGTCGCGGAACTGGCGGCGAAGCACATCATCCTGGCCACCGGCGCGCGCGCGCGCGTGCTGCCGGGGATGGAGCCGGACGGCAAGCTCATCTGGTCCTACCGCGAGGCGATGACGCCGACCGCGCTGCCCAGGAAGATCATCGTGATGGGGTCAGGCGCCATCGGCAGCGAGTTCGCCAGCTTCTACCTCAACATGGGCGCCGAGGTGACGCTGATCGAGGTGATGGACCGCATCCTGCCGGTCGAGGACGCCGAGATCAGCGCCTTCGTCCACAAGGCTTTCGCCAAGCAGGGCATGAAGATCATCACCAATGCCCGCGTGCAGGGCGTTCGCAAGGGCGGCGAGACCATCACCGCCATCGTGGAAGCCGATGGCAAGGTGCAGGACATCACGGCCGACCGGTTGATCAGCGCCGTCGGCATCGTGGGCAATGTGGAAGATCTCGGCCTGGAAGGCACCAAGGTCGAGCTGGACCGCACCCATGTGAAGACCGACCCCATGGGCCGCACCGGGGAGCCCGGCGTCTACGCCATCGGCGACCTCACCGGCGCGCCCTGGCTCGCGCACAAGGCGAGCCACGAGGGCGTGATCTGCGTCGAGGCCATCGCGGGCCTGCATCCGCACGCCATGGACATCCTCAACATCCCCGGCTGCACCTATTGCCGGCCGCAGGTGGCGAGCGTGGGCCTGACCGAGGCGCGCGCGAAGGAGGCCGGGCACGAGGTGCGCGTGGGCCGCTTCCCCTTCATCGGCAATGGCAAGGCGATCGCCATGGGCGAGCCCGAGGGCTTCGTGAAAACGGTCTTCGACGCCAAGACGGGCGAACTCCTGGGCGCCCACATGGTCGGGCCGGAGGTGACGGAGATGATCCAGGGCTATGGCATCGCCCGCACGCTGGAATCGACCGAGGTCGAACTCATGCACACCGTCTTCCCGCATCCGACGGTGAGCGAGGCGATGCACGAGAGCGTGCTCGACGCCTATGGAAGAGTAATTCACATTTAGTACTCTCAAACGCCGGGCGCCGGATGTTCTCCGCCCTCAAGCGCCGGGCGCCGCCTCCGGCGGCTTGGCTTCGCCGCGCGGCGGGTGCGTGGGCGGGTCGGGCGGTTGGGCGGCGCCGGCCGCCTTGCGGCCGGAGCGTGGGTGACTTGCGCGTGACCCGAGGGGGGTGGGGAAACCCGCGCCGCGCGCTATATGGAACAGCATCATGGCCCGTATCGAGATTGACCACCGCCCGCCGGCGGACACCGCCCGCACCGGCGCCGCCAGGCACCCGGAAAAGGCGAACCGCCCGGACAACCCCATCCAGCGCAAGCCCGCCTGGATCCGGGTGAAGGCGCCCACCCACCCGATCTACCACGAGACGCGCGCGTTGATGCGCGACAACAAGCTGGTCACGGTCTGCGAGGAAGCGGCCTGCCCCAACATCGGCGAGTGCTGGTCGCAGCGCCACGCCACCATGATGATCATGGGCGAGATCTGCACCCGCGCCTGCGCCTTCTGCAACGTCGCCACCGGCATGCCCAAGGCGCTGGACGAGGACGAGCCCCGCCGCGTGGGCGAGGCGGTGGCCAAGCTCGGCCTGCGCCACGTCGTCATCACCAGCGTGGACCGCGACGACCTGGCCGATGGCGGGGCGCTGCACTTCGCGCAAACCATCGCCGCCATCCGCGCCGCCACGCCCGAGACCACGGTGGAAATCCTGACCCCCGACTTCCTGCGCAAGCCCGGCGCGCTGGAGGTGGTGGTCGAGGCCCGGCCGGACGTCTTCAACCACAACCTCGAGACCGTGCCGCGCCTCTACCCGAACATCCGGCCCGGCGCGCGCTACTACCATTCGCTGCGCCTGCTCGACCGCGTGAAGCAACTCGACAAGACGATCTTCACCAAGTCCGGCATCATGGTGGGGCTGGGCGAGGAGCGCATCGAGGTGCAGCAGGTGATGGACGACCTTCGCAGCGCGGAGGTGGATTTCCTGACGGTGGGGCAATACCTCCAGCCGACCGTGAAGCACGCCGCGGTGGCGCGCTTCGTCGAACCCACCGAATTCGAGGACTATGCCAGCATGGCCCGCGCCAAGGGCTTTCTTCTCGTCTCGGCCACGCCGCTTACCCGTAGCTCCTACCATGCCGACCGGGACTTCGCGGCGCTGAAGCAGGCGCGCCTGCGGAGCCTTGGCGCCTGATGCCCACGCACGCCGAGAAGCGCCTGCTGCGCCACCGCCCCGAGGAGGTGTTCCAGATCGTGGCGGACGTCCACCGCTATCCGGAATTCCTGCCCTGGTGCGTGGGGGCGCGCGTCCTGACCCGCGACGAGACCAAGCTGGTGGCCGACCTCACCATCGGCTTCAAGATGTTCCGCGAGACCTTCCGCAGCGACGTGACGCTCCAGCGCCCCGGCATGGTGCAGGTGCAGTATCTCGACGGCCCCTTCCGCTACCTGAACAACACCTGGAAGCTGCGCGAGGTGCCGCAGGGCACCGAGGTGGATTTCTTCGTGGACTTCGAATTCAAGTCCCGCATGTTGCAGGCCGTCATCGGCACCGTCTTCAACGAGGCCACGCGGCTGATGGTGCGTGCCTTCGAACGCCGCGCCATGCACATTCATGGCCGCAACTCGGCCGCCGCGCCGCAGGCCACCCCGGTGCCTTCCGCCCAGGGCTGACCCCTGTTTCCGCGGCGCGAAAACCGTTCTAGCCTCCGCGGATGGTCCACGCCCCCAATCGCCCTCCCGCCGGCGCGCCCCCGGTCCGCATCAACCTCTACTCCGACACCCAGACGCGCCCCACCGCCGCCATGAAGGCCGCGATGATGGAGGCCGAAGTGGGCGACGAGCAGCACGGGGACGACCCCACCGTCCATGCCCTGTGCGACCGCATGGCGGCGCTGATGGGCAAGGAGGCGGCGATGTTCCTGCCCTCCGGCACCATGTGCAACGTCATCGCCATCCTCACCCATTGCGGCAAGGGCGACGAGGTTCTTGCGCATGAGACCAGCCACATCCTGCACAGCGAGGGCGGCACGCACGCAGCCCTCACCGGCGTGCAGATCATGCCGCTCAAGGGTCCGCGCGGCATGTTCACCGCCGATGACGTGCGCGCCGGCATCCGCCCGAAAACCCGCTACGCGCCCCCCCAGCGCATGCTGGAGGTGGAGCAGACCGCCAATATCGGTGGCGGCGCCGTCTGGCCGCTCGCACAGCTCACCGCCGTCACCGACGTGGCGCGCGAACAGGGCTGGGCCACCCACATGGATGGCGCGCGGCTGATGAACGCCTGCGTGGCGGCCGGCGTGGCGCCGGCCGACATGGTGGCCGGCTTCGACAGCGTCTGGCTCGACTTCACCAAGGGCCTGGGCGCGCCGCTGGGCGCGGTGCTCTGCGGCAGTTCGGAGTTCATCGGCCAGGCCTGGCGCTGGAAGCAGCGGCTGGGTGGCTCCATGCGCCAGGCGGGCATCTGCGCCGCCGCCTGCCTGCATTCGCTGGACCACCATGTGGACCGCCTGGCCGACGACCACGCCAACGCGAAAGCCCTCGCGCGCGGCCTGGCGCAGCTCGAGGGCGTGGTGGTGGAGGAGCCCGACACCAACCTGGTCTTCTTCGACATCAAGGCCACCGGCGTCTCGGTCGAGGAGTTGCAGCGGCGGCTCGCCATGCAGGGCATCATGGTGAGCGGCCTGGGCGGGCGCGTGCGCGCCTGCACGCACCTGGACGTGACGGCGGCCATGATCCCCGACGCCGTCACCGCCATCCGGGAGGCTCTCCACGCCTGAGCCGCCCAAGCTGGGTGGCGCCTTGCGCCGCATGCGGCGCGGCGTCCTGGCCGACCGCGCCGGCCGCGACGCCGAGGCCATCGCGCGCGACGCACTGGTGGCGGAGGGCTGGACCATCCTGGCCGAACGCGCCCGTACGCCCTCGGGCGAGCTGGACCTCGTCGCGGAGCGGGAAGGGCTGCTCGCCTTCATCGAGGTGAAGGCGAGGCCCAGTCTGCGCGAGGCCGCCTTCGCGCTCACCGCCCGCCAGCAGGCACGGCTCCAGGCCGGCGCGGACATCTGGATGGCGCAAAACCCCGGCCATGGCGCGGCCGGCGTGCGTTTCGACGTCATCCTGGTCGCGGCCGATGGCACGGCGCGTCGCGTCGCGGACGCCTTCCGCGCCGGGTGAGGCTTCGCCTCAACCTCCCCCATGAGGCTCCGCCTCAACGTCGCCCGTGAGGCTCCGCCTCAACGTCGCCCGTGAGGCTCCGCCTCAACGTCGCGGGTGGTAGCTGTCCATGTAGGCGTGGTTCATGAAGAACTCGTCGCGCGGGAACATGTCCGTCAGTGGCGGATCCACGCGGGCGCTCTGCGGCGTCCAGACCTGCATCTCGCCCGCGATCATCTACGCGAGGTCAGTCACGGCCGG
>JBHYDO010000223.1:0-8044 GCA_051860645.1 Roseococcus sp.
CGGCCAGGCGCAACAAGCGCCTGGCGGCCGCGCTGGACCAGGAGGCGGCCGAGGTCCTGGCCGCCGCCCGCGCCGCCGCCGGAGATCTTCCCTTCGAGATCCACACCCGCCAGGAGGCGCCCGAGCCTGCGCTGCTGGCCGAGGGCGCCCAGCACGACCTGATCATCATCGGGCGCGACAGCACGCTCGGCCGCGAGGCCTGTGACGATGGCCTCTCGCCCACCGTCGAGGCGCTGATCCGCGACGGCGTGCGCCCCCTGCTGGTGGTGCCGCCGGGGCAGGGGGTCGAGACCGATGGCCCGGCCCTCATCGGCTATCACGGCTCGATGGCGGGGATGCGCACGGTGCAGATCTTCGCGCTGCTGGGCCTGGGCTGCGAAGGCCAGGTGCGGCTGCTGGACTTCAGCCCGGGCGGCGTCTGCGTGGAGGGCATCTCCGCCTACCTCACGCGGCATGGCTGCACCGTGAAGGGTTCCGTGGACACGGGCGACGAGCACGACACCCTGCTCTCCGAGGCCCGCCGGCTGCCGGCGCGCATGATGGTGCTGGGCGCGGATGAGGAGAACGGTCTGGCGCGCCTGGTGTTCGGCAGCGCCACCGCGCGGCTGCTGCGCGCCTCGCCCTGCCCGGTGTTCATCCACGGCTGAGCCGGATCCTTCGCCAGCCCGCGCCCCATTGACCGCGCGGCCCTGCCGCCGCAGTGGTGGCGGCCATGCATGTGCTGATCCTGGGCGCGGGGGTCATCGGCCTCACCACCGCCTACACCCTGGCGCGCGAGGGCCATGACGTCACCCTGCTCGACGCCGAGCCCGCTGTGGCGCGTGGCGCCAGTGCGGCCAATGGCGGCCAGTTGTCCTATTCCTACGTGGCGCCCTTCGCGGGGCCCGGCGTCATCGGCAAGGTGCCGGGCTGGCTGCGCGACCCCGACGGTCCGCTGCGCTTCCGCCCGGAGGCCGACCCGCACCAATGGCGCTGGCTGTGGCGCTTCCTGCGCGCCTGCAACGCCGACACGGCCGCCGAGACCACGCGGCGCCTGCTGCGGCTGGCCTATCTCTCGCGCGACCTGACGCGCGAGTTGGCCGCACGCGGCGTGGCGGAATTCGGCTTCGACCACTCCGGCAAGCTGGTGCTGCAACCCGACGCCGCCGCGATGGAGGGCGCGCGGCGGCAGATGGAATTGCAGGCGGCGCTGGGCTCCGAGCAGCGGGCGCTCGGCCGCGACGAATGCGTGGCGCTGGAACCCGCGCTCGCGCGCATCGCGCACCGCATCGCGGGCGGCATCCACACGCCCGGCGAGGATGCCGGCGACTGCGCCCTGTTCTGCGAGGGGCTGGCCGCCTGGCTCACCCGCTCGAACCTGCGCGTGACGTTGCGCCTCGGCGTGCGGGCGCGGCAGCTCATCCGCGCCGAGGGGCGCATGCGCGGCGTGCTGACCGATGCGGGGATGATCGAGGCCGATGCGGTGGTGGTGTGCCTCGGCCTTGGTGCCCGCGCCCTGCTGCGGCCCTTGGGGCAGGACGTGCCCATCTACCCGCTGAAGGGCTATTCGCTGACGCTGCCCGTGGGGCGCGAGGATGCGGCCCCCCGCGTGAGTGTCACCGACAGTGCGTCCAAGGTGGTCTATGCCCGGCTGGGCGGGGCGCTGCGCATCGCCGGCATGGCCGATGTGGTGGGGGTGGACCACCGCCTGCACGAGGACCGCCTCTCCACCCTCATCCGCCTCGGCCGCACCGCCTTCCCCGAGGCGGGCGACTGGGATGGGCCGCTGCGGCCCTGGACCGGCCTGCGCCCCTACACCCCCACCGGCCTGCCGCTGATCGGCCGCAGCCGGGCCGCGCCCAACCTCTGGCTCAACACCGGCCATGGCGGGCTTGGCTGGACCCTGGCAATGGGAAGTGCCGCCCTGCTGTCCGCCGTCATGGCGGGCCGGCCGCCGCCCATCCCAACCGATGGTTTCGACCCCGTGCCCGCTTGACCGCGCCCCGCCGCCCTGCCACAGACCGCGCGCCCGCGCGGCGCGGGCCAGCCTGACCGGGGTGTCCGGTCGCCCGAGGCTGATCTCAACCCGAGAATCACATCCTCAGCGACAAGAGGCCGAACCAAGCCATGCGCGACAAGGGCGAGTATCTTTTCACCTCGGAGAGCGTCTCCGAAGGCCACCCCGACAAGGTCGCGGATCGCATCAGCGACACCGTGCTGGACACTTTCCTGGAGCAGGACCCCTACGCCCGCGTCGCGTGCGAGACCCTGGTCACCACCAACCGCATCGTCATCGCCGGCGAGACGCGGGGCCCGGCCTCCATCACGCCCGAGCTGCTGATCCATCGCGCGCGCATGGCGGTGCACGACATCGGCTATGAGCAGGACGGCTTCCACTGGCAGAACGCCCATGTGGAATGCCACCTCCACGCGCAGTCCGCGCACATCGCGCAGGGCGTGGACGCCGCCGGCAACAAGGACGAGGGCGCCGGCGACCAGGGCATCATGTTCGGATATGCCTGCACCGAGACGCCCGAGCTCATGCCCGCGCCGCTCTACTACGCGCACCTGATCCTGCGCCGGATCAGCGAGATGCGCCGCAATGGCGACGTGGCCGTGAAGGGCCTGCTGCCCGACGCGAAGTCCCAGGTTACGCTGCGCTACATCGACGGCAAGCCCGTGGGTGCGACCTCCATCGTGCTGTCCACCCAGCATGAGGAAGGCATGGACCAGGCGCAGATCAAGGCGATGGTGCGCCCGATCATCGAGACGAGCCTGCCCTCCGGCTGGATGTGCGCCGACAACGAGCTCTACGTGAACCCGACCGGCACCTTCGTCATCGGCGGGCCGGACGGCGATTGCGGCCTGACCGGGCGCAAGATCATCGTGGACACCTATGGCGGCGCGGCCCCGCATGGCGGCGGCGCCTTCTCGGGCAAGGATCCCACGAAGGTGGACCGCTCGGCCGCCTATGCCGCGCGCTATGTCGCGAAAAACGTCGTGGCCGCGGGCCTCGCGGAGAAGTGCACCATCCAGGTCTCCTACGCCATCGGCGTGGCGAAGCCGCTGTCGGTGTATTTCGACCTGCACGGCACCGGCCGCGACGTGGACGAGGTGAAGCTGGCCCGCGTGGTGCAGGACATGATGAACCTCTCGCCCCGCGGAATCCGCGAGCACCTGCACCTCAACCGCGCCATCTATGTGCCGACCAGCGCCTATGGCCATTTCGGCCGCACGCCGGACGAGGAGAAGGGCACCTTCACCTGGGAGCGCACCGACCTCGTTCCCGCGCTGAAGGCTGCTTTCGGGCGCTAACGCTTTCCCCACGAAATTGCCTTCGGCGCTTTCGTGGGGGCCCCGGTCCTGGTGCTGAACATGTGCGGGCGGTCCGCGTTGCCGTGGCGAAGCCACGGCGCCGCCCTAGAGGGGCCAGCCGGGCGGTTGCGTATCTTCTCCCCGCGTGGTCTCCGCGCGGGGTTTTTTCTGAGGCGGGCGATGACCACCGACGACGACTGGCCCGAGGGCATCCCCCACCGCCTCTACGGCCGCCGGCGCGGCAAGAAGCTGCGGCCCCGGCAGGAACGCCTGCTGGAACAGGCGCTGCCGCGCATCCGGTTCGAGGGATTGGACTTCGCGCGCGACGCAGAGGCGCTGTGGCTGGAGGTGGGCTTCGGCGGCGGCGAGCACACGCTGGCGCAGCTGCGCGCCAACCCCCGCACCGCGATCATCGCCAGCGAAGTCTATGAGCAGGGCCTATGCTCCCTGCTGACCGAGATCATCCCGGAGGGCGCAGAGGCCACCGCCCCGCCGCCGCCCCTGCTGCGCCTCTGGCCCGCCGATGCGCGGGATTTGCTGCTCGCCCTGCCGGAGGCGAGCCTCGACCGGCTGTTCCTCATGTTCCCCGACCCCTGGCCCAAGTCGCGCCACGCCAAGCGCCGCTTCGTGCATGCCGAGATGCTGCCCATCGTCGCCCGCGCGCTGAAACCCGGCGGCATCTGGCGCCTGGCCAGCGACGACCCGACCTACCAGGACTGGGTGCGCGAGGTTTTCGCCACGCAATCCCTCTTCGCACCGCACGCCTTCCACGAGGCGCGCCCCGAAGGCTGGCCGCCGACGCGCTACGAGGCGAAGGCGCTGGAGGCCGGTCGCCACCCCCTCTACTGGGAATGGCGGCGGGCCTGACCTGGGGTTAGTGCGCCGCGGCCTTGCGGTTCCCGGCGAACCACCCCTTCACCCGCTCGCGCAGGGTCTGGAACACGACATAGAGCATCGGGATCATGAAGATGCCGAACAGCGACGCCGCCAGCATGCCCCCGAACACCGGCAGCCCCACCGCCTGGCGCGACAGCGCCGCGGCGCCGCTGGCCGTGACCAGCGGCACCAGGCCCAGGATGAAGGCGAAGCTGGTCATCATCACGGCGCGGAAGCGCATGCGCGCGCCCACCACCGCGGCCTCGCGGATGGGCAGGCCACGCTCGCGCTGCTCCTTCGCGAACTCGATGATCAGGATGCCGTTCTTCGCGGCCAGCGCGATCAGCACCACGAGACCGATCTGGGCGTAGACCGTCAGCGGCAACTGCATGATGAACAGCGCGAGGAACGAGCCGAGCCCCCCCACCGCCACCGAGAGCAGCACCGGGATGGGGATGGTCCAGCTTTCATACAGCGCCACCAGGAACAGGTAGGCGAACAGCAGCGCGAGCGCGATCAGCACCACCGTCTGGCCGGCCGCCTGCTTTTCCTGGAAGGCGGTGCCGGTCCAGTCGAAGCTGTAGCCGGGCGGCAGCACGCGGGCGGAGATTTCCTCCATCGCGCGCAGCGCCTCGCCCGAGGAGATGCCCGGCCTCCCCTGGCCGTTCAGCGTCAGCGATCGCACGTTGTTGTAGCGCTGGATGGTCTGCGGCCCCAGCACCACCCGCACATCGGCGAAGGCCCGCAGCGGGACCATCTGGCCGCGGCTGTTGCGCACCTGCAGGCGCCAGATGTCGGGGATGTCGTCGCGGTCGGCCGCCACGGCCTGGATGTTCACCTGCCAGGTGCGGCCGAACAGGTTGAAGTCGTTCACGTAGAACCCGCCCAGCGAGGCCTGGAGCGTGGTGAACACGTCCGAGATGCGCACGCCCAGCGCCTGCGCCTTGTCGCGGTCCAGGTCGAGGAAAAGGGAGGGCGTGGTGGGCGAGAAGGTGGAGAAGACACCGACCAGGCGCGGGTCCTGGTTGGCCGCCACCATCATGCCCAGCATGGCGCCGGCCATCTCGGCCGGGTCGCGGCCCTCGAAATCCTGCAGTTGGTATTCGAAGCCGCCGCCGGTGCCCAGCCCGATGATGGGCGGGATGTTGAAGGCGAAGACATCGGCTGCGCGGATCGCCTGGGTCTCGCCGAAGACGCGGCCGATGCCGGTGAAGACGCTGTCCTGCACCGTGGTGCGGTCCTCGAAGGGCTTCATCCGTGCCACCAGGAAGGCCGCGTTGGACTGCGCGCCGCCGTCGATGAGCGAGAAGCCCACGATGGCCAGTACGTCCTGGATGGCGGTGTTGCCGGCGAGGATGGCCTCCACCTGCTCCACCACCTCACGCGTGCGGCCGACCGAGGAGCCCTGCGGCAATTGCAGCTGGATGAAGAAGGCGCCCTGGTCCTCGCTCGGCAGGAAGCCCGAGGGGGTGCGGTTGCTCAGTTCGAAGATGCCGTAGGCGATGGCGCCCGTCAGCACCAGCGAGACCGCCGCCACCCGCACCAGGCGCTTCACGATGGCGGCATAGCCGTCGCGCAGCTTGTCGATGGCGCGCAGCACGTACTTGATGGGCCCGCGCTTCGGCCCCGTGTGCTTCAGCATGATGGAGCACAGCGCGGGCGAGAGCGTCAGCGCGTTGATGGCCGAGATCACCATGGCCACGCTGATGGTGACGGCGAATTGCTGGAACAGCACGCCCGCCACGCCGCCGATGAGGCCGATGGGCACGAAAACGGACAGCAGCACCAGCGTGATGGCGATGATGGGCCCCGTGATCTCGCCCATCGCCACGCGCGTGGCCTCCGCTGGCGTGAATTCGGGGTTCTCCTCCATCACGCGCTCGACGTTCTCGACCACCACGATGGCGTCGTCCACCACGATGCCGATGGCCAGCACCATGGCCAGCAGCGAGATGGTGTTGGCCGAGAAACCGATGGCCAGCATCACCGCGAAGGTGCCGATGAGGCTGACCGGCACGGCGATGACGGGGATGACGGTGGCGCGGAAGGAGCCCAGGAACAGGTATACGACCAGCACCACCAGCAGGAAGGCCTCGATGAGGGTGACGATCACCTCCCACATCGTGTCCAGCACGAAGGCGGATGTGTCATAGACCACCAGCGTGTCCATGCCCTCGGGGAAGCGTTCCTTCAAGCGGGCCAGGGCCGCGCGCACTTCGGCCGCCACGGCCACGGCGTTCGCACCCGGCGAGAGATAGACGCCCATGGTCACCGTGGGCCGCCCGTTCAGCCGCGCCTCCGTGTCCATGTTGGAGGCGCCGAGCTCCACCCGCGCCACGTCGCGCACGCGCAGGGTGGAACCGTCGGGGTTGGCGCGGATGATGATTTCGCCGAACTGCTCGGGGCTGGAGAGGCGGCCCGAGGTCTGGATGTTGAACTGGAACTGCTGGTCGTCGCCGATCGGCCGCGCGCCGATCCGCCCCGCCGCCGCCTGGATGTTCTGCGCCTGGATGGCGGCGATGATCTCGGTGGGCGTGATGTTGAGGTTGTTCAGCCGGTCCGTCTCGAACCAGATGCGCATGGAGTAGTCCTGCGCGCCAAACATCTGCACGTCGCCCACGCCGGGCAGGCGCCGCAGCGTGTCCAGCATGTTGATGGTGGCGAAATTCGACAGGAACAGCGTGTCATGCGCCTCGTTGGTCGAGGTGACGCCGATGAATTGCAGCACCGCCGAGGATTGCTTGCGCACGGTCACGCCGCTGCGCTGCACCTCCTGCGGCAGCCGCGCGAGAATCCCCTGCACGCGGTTGTTGACGTTCACCGTGTTGATGTCGGGGTTGGTGCCCAGCGCGAAGGTGACGCTGAGCGAATAGGTCCCGTCATTGGCGCTGTTGGAGCGCATGTAGAGCATGCCGTCGGCGCCGTTCACCGCGCTCTCGATCGGCTGCGCCACCGTGGCTTCCACCACCGCGGCCGAGGCGCCGGGGTAGCGCGCCGTGACCTGCACCACGGGGGGGACGATGTCGGGAAACTGCGCCACGGGAATCTGCGTCATCGACAGCAGGCCCGCCAGCGTGATGACGATGGAGATGACGATGGCGAAGCGCGGCCGCCGGATGAACAGGTTGGAGATCATGGCGGCTCAGCCGGCCCGCGCCGGGGCGGCCGTGGGGCGGGGCGGGGCGCCGGCCGGGGCCGCGTTCACCGGCTGGCCGGGGCGCACCCGCTGCACGCCCTCGCTGATGACGCGGTCGCCCTCGTTGAGCCCCTCCTCGACCACGGCGGTCTCGGCCGTGCTGCGGCCCATGCGGATGTTGCGGCGCTGCGCGCGCCCCTCGGCGTCCACCACGAAGACGAAGAAGCCCACCTGGTCCTGCGCGACGGCGGCGCGCGGGATGGTGATGGCATTCACCGGCTCGGCGCCCTCCAGCAGCACGGTGACGAACTGGCCGTCCAGCAGCTCGCGCGCTCCCGGTTCACCGGCTGTGGCACCCTCGCGCACGGGGTTGGGAATGGAGGCGCGCACCAGCAGCGAATCGGTGTCGCGGTTCAGCGCCGCGTCGATGAAGTCGATGCGGCCCACCTGGCCATAGGTGCGCCCTCCGGCGAAGCGGATGCGGACCACCACGGCCGCCGCCCCGCCGCGGTCCTCGTAGCGGTTGCGCAGCTCGGTCGCGGTGCGGGAGGGGATGGTGAAGGCCACGCGCATCGGGTCCTGGCTGTAGATGGTGGCCAGGGGCTCGCTCTGCGGGGTCACCACGTTGCCGGGCGCGAAGGTGGCGCGGCCGATGGCGCCCGCGATGGGGGCGCGGATGTCGGTGTAGGCCAGGTTGATCTCGGCCACGCGCAGCTGCGCCTGGGCGCCCAGGAGGGC
>JBHYDO010000224.1:0-8017 GCA_051860645.1 Roseococcus sp.
GAATTCCTGGGCGAGCGCATCACGCGGAACGACGCCATCCGCCAGCAGCACAGCCGCGGCGAGGACACCACGCCGCCCACCCTGCCGGACGCCGTGGCCTTCGTGGAAAGCACAGAGGAAGTCAGCCGCCTGCTCGCGCTGTGCCACACCCATGCCGTGCCGGTGACGGCCTTCGGCGCCGGCACCAGCCTGGAGGGGCATGTGAACCCGGTGCGGGCGGGCATCTCGCTGGACCTCAGCCGCATGGCCGCCATCGAGGAAGTCAACGCCGAGGACATGGACTGCCTGATCGGCCCCGGCGTCACGCGGCAGCAGTTGAACGAGCATCTGCGCGCACAGGGGCTGTTCTTCCCGGTGGACCCGGGCAGCCACTGCACCATCGGCGGCATGTGCGCCACGCGCGCGTCGGGCACCAATGCGGTGAGGTATGGCACCATCCGCGAGAACGTGCTGGGGCTGGAGGTGGTGCTGGCCGATGGCCGCGTGATCCAGACGGGCGGCCGCACGCGCAAGGCGGCCAATGGCTATGACCTCACGCGGCTGTTCATCGGCAGCGAGGGCACGCTCGGCGTCATCACGCGCATCCGGCTTCGGCTGCACGGCATTCCGGAGGCGACCAGCGCCGCCGTATGCCAGTTCCCGGATCTCGGCGCGGCGGTGAACACCGTCATCGCCACCATGCAGCACGGCATTCCCGTCGCGCGGATCGAGCTGCTGGACGAGGTGCAGATGGCCGCCTGCATCGCCTACTCCAAGCTGGAGGGCATGGCGCCCGTCCCCACCCTGTTCCTCGAATTCCACGGCACCGAGGCCGGCGTCGCCGAACAGGCCGAGGCCGTCGAGGCGCTCGCCGCCGAGCATGGCGGCGCCGGCTTCGCCTGGGCGCGCGATGCGGAGGCGCGCAACAAGCTGTGGAAGGCGCGCCACGATGCCTATTGGGCCGGCATCGCCTACCGGCCCGGCAAGAAGGGCATCACCACCGATGTCTGCGTGCCCATCTCGCGCCTGGCCGAGGCGCTGCTGGGGGCGAAGGCTGACATCGAGGCAAGCGGCTTCGAGGCGCCCATCGTCGGTCATGTCGGCGATGGCAATTTCCACACCATCATCCTGGTGGAAGAGGGCAACACCGAGGAGATGGAACGCGCCTGGGCGCTGGACCGGCAGATCGTGCGCCGTGCCCTGGCGCTGGGCGGCACCTGCTCGGGCGAGCATGGCGTGGGCCTGGGCAAGCGCGAATTCCTGCTGGAGGAACATGGCGCCGAGGCCCTGGAAGTGATGCGCAGCCTGAAGCTGGCGATGGACCCCAAGGGCATCCTCAACCCCGGGAAGATGTTCTTCGACAGCAACACATGACCGGGTCCGCCCCGGCCATCGCGCTGCCCCTGCTGGCGCTGACGCTGGGGCATGTCTTCTCCAACGCCGTCCGCACCCTGCCCGCCGTGGCGGCGGACGTGCTCTCGGCCGACCTCGACATCACGGCGGAGACGCTGGCCGCCATCACCGGCGCCTTCCCCGCCGCCTTCGCCCTGGCCATGGTGCCGGTGGGCGTGGCGCTGGACCGCTACGGCGTGCGGCCCGTGGCCTTGTGGCTGCTGGCCATTGCGGGCGTGGGGGCGGGGTTGGCGGCACTCGCGCCCTCGGCGGGCACCATGCTGCTGGCGCAGGTGGTGCTGGGCGCCGGCTGCTCGGGAATGCTGATGGCGCCCATGACCTACGCGGCCCAGGTGCTGGACCAGCGGCGCTTCGGCCTGTGGTCGGGGCTGATCCAGGGCATCGGCAATTCGGGCATGCTGCTCTCGGCCTCTCCGCTCGCCTGGCTGGTCGAGGTGGCGGGCTGGCGGGCCGGATTCTGGGCGTGCCTCGGCATCGGCGTGGTGGCGTTCGGCGCGGTGGCGCTGACGCTGCGTGCCCCGCCGCCGCTGCCCCAGCCCGGGCGCACCCTGCTGAGCGACGCGCGGGCCGTGCTGGGCTTCGCCACATCGCGCCCGCTGCGCGGCATCTTCGCGCTCGCCTTCGTCTCCTTCGGCGCCGTGCTCGGGCTGCGCGGGCTGTGGGGCGGGCCCTGGCTGATGGAGGTGAAGGGGATGGCGCGCGTGCCCGCTGGGCATGTGCTGCTGCTGGGCACTGTCATGCTGGTGCTGGGGCCTGCGCTGGCGGGCTGGGCCGCCTCGCGCCTGGGGCGCCTGCCGCTGCTGCTGGCGGGCGGGCATGTGCTGGCGGCGCTGTGCATCCTGGCGTTGCTGCTGGGCGGGCCGCTCGCCTCGCCCGCCTGGCTGGACGCGCTGCTGATGGCGCTGTTCGGCCTGGCCATCGCCTTCCAGGTGCTGTGCTTCGCCATGCTGCGCGCGCGGGTGCTGCCGGAGGAGACGGGCCGCGCCCTCTCCGCCCAGAACATTTTCTTCTTTGGCGGCGCGGCCGTGCTGCAGGCGCTCAGCGGCCTGGCCTATGCGGCGGGCGGCGTGGGCGCCGCCCTGCTCACCTTCGCGGTGGCGCTGATCCTGGGCACGGCGCTGTTCTGGCGGTGGAGATAGGCTTACCCAGGCCGCGGCCGGTTGACGGCTCCGGCTGCGCCATCGCCGATCGGGCGCTACGGCTTCTTCACCATCGTCTGCATCTCCTCCAGCGCCTCGGCGAAGCGGCGGTTCAGCACTTCCAGCGCCTCGCCGTTCGACTTCTGGATGAGGTCCGCCAGTTCCTTCATGCTGTTCACGGCGCGCTCGTAGTTCGCCTTCATCAGCTCCGCCTGCTGCGCCGCCTTGGTGGCGGGGTTGGCGTCCATCGTCGTCATGCCGCGCATCGCCTCGCTCATCTCCGACATGGTCTGCTGCATCAGCTCCATGTTCCGGCGGGCCACGGCCTGGGCACCCTCCATCGCCACGCGGTTGGCCGCGGCCATGGCTTCGAGGTTGCGGCGCTGCGCCTCCGCCAGGGCCTGGAAGTCCAGCATGTTGGGCATCTTCATGCTGCTGAACATGCGCATCATGTCTTCGGGGTTGAAACCTTGGCCCGACATCATTCGTCTCCCGGCAGATTGAGAGCCCGACCCTACAGGGCGGCCACCGGGCGGGTCAAACGCGGCCCGTGCCGCTCGTGCGGCGGTTTTCTCCGGTCTTGCGGGCCTTTCGGCACCGGCATCGGCAGGGGCGTCGGCCGAAAGGGCGGCCTCAAGGGCCCGCGGCAGGGGTAGCGGCGTGTCCGCCTTCCCGCCGGGCGGGGCCTCGACCGCCTTGGAAACTTCACGCGCCGCGGGGGGCGCGGCGTCGGGCTCAGGCGGGCCGGGCTGCGCCGGGATCTCCGCCGCCGGCGTCTTCGCCGCTCGGGGCTTTTTCGCCGGTCCCACCTTGGGGGTCGGCTTCGGGGCCTGGCTCCGGCCGCCCGGCCGTGCCCTGGGTGTCTCCGCCCTCGTCCGCGGTGTGCGTGCCATGCTGCCCTGACTCCTCGCGGCCCAGACCCAGGCTGCGTGCCGCCTTGTCGGCCTGATCCAATGCGCGGTCCAGCGCGGCCATCGTGGCCGAGAGGTCCTCGCTCTCATCCTTCTCCCAGGCCCGCAGCGTGGCAAGCCACACCGCGCCGAGGCCATGCGCGCGCAGCGCCCCCTTCGGTCCGCCGGCGTCAATGCCCGCGGCTTCCAGCATCCAGGCCATGGCGCGGGGCTGTTCACTCGCCAGCCACAGCGCCAGCAGGGGGTCGCGCGGGAGGTCGCGCATCAGCCGAACGACGCCGGCGCGGTTGGGTTGCAGCATGTCCAGCCGGCGCATCAGCACGTCGAACAGGCGGTCGCGCGGGGTGGAGGTCTCGTCCTCCATCGTGCCCTCGATCACGGCCGCGTCCACCGCCGCCGCATGGGCGCGCAGCAGGGCCATGGGCGAGGCGAAGCGCTGCCGCAACTGCGCGAGCGGCATGCCCGCCTCGGCCGCCACGGCGCGCATGGTGAGCGCGGCCCAGCCAACATCGGCGATGACGCGCCAGAAGGCCTGGAGGGCAGGGTCGTGCAGGTCAGGGACAGGGGTGCTGCTCATGCCCGCCACATTGGCGCAACGGGCGGCCGTGCAAAGGGGATCATGCCGCATCGAGCCGCAGAATCCGCCCATCGGCGTGGTCGGTCAGCAGCAGCAGCGCGCCGTCGGGCGCGAAAATCGGCTGGCGAATGCGAAATTCATCCCACAGCAGGCGCTCCTCCCGGCCGGGCCTGTCGCCCGGCATGGGCAGGCGCAGCACGCCCATCGGGTTCTGGCAGCCGAGGAACAGCGCGCCGCGCCAGGGCCGCGCCGCATGGGCCGGCGCGAAGGCCATGCCGGAGGGACTGATGGAAGGCGTCCAGTGGCGCAGCGGCGGCTCGAAGCCCGGCCCCTCGGTGCGCCCGCCGGCGATCCGCCCACCCCAGTATTCGCGGCCATGCGTCACCTCGGGCCAGCCATAGTTGAGCCCGGGGCGGATGAGGTTCAGCTCATCCCCCCCGCGCGGCCCGAACTCCACCGAGAACAACGTGCCGGTCACCGGGTGGAAGGCGATGCCCTGCGGGTTGCGGTGGCCGTAGGACCAGATCTCGCCCCGCGCATTCGCCCGATTGACGAAGGGGTTGTCGCGCGGGATGCGGCCGTCGCGCGTCAGGCGGATGATCTTCCCGGCCAGGTCATCCAGCCGCTGCGAGCGCGCGCGGTCCAGGTTGCGGTCGCCGGTGGTCAGGAACAGATGCGCCCCATCGGGCGAGAAGGTGATGCGCCCGCCATAATGGTGCCGCCCGCGGGACTGGGCCGGGGTGCAGTCCAGCACCGGCGTGACGTCCCGCAGCGCGCCGTCCACCAGGCGCGCGCGGGAGAGGCGGGTCAGCGCGCCGCCCTGCACCAGCGCGGCCTGGGCGAAGTACACCTCCTGCGTGCGGGCGAAGTCGGGTGCGGGCTGGATGTCCAGCAGCCCGCCCTGGCTGGCCGCCTCCACCGCCGGCACGCCCGCGACCGGCGCCGAGACCCGCCCATCGGGCGCCACCAGGCGCACCCGGCCGGGCCGTTCGCTGACCAGCAGGCTTCCATCGGGCAGGAAGTTCCCGCCCCAGGGGTGTTCAAGCCCCTCCGCCAGCACGGAGAGCCGGGCGTCCCCGGCCTCGGTGCGGATCGCCTTCGCCCGGGCCGTGGCGGGGCGAAGCAGCAGGAGGGCAGGGGCGGCGAACAGGGCGCGTCGGTTCAGGGTCATGCTGGCGCATGTGGGCGCGCGCGTGCGGCGCTCAACCGGTCCGCCCCCCTTCGTTCATGCCTGGAAGTGCGGTAAGGCGCGCCATGCCCGGCCGATCGGCGCCATGAGCGCCCCGCAATCCAGTCGGCCTCCCACCCGGCTGCCTGGGCGGCTCCCGCGGTTCGGCGCGGCACGCCGGCCAGCCCGGCGCGCGCCGCAACCCCCCATCCCGCCGCCCTTCCGCGCGGAGGCGATGGCGCGCTTCTGGCGCTGGGCGCCGCGGCGCGCGACGGGACGGCTCGTGGCGGCCTGGGCCGCCGGCTCGGCCCTGCTGCACGGGCTGCTGCTGGCGCTGCTGCTGTTCTGGCCCGATGCGCGGCCGCGCCCCGCCACCGACCTGCCCGCGCCGGCCTTCGACATCGTCTTCGACGGCGGCACGCCGGAGCAGGCCTCGGGCGAGGCACCGCCGGGCGAGGAGGTGCCGCCCGGACCGGCGCCGAGCCCGGCACCAGCAGCGCCGGCCATGCCACCACCGCCCCCGCCGCCGGTCGCGGCACCCCCGCCCGTTGCCCTCCAGCCTCCGATCCCCGCGGCTCCGATCCCCGCGGCTCCAGCCCCGGCGGCTCCGTCCGTGCCAGCCCCGCCACCGCCCGACGTGGCGCCTCCACCGCCCCGCGGGCCCCCCCCCCCCCCCCCAAGCCCCGGGGCCCCCCCCCCCCCACTGGCCCCCCCCCCCCCCCCCATGCCGGCGGCGCCACCGCCACGCCTTGCGCCCGCGCCGCCGCCGCCGGCGCCGACCCTCCGCGCCGAAGTCCCGGCCCTGCCGGCGCCGCCGCCCGCGCCCCCGCGCCCCGAGGCGCCGCCCGCCGAGGACGCCCCGCCCCCGCTGCCCGAGGCGGCCGAACTGCTCGCGCCCCCCACCGACCTGCGCCTGTCGCCGCGCTTCGCCCTGCCGCTGCCGCCCGCCGCCACGCCGCCCCCTCCCACCCCCGCACCAACCCCCACCCGGCGCGAGGCCCAACCCCTGCCGGGCGTCTTCCTGCCCCGGGGTGCGCAGCTTGGCGGCGGCAGCCCGGCCGCGCCGGTGCCGAGCGGCCGGCCCCAGGGCCGCGGCCTCGACCTTTCGGTGGACCCGCGCTTCGCCGAGGGCACCGCCACGGCCGACCCCTCGGTGCGGGTGGAGGGCGCGCAGGTGGGCGCCAACTGGCGCGCCGCCTTCCGGCGCTGGCTGGAGCAGAACATCAGCTATCCGCAGGACGCCGCGAGGCGCGGCGAGGACGGCACGGTGCGCGTGCGGATCATCGCCGCCCCCGATGGCACGGTGCGCTCGGTGCGCCTGGTGGGGCCCTCCACCTCGCCCAGCTTGAACTACGCCACCACCTTCCCATTCCAAGGGGCGCAGATCCCCGCCTTCCCGCCGCCCGCCGACCCCGGGGGCGTCACGGTGGATCTCACCGTCAACTTCATCCTGCGGCGCCAATGACCCCCGACGAACTTCTCCAGGCCCTCGCGGAAGGCGGCATCGAGGCCAGCACCGTCTTCCACCCGCCCGTCTTCACCGTGGCGGAATCCCGCGCGCTGCGGGGCGAATTGCCGGGTGCCCATTCGAAGAACCTGTTCCTGCGCGCCGCCAAGGGCGAGGGCTTCTTCCTGGCCGTGCTGGAGGAACACCGGCAGGTCAGCGTCAATGCCCTGGCCCGCGCCGCCGGCTGGCCGCGCGTGCAGATGGCCAGCGCGGAGGACCTCCAGGCCATGCTCGGCGTGGCACCCGGCAGCGTCACGCCCTTCGGCCTCGTGCACGCCGCGCCCGGCACGGTGCGCCTCGTGCTGGATGCGGCGCTGGCGCTGGCGCCGGGGCTGGCCTGGTTCCACCCGCTGGTGAACACCGCCAGCACCGGGCTGCGCCCCACGGACCTGCTGCGTTTCCTGGCCGGGCGCGGGCATCTCGCCCAGGTGCTGGAGTTTCCCGAGGCGCCCTTGGCTTAGGGACGCGCCATCCCTTATCTGCAGGAATGGCCGCACCCGCCCCCGTCTTCGACACGCCCGACCCCAGCTTCGCCGACCTGCTCGCGCAGCGCCCCGCCCTCTCGCTCGATCCCATGGCGGGGCTGATGCTGGAGGAGGTGCCGCTGGCGCGCATCGCCGCCACGCATGGCACGCCCGTCTGGGTCTATTCCGCCGCCACGCTGCGCCGGCGCGCGGGCTTGCTCAAGGCCGCGCTGTTCAATGCCGGCCTGACGGCCAGCGTGCACTTCGCGACCAAGGCCAACCCCTCGCTTGCGGTCGTGAACCTGCTGGCGAGCGAGGGCCTGGGCGCGGACGTGGTCAGCGAGGGCGAATTGCTGGCCGCACTCGCCGCCGGCATGCCCGCCTCGGGCATCGTCTTCTCGGGCGTGGGCAAGACGCGGGGCGAGATGCGGCGAGCCTTGGAGGAGGACATCCTCCAACTCAACATCGAAAGCGCCGAGGAGGCGGCGATGTTGAACGAGGTGGCGCTGGGCCTCGGCCGCCGCGCCCGCTGCGCGCTGCGGGTGAACCCCGACGTGGACGCCCGCACCCACGCCAAGATCACCACCGGGCTCACGCACAACAAGTTCGGCGTGCCCATCGCCATGGCACCGGATCTCTACGCGCGGATGTGCGCCATGCCGGGCCTGGAGCCGGTGGGCATCGCCGTGCACATCGGCAGCCAGATCACGCAGGGCGTCGCCTCCTACGCCGCGGCCTACCAGCGCCTGGGCGACCTGGTGCGGGAGCTGCGCGCGGCCGGCCATTCCGTGACGCGGGTGGATTGCGGCGGCGGCCTGGGCATCCCCTATCGCGACGAGACGCCCGGCTCGCCCGAGGC
>JBHYDO010000225.1:0-8002 GCA_051860645.1 Roseococcus sp.
GCCGAGATCCTGCCGCCGACCCAGGCGCCCGTGCTGGTGCTGGCCCATGGCATGGAGTTCCCGCCCGACCCCTCCGCCCGCCGCGCCCGCCGCATCCGCGCCGCCCTGGCCAAGGCCAGCGTGGTCCTGCCCGTCTCGCGCCACACCGCGGCCGAGGTGGCGCCCTACCTGGCCGCGGGCGCGCGGGCGGAGATCATCCCGCCGCCCATCACGCCGCTTCCCGCCGCCACGGCCGAGGCACGCGCGGCCCTGCGCGCCCTGGCCGGCCCCGGCCCGCTGGTCGCGACCCTGTGCCGGCTGGAGCCGCGCAAGGGCGTGGACCGCGTCATCGGCGCCCTGCCGGTCCTGCTGCCGCGCCACCCCGGCCTGCGCCACCTCATCGCCGGCGCGGGCGAGGACCGCGCCCGGCTGGAGGCCCTTGCCGCCCGCCTGGGCGTCGGCGCGCAGGTGCATTTCCTTGGGCGGGTGGACGAGGCCCGAAAGGCCGCGCTGCTGGCCGAGGCCGACCTCTTCGCCATGCCGGCGCGGCGCGAGGGCGCCTCGGTGGAGGGCTTCGGCATCGTCTACCTGGAGGCCGCCTGGCATGGCTGCCCCGCCCTGGCGGGCCGTGAGGGCGGCGCCGAGGATGCGGTGGCCGATGGCGAGACCGGCCTGCTCTGCGACGGCGCCGACCCGTCGAGTGTCACCGCCGCCCTGGCGGCGCTGCTCGACGACACTGCCCGTCGCCGGGCGATGGGCCGGGCCGCCGCCGCCCGGGTTCGCCGGGCCTTCCTGTGGGAGCAGGTGCTGCCGCGCTACCTGGCGCTGATGCCGCCGCGGGTCCCGCCAGCGTGAGCGGCATCGCCGGAATCACCCTGCGCGGCCGTCGCCCACCCGCGCCGGCCACACTTGAGGCGCTGGCCGAGGCCCTGGCCCATCGCGGCCCACCCGCCGGTCCGCCGCTGCTGGCGCCCGGGCTGGGGCTGGTGGGGCGCGGCCTGCCCGCCGCCGCCGTCTCGGCCGGGGCCGCCACCCTGGTCGCGAGCCATGTGCTGGCCGGCGCGGAGGGGCTGCGCGCCGAGCAGGGGCTGGGCGAGGCGCGCACCGCCGAATTGCCGCTGCTGCTGTATCGCCGCCGCGGCCTGGGCTTCGGCGCGGGGCTGGGGGGCGCGCATGCCTTCGCCGTGCATGACCACGCGATGCGGCGCCTGGTGCTGGCGCGCGACCCCTTCGGCCTGGCCCCCCTCTATGTCGCCGAGACGGCCGACGGCATGGCCTTCGCGTCCGAACCCGCCGCCCTCATCGCCGCCGGCCTCGTGACACCTCGTCTGCGCGCGGCCGCGCGCGACGAATTGCTGCAGCTTCGCTTCACCACCGGCGCGGAGACCATCTTCGAGGGCATCACGCGGGTGCTGCCCGCGGAGTGCCTCGCCATCGCGGGCGGGGCCATCGTGGAGCGGCGCCGCGCGCCTCCGCTGCCGGAGGGTGCCCCCGAGCCCATCACCGAGGCCGAGGCGCTGGCCCGCTTCGAGACGGGCTTCCTGGCCAGCCTCGCGGCCCGGCTGGACGGCGGCGGCGCGGGGCTGCTGCTGCCGGGGGGCACCGGTTCGGCGGCGCTGCTCGCCGGCGCCGGGCGGCTTCGCCTGGGTCCGCTGCCCGGCTTCGCACCCGTGCTGGAGGGCCAGGCCGCGCCCGAGACCGCGCCGTTGGCGCGCGGCTGCGGCGTCGCCCTCACCCCCGTGCCGATCACCCGCGCGGGCTTCTGGGCCTGCCTGCCCGCCCTGGTGCAGGCGCTCGACGACCCGACGGCCGAGCCGGCCCTGGTGATCCATTGGCTGCTCGCCGCCGCGGCCCGCGGCCAGGTGAAGGCGCTGCTTTCGGCGGATGGCGCCAATGAACTCCTGGCCGGGCACGGGCGGCACCGCGCCGCCATGCGGCCCTGGTGGCTGTGGGGCCGCGCCATGCGCGCCCGCGGCACCTTCGACCGGCTGGACGTGCTGCGCATCGAACCGCGCGCCTGGCGCGACGGCATCGCCGCCGCCGAGGCCGCCGAGGCCGGGGGCGGGCGCAGCCGGCTGCAGGTGGCGCAGGCGGTGGACATGGGCGACTGGCTGACCAATGGGCTGCTCACGGGGCTCGACCGCTGCCTGGCCTGGCACGGCATCGAGGCGCGCGCGCCCTTCCTCGACGCGGGCGTCGTCGCCGCCACCTTCCGCCTGCCCGATGCGCTGAAGGTGCGGCAGGGCCAGGGCAAGCACCTGCTGCGCGCCTGGGTGGGTGGCACCGCGCCCACCGCCCCGCGCCTGCCGCTGGGCGCCTGGCTGGAGGCGGAGGCGCCGCGCCTGGGCCCGCTGGTCGCCCGCCAGGCCGCCATCATGGAGATCTGCCGGCCGGGCCGTGTCGAACCGCTGTTCCGCCGTGCGAGCGACCGGCGCGCCGGCGCCGCCGCGTGGAACCTGCTGTTCTACGCCCTGTGGCACCGCGCCCATGTCGAGCGGCGGCCGATGGAGGGCGACTGCTTCACGGTGCTGGGGTGAGTTGCGCCCCTGGCAGGGGCTGCCGCCCCCGCCAGGGGCCGTGGGCCCCTGACCCCATGTGTGATGGCCATGAGGCGGGTTCCGAGGGCCGAGGCCCTCGGCGGGATGGGTCTGGGAAGGGCGGACGCCCTTCCCAGCAGCGACCCGCGCTACCCTCCCGCCAGCCAGTCCCGCCCGCGCGTCTCGGCGGGTTGTGGGGTGGCGGGGGCGTTGAGGAAGGCCAGGATGTCGCGCGCCACCTCTTCGCGCACCGCGTCGCGCAGCAGCAGGTGCCAGCCTTCCGGATAGAAGATGACGCGCGGCACCTGGGCGTCGCGCAGGGCGCGGCGGGCGCTGGCGGTCGGGATCACGCGGTCCTTGCCGCCGACCAGGACCAGGGTGGGTGTGGCGCGGCAGCAGGCGGGCAGGGCGGCGACGGCGTCGTCCATCAGGTCCACGAGGCCGGCCAGCATGTCGAGGCGTATGTTGCTCAGTGTCAGTGGGTCCCGCGCGAAGCGGCGCAGGGCCGCGGCGTTGTCGCTGGCCGCGATGCCCCCGGCCACGGCGGGCGAGGCGAGTGGCCCCAGCAGCGCCGCGCCGACCGCCAAGGGTGGCCGCAGCAGCCCAGGGAAGTAGTGTCCGCCCCAGATGGCGGGCGAGGAAAGGATCAGGCCTGAAATCCCCTCCGGCTGGGCCAGCAGCGCCACCGCCCCGCCCAGGCTTTCGCCCAGCACGAAGAACGGCACGCCGGGGTGGCGTGCGCGCAGCAGGGCGGTGGCGGTGCGGGCGTCCTGCACCATGCGGTCGCGCCCGGCCCAGAGGCCGCGCGTGGCGGTCCAGCCGAAGCCGCGCTGGTCATAGGCGTAGACCAGCGCCCCGCCGGCGGCGAGTTGCGGCCCGCTTTCCAGCAGGAAATTGCCGCCATGGTCGCCCAGCCCATGCAGCGCCAGCAGGATGAAGCGCGGCGCGCCCTCGGTCCGCCAGGCGCGCAGCGGCAGGCGGGCGCCATCGTCCATGATCAGGTCGGCTTCGGGGCGTGGGCCGGCGGGCTGCGGGCGCGGCGGCGGCGAATCGAGCAGGTAGGCGGGATGGGCCGCCCAGGGCAGCGGCCCGGCCTGGAAAGGGGCGATGCCGGGCGTGGAGGTGGCCGGAGCCGGGCGCTCGGCCGGCACGCAGGCGGCCAGCGCCAGCAGCAACAGGAGGAGGAGACGGGACATGCCCCTGCCATATGGGGGAGGTTCCGTCTGGTCCATCCTCCGCCCCGGGGGTATTGTCCGCGGCAACAGAACGCCAGGACGAGTTTCGATGCGCGACCCGCAGATCACCGGCTACACCCCCGTGCTGACCGAGGGCGTGACACCCGAGGAAGTCATCATGGTGGACAGCCGCCAGGTGCGCTGCGATGGCGGCGGCGGCGCACTCGGCCACCCCGCCATATTCATGCGGATCGAGGGCGAGCAGGTGACCTGCCCCTATTGCTCCCGCACCTACCGGTTGAAGGATGGTGCCGGTGACGACCACGCCCATTGACGCCGAGGCGGAGGCCGCGCGCCCCGTCCTCCCCGCCGAGGACCGCCACCTGATCCTGGTGGATGGCAGCGGCTACATCTTCCGCGCCTACCACGCGCTGCCGCCGATGACGCGCCCGGACGGGACGCCGGTGAACGCGGTGTTCGGCTTTGCGCAGATGCTGGAGAAATTCCTCAGCCAGCATGTGGCGAGCCATATCGCGGTGGTGTTCGACAGCGCGCGCGAGACTTTCCGCAACGCGATCTACCCCGCCTACAAGGCGCACCGGCCGGAGCCGCCGGAGGAACTGGTTCCCCAATTCGCGCTGATCCGCGACGCGACCGACGCCTTCGGCGTGTGCCGCGTGGAGTTGCCGGGCTTCGAGGCCGATGACCTCATCGCCAGCTATGCGCGGGAGTTCGAGGCGGAGGGCGGGCGGGTCACCATCGTCTCCTCCGACAAGGATTTGATGCAGCTGATCCGCGAACGCGTGATCATGCTGGACCCGATCAAGCAGAAGCCCATCCGCGCGCCCGAGGTGTTCGAGAAGTTCGGCGTGGCGCCGGAGAAGGTGGTCGAGGTGCAGGCGCTCGCCGGCGACGCCACCGACAACGTGCCCGGCGTGCCCGGCATCGGCATCAAGACCGCGGCGCAGCTCATCACCGAATACGGCGACCTGGAGACGCTGCTCGCCCGGGCCGGCGAGATCAAGCAGCCCAAGCGCCGGGAGGTGCTGCAAACCCATGCCGAGGCCGCGCGCATCTCGCGCAAGCTGGTGCAGCTCGACGCCCAGGCCCCCCTGCCCTGCCCGCTGGAGGAGATGCGCGCCCGTGCGCCCGAGCCCGCACGGCTTCTGGCCTTCCTGCGCGAGAACAATTTCCGGTCGTTGCTGGCGCGCATGGGCGAGGGGGATGGCGGCGCGCCGCACAGGCCACGGCCCGTCGCGGCGGCGGCCGAAGCGCCCGCCGAGGCCTCATCCTTCGGCCCCTACACCACCATCACCGACCGCGCGACGCTCGACGCCTGGATCGCCGAGGCCCGTGCCGCCGGCGTCATGGCGCTCGACACGGAGACCACCAGCCTGGATGCGCTGGCGGCCCGGCTGGTGGGCATTTGCCTCGCCGTGGCACCAGGTCGGGCGGCATATATCCCGCTCGGCCATGGTGGCGGCGACATGCTGACCGAGACTCCGCCGCAGCTTCCCCTGGCCGAGGTGGCCGAGGCCCTGGGCCCCCTGCTGGCCGACCCCGCCGTGCTGAAGGTGCTGCACAACGCCAAGTACGACGTGGAGGTGCTTGCGAACCCGGCCAATGGCGGCCTCTCCATCGCCCCGCTCGACGACACGATGATGATCTCCTACGCGCTGGAGGCTGGCGCGCATGGGCATGGCATGGACGAGCTGTCGCAGTTGCATCTCGGCCACAAGCCCATCAGCTACGACGAGGTGACGGGCACCGGCCGCGCCCGCATCAGCTTCGCGCAGGTGCCGCTGGACCGCGCCACCGCCTATGCCGCCGAGGACGCCGACGTCACGCTGCGGCTGTGGCACGCGCTTCGCCCGCGCCTGCGCGCGGAGAAGGCGCTGGCCCTCTACGAACAGATCGAGCGCCGGATGATTCCGGTGCTGGCCGCCATGGAAACCGCCGGCATCAAGGTGGATGGCGCGGAACTCGCCCGCATCGGGCAGGACTTCGCCGAGCGCCTGGTGGTGCTGGAGGCCGAGTGCCACCGCCTGGTGGGGCGCCCCTTCAATGTCGGCTCGCCCAAGCAGCTGGGGGAAATCCTGTTCCAGGAGATGGGCCTCAAGGGCGGCAAGAAGGGCAAGACCGGCGCCTATTCCACCGACGCCTCGGTGCTGGAGGAACTGGCCGCGCAGGGCGTGGAACTGGCGCGCGTGGTGCTGGACTGGCGGCAGCTCGCCAAGCTGAAATCCACCTATGTGGAGGGGCTGGCGGCGCAGCTGGCCGCCGATGGCCGCGTCCACACCGATTTCTCCATGGCCATCACCAGCACCGGCCGGCTCTCCTCTACCGAGCCGAACCTGCAGAACATCCCGATCCGCACGGAGGAGGGCGTGCGCATCCGCCGCGCCTTCGTGGCCGAGCCCGGCCATGTGCTGATGAGCGCCGACTACAGCCAGATCGAGCTGCGCCTGCTGGCACACCTGGCCGAAGTGCCCACCCTGCGCGAGGCCTTCGCCCATGGCGAGGACATCCACAGCCGGACTGCGGCGGAAATCTTCCACCTCGACCCCGCGAAGGTGGACAAGGAAGCCCGTCGCCGCGCCAAGACCATCAATTTCGGAATCATCTATGGGATGAGCGCCTTCGGCCTGGGCGCCCGGCTCGGCATCGGCCCGGGCGAGGCGCGCGGCATCATCGACGCCTATTTCGCGCAATACCCCGGAATCCGCGCCGAGATGGAACGGCTGAAGGAGGAGGCGCGCATCAACGGCTATGTGCTGAGCCCCTTCGGGCGGCGGCTCTGGATCGCCGACATCAAGTCCAAGGACCCGGTCCGCCGCGGCGGAGCCGAGCGCCAGGCCATCAACGCCCCCTTCCAGGGCGGGGCGGCCGAGGTCATCAAGCGCGCCATGGTGCGCGTGCCCCAGGCGCTGCGCGATGCCGGCCTTTCCGCCCGCATGCTGCTGCAGGTGCATGACGAACTGGTGCTGGAGGTGCCGGAGGCCGAAATCGAGGCCACCGCCGCCACGCTGAAGGGCGTGATGGAGGGGGTCGCCACGCTCCGGGTGCCGCTGCTGGTGGAAGTGGGCCACGGGCGGTCCTGGGCCGAGGCGCATTGAGATGAGCGGCTTCTCGCCGGCCGAACGGCGGACCCTGTTCGCCATTTCCGGCGCCCATTTCGTCAGCCACCTGCACATCCTGGCGCTGCCGCCGCTATTTCCCCTGCTGCGCGAGGCGATGGGCGTCAGCTTCCTGGAACTCGGCCTTGCGCTGACGCTGTTCAACATCGTCTCCTTCTTCACCCAGGCGCCGATGGGCTTCCTGGTGGACCGCTGGGGGCCGCACCGGGTGCTGGTGACAGGGATGATGCTGGGCGGCCTCGCCCTGGCCCTGGCGGGCATCCTCCAGGACTACACTTGGCTGCTGGCGGCCTCGGCGCTGCTGGGGCTGGCGAACAGCGTCTATCACCCGGCCGACTATGCCATCCTCGGCCGGGACGTGGCCGAAAGCCATGTCGGCCGCGCCTTTTCCATCCACACCTTCGCGGGCTACCTGGGCGGCGCGGTGGCGCCGGCCTTCATGCTCGGCATGGCCTGGCTGTTCGGGCTGGGCGGCGCGCTCGTGGCGGCCGGCCTGCTGGGGCCTCTGCTGGCGCTGCCGCTGCTCCGCCCGGCCCTGGCCGAGCGGCCCGCGCCACCGCGCCCCAAGGCGGCGCCGGGCGCGCCGCGCCTGTTCAGCACGGCCATCCTGACGCTGACGGTCTTCTTCGTGCTGATCAGCCTTTCGGCAGGCGGGGTGCAGAGCTTCGCCGTCTCGGCCTGGGGGGCGATCAGCGGGCTGTCGCTGGCCTCCGCCAACATCGCGCTGACCGCCTGGCTGGCGATGAGCGCGGTGGGCGTGCTGGTGGGCGGCGTCATCGCGGACCGCACGAGCCGGCACGGGCTGGTGGCGGCGGGCGGCTTCGGGGCGGCGGCGGGGCTGACGCTGCTGGCGGGCGTGGTGCCGCTTGGCGTCGTCCCGCTCACGCTGGTGATGGCGGCGTCGGGCTTCCTGATGGGGCTGATCATGCCCTCGCGCGACATGCTGGTGCGGGCCGCCGCGCCGCCGGGCCAAGCGGGCGCGGTGTTCGGCATCGTCACCACGGGCTTCAACATCGGCGGGATCGTGGGGCCGTTGCTGTTCGGCTTCCTGCTGGACAACGGGCAGCCGCAGGGCATCTTCATCGCCGCCGCGGGGTTCATGGGCCTCGCCGTGGCCATGGCCCTGTGGCAGGAGCGCGGGCGCGTGCGCCGCGTGCCGGCGGCGGCGGAATAG
>JBHYDO010000226.1:0-7975 GCA_051860645.1 Roseococcus sp.
TTCGGCCTGGACGCCACGCCCATCATCATGGCCGGCGGCGTGTGGTGGCTGGAGGAGTGGGAGGACTGGATCGACAACCCCGAGCTTGGCCCGATCGCTTTCCAGTTCGGCACGCGGCCGCTGCTCACCAAGGAGTCGCCGATCAGCGACGCCTGGAAGCAGCGCCTGACCGACCTCAAGCCTGGCGACGTGCTGCTGCAGCCCTTCTCGCCCACCGGCTTCTACTCCTCCGCCGTCCGCAACGACTTCCTGGCCGAGCTGGAAGCCCGCAACGAGCGCCAGGTGGCCTACACCATGGAACCCGTGGGGGAGCACACGGCCGAACTCGGCATCGGGCCGCGCAAGCGCCTGGTGTGGCTGACCCCCGGTGACCGCACCCGCGCCCAGGCCTGGATCGGCTCGGGCTTCACCGAGGCCATGCGGACGCCGGACGGCACGCTGATCTTCGTCACACCCGAGAAGTCGCGCGAGATCGTGGCGGACCAGGTGGCCTGCATGGGCTGCCTCAGCCATTGCCGCTTCAGCAACTGGACGCAGATCGAGCCCGACTACTCCACCGGCAAGAAGGCCGACCCGCGCAGCTTCTGCATCCAGAAGACCCTGCAGGACATCGCCCATGACGGCAGCCTGCAGGAGAACCTGATGTTCGCGGGCCACAACGCCTACCGCTTCGGCAGTGACCCCTTCTATTCCAACGGTTTCGTGCCGACGGTCCGCCAACTGGTGGACCGCATCCTGACGGGCCGTTGATCCGGATCAAGGCGTGCCGGGGCGCTTTGTATTAGCTTTCGTGCAGATATGGCGGCCGGGTGTTCCGCCGCACTGCCGAAAGGATGACGACATGTTCGCGACCAATGTGGGCGGCCTCGACCGGATGCTGCGTATCGCCGTGGGCTTGGCGCTGATCGTCGCCACCCTGGCCGGGCTGATTGGCCTTTGGGGCTGGGTGGGCGTGGTGCCGCTGGCCACCGGCCTGATGCGGACCTGTCCACTCTACAGCATTTTGGGCCTACGCACCTGTTCCGTGACAAAAGGGGCCTGACGCCGTCCAGAATTCCGCGTTATGATGGTGGAATGGACTTCCAGGCGAATCCCGAACCCGGGCCGATGATCTCCTCCCCGCTGCCTCCCGAGATGGAGGAGCGGGCGGGTGAGGCCGCACGGCTTCTGCGACTGCTTGCGAATGAGCGGCGTTTGCTGCTGCTTTGCCACCTCATCACCGAGGGCGAGGTTACGGTCGGGCGCCTGGCGGACCTCGTGGGCCTGTCGCAGCCCGCCATTTCGCAGCACCTGGCGCGGCTGCGGGCGGATGGGCTGGTGGCGACGCGCCGCGCCGCCACCACCATCCATTACCGCGTGGCGGACCCGCGGGTCGGCCGCGTGATCCTCACGCTGCGGGACATCTTCTGCCCGCCGGAGCGAGGGGCCCATCCGGGACACGTCCAGGTAGAATAACTTCTTGAGGTGGCATCTTCTGCGTGTGTATCCTCCGGCCGGTCAGGCGAGGGGACGCAACCCATGACCCGGTTCACCACGCAGCAGAGCTTCACCGTCGGCAACGGCCAGTTGGTCGTGATGACGCGGCCCAGCACCGACATCGCCGTCTATGCCGCCGCGAAGATGTCGCTGAGCCTGGCGCGGGCCTTTCTCCGCCGCACCACCGCGGCGCTGCAAACGACCAACGGCCCACGCGACCATGCGGCGCTGGCCGCGCGCTACTTCCTGACGCCGCCGACGCGCATCGACGCCACCTCGCTCGGCACCATCCTGCAGATCCTGACGCTGACAAAGACGGGGCTGGAGGGCGATGTCACCATCAAGACCGGCGACCTGGTCGGCAGCGGCGACAGCGACGACCTGGGCGAGGTGAACGGCGTGTCCGGCGGCGTTCCCAGCAAACCCTACCACAACATGGCGGTGGACCGGGGCGACGGCACGAACACGCTTTGGGGCGCCATCAAGCTGAACGACGATCGGCTGCGCTCGGGCAAGCTCGGCGCGCAGGTCCTGATCCATGAGGCCACCCATAAATACGCCGGTACAGATGACTACTGCTATTTCAAGGACGACGCCGTCACGCCCGAGAGCGTCTTCACCGACCCGGCCAAGGCGCTGATCAACGCGGACAGCTATGCCTGGTTCGCGGTCCAACTCGGCAGCACCCTGAAGGGGTGAGGCTGGCCCGCGGTCAGCCCGGCCAGGCCTTCACCTCCGTCTCAACGAAGCTGAGCGGCGCGCTGCCGCCATTCACCACATTGTGCTCCATCCCGGCGAGGCGGCTATAGGCCACCCCCGCCTGGAGCTGCGCCTGGGTGGTGCTGCCATCGGGGAACTCGATGTGCAGCGTGCCATCCATCAGCGGAACCACGACATAGAGCCAGCCATGGCGGTGGAAGCCGGTCTCGGCACCGGGCTCGAAATCCCAGCGGATGACGCGGACCTTGTCGTCATCCACCTGGGTCGTCGGCACCGCCGGCGGGCGGCAGCGCAGGGGGCCGGGCGAAGCGGCGTCGGAAAAGGTCATTCCGCCGCCTGCTTCATCATCCCCGGCAGGGGCAGGGCGCCGGCGGCCTCCCAGGCGGCCCAGGCCTTGTCCGCATCGGCCTTGGACAGCGGCAGATGCGGCGGGCGGATGGTGCGCCAGCCGGCATCTCCCGTGCTGCGCGCGATGATCTCGCGCAGGCCGGGGATCAGCGCCACGGAGGTCGCGGCCTTGCGGGTCGCGGACAGCATGGCCTGTGCCGCATCGGCCTCGGCGCCCGTGCGCTTCGCATAGACGATGCCGCCCCAATGGCTGTTGCCGTTGGAGGCGGCAGTGATGCAGCCCGCCCCGCCCTCGGCCAGGATCTTCTGCAGGAACTCGTCGCTGCCCGAATAGACCTCGAAGCCGCGCGCGGCGAAGGCGTCGATCATCGCCTTCATGTTCGCGTAGTCGCCGCTGCTGTCCTTCACGCCCTTGAACACGCCCGGATGCGCGTCCAGCAGGCGGCCGATGACGCCCAGGCTGAACGGCACCGCCGATTGCTGCGGGAAGTTGTAGAGATAGAGCGCGATGCCGCCGCCGACGCGCTTCGCCACCTCGTTGAAGAAGGCGAAGACGCCGTCATCGGAGGGGTTCTTGTAGTAGAAGGGCGGCAGCAGCAGCACGCCGCGGCAGCCCTGCGCGCGGGCGTGCTGCGTCAGTTCCACCGTCTCGGTGATGGAGGAGACGCCGGTGCCCGGCATCATCGTGCTGGCCGGCACCCCGCGCGCGATCAGCCCTTCCAGGATGGCCTTGCGCTCGGCGGTGGAGAAGCTGTTGGCCTCGCCCGTGGTGCCGAGCACGCCCAGGCCGTTGCAGCCATTGGCCAGCAGCCACTTCGCATGCGCCGCCATGCGGTCGAGGTCGGGCGAGAAATCTTCGTGCATCGCGGTCAGCACCGCGGCGTTCACGCCGCCGAAAAGCGCATTCTTCATGGGGTCGTTTCCTCTCTCAGGGAACCGGGCGGCGGCTTCAGGCCGGCCCGGCGCGGCCAGTTGCCCGGCCAGGTGGCGATGTGGTCTTCCAGCGCGCCCGCCTCGCGCTCCGGCACGGCGCGGCCGCGGACGGAGACGCCGGCGCGCACCACGCTCTCCGGGTCGCCGGAGCGCAGCGGGTGCCAGGCGGGCAGATCCCGCCCCTCGGCCAGCAGGCGGTAGGCGCAGGTGGGCGGCAGCCAATCCATGCTGCCGAGGCGGCGCGGCGTCAGCTTCACGCAATCGGGCACGCGGGCCTTGCGGTTCGCGTAGTCGGTGCAGCGGGCGGTGGCGCGGTCGAGCAGCCGGCAGGCCACCTCGGTGTGGTGCAGCGCCTCGGTGTCGGCGTCGCGCAGCTTGTGCAGGCAGCAGCGGCCGCAGCCATCGCACAGGCTCTCCCACTGCGCGCGCGTCATGCGCTCCAGCGGGACGGTCTTCCAGAAGGGGGCGCCGTTCTCCACCATGCCCTTGTAGCCCAAACGCTCGGCGACGAAAGCCTGCGCAGCCCGCGACCGGGTGGGCGAACCCGCAAGCCCGGCGAGAAGGGAGGATGGTCAGCCGGCGCCCACGAAACGCAAATTCTCCTCGCGCAGTTTCGCCGCCGCATCGTCATAGAGAAAGGGCAGGGTGGCGTAGCGACGCCCGGCGGTGACGCGCGTGGCCTCGTGCAGCAGCGAGCAGGAGAACACCACCGCCCCGCCGGGCGGGGGCCGGTAGCGGCGGGACCCGAACTCCGGGAACCAGAGGTCCCCGCCGTCGAAGGCGTCGTTGAGGTTGATGCTGACCGCGAAGCGGCGGTGCGCGGTGCCGCGGGTGGTGTTGTCCCGATGGGCGCGGAAATGGCCGCCATCTGCCGCGTCGTAGCAGGCCACGATGTAGCGCTCCACGCGGGTCGCGCGGAACTGGAAGGCCTTCAGGATCTGAGGGGCCAGGCGCCGCGCGAGGCGCAGGCGCAGCGCCTCGCGCACCGCCTCGTCGGCGATCTGGTGATCCCGTCGGCGCTTGTGCCGCGGGTCGAGCATTTCGACCGTGCGGCCCTCCACCTCCCGCATGAAGCCGCTCTCCTTTCCGCCATCGGCGTCGTAGAGGGCCATGAGGCGGGCACAGAAATCCGGCTCCAGCACATGGGGCAGCAGCAGCACCGGCGCGGGGGTCTCGATGCCGGCATGGCGTTCGGGGGGCGGCATCCCGGCCAGCAGCCGCAGCAATGCCGCCGTCTCGGCGATGGGCCGCACGTGCAGCACCCGCAGCATGGGGTCGAGCAGATGGACCATGGGCCTGTAGGAATTGGCGGCCCCCCCTTGCGGCAGGGCGCCGTAGCGGCGGCTGATCGCGCCGTCATGGTCGCGGAACACCCGCAGCCCCGGCATCGCGTCCTGCAGGCGGGGTGCCGCGTCGTTCGGGTCCAGGGTGACGGCGAAGCCCACGGCCCGGCCGTCATCGAGCAACCCGTCGGCCTGGGCCGCCCGCAGCGCCTCCCAGGCGGCGGCGCTCGGCGCATGGCTGGAGGAACCGAGAAAGGCCAGCACCACATAGCGCCCCGCCACCGTGTCGAAGGCATAGCGCGGGGAATGGTCGGTCCGCCCCGTGAAGGGCGGCGCCGGCTCGCCCGGTTGGGGCGTGGCGTGGCTCTCCGGATGGTTTTCTGGCACGTCGTTCACCCGAGAAACTTGCCCTGGCACGGTGCGCCTGGGCAAGGATGGCGTTCGCCCTACCGTGCGAGCCCCGCGCCGGCCAGGAAGGCCACGCCCTCGCGCACGCGGGCATTCTCGGCCAGTTCCACGTTCAGCCGGGGCTGCGTGCCCCCGTTGGCCATGAGGGCCGCGATGGCGCGGAACACCGCGGCCCAGGCGATGTTGCCCTCGCCCGGCACCCAGTGACGGTCGCCATAGCCGTCGGTGTCCTGAATGTGGACATGGTCCAGCAGGTCGCCGGCGGCGGTGATGTAGTGGTCCACCGGGGGCGCGCCCGTCGAGCCATGGGCGTAGTTGGCGTGGCCGGTGTCCACGGAGACGCGCACATGCGCGCTGTTGAAGGACCGCGCGAGGCGCACGCGCTCCATCGGGTCCTTGTCCTCGATGTTCTCCAGCACGAGCACGACGCCCAGCGCTTCGGCCCGGCGCACGGCGGCACCCAGCGTGTCGTGGCTGAGGTCCAGCACCTGCTGCTGCGCGGCATCGTTCGGGCCGAGGTTGTTGTAGCCCCAGGTGGTGTAGGGGCTGTGCACCACCATCTGCGTGGCACCCAGTTCCGCGCAGGCATCCAGCCCCTGGTCCAGCCGGCGCCGCACCACGGCGCGGATCTCGGGGTCCTTCGACGCGATGGAAAAGCCCCAGAACGGCCCATGGATGCCCAGCCGCCCGGTGTGGCCGGCCAGCAGCCCCTTCGCGCGGGCGGCGCGGGCGCGCCAGTCGCCGTCCAGCACATCGGCGCGGCAGAAATCCTGGATTTCGAGGTCGCGCTGGCCCTCCAGCAGCCAGTCGCGATGATCGGCCAGGTCCTCGACGTTGAGGCAGGCGCCGAGCAGGGGGAGGGCGGGGGTGTTGGACATGGCTGGCTTCCTGGACGTGGCCCGCCCTGTTCCGCGAAGCCCGGCCCGCACGCAAGGGCCGGGCCGTGACGGCTTGGTGAAACCGGCGCGCGCGGCCGCTCTACCGCGCGATGGGCGCCAGCGGCGCGCGGCCCACGCCGCCCGATGGCGGGCCGGGGTTCACGACGGCGGGCGGCGTGTAGGTCGGCGCAGCCTGGGCCGCCGCGGTCCGAGGCGTGGCCGCCACCCGCAGCAGCGCCGCCCGCAGCGGGTCGGCCCCCGGGTTGTGCACCGCCATGTTCCGCACGATGTCGCGCGAGACCACGGCGCGGCCATAATAGGCCTGGTTCCACTCGGGCTGAGGTTGCAGCACCGTGCCGTCCAGCGACAGCCCGGCATAGAAGCCGCGTGCGCGGGAGAAGGCGATGAGGTCCGCCCCCAGCGCCGTGGTGACCGAGCCCTCGACGCCGCCGCCCACATGCAGGATGGCCATCGAGGCATCGGCGCCCATGGTGAATTGCCGGTTGATCATGGCGTCCAGCGCGCGGTCGTTCATCACCAGGATCAGCTGCTGGCTGTCGCGGATGCCCGCCTGCAGGCCGAAACTGGCCGAGCCCAGCACGTAGAAGGCCGGCGAGGACCAGGAGCCGGCGGCATCGCGCCCCAGCAGCACGCAGCCCCCGCCCTCGCCGCCGGCGAAGAAGGCCGCCCGGAAGCTGCGCGGGCAGACCACGGCGCCGCGCGCGCGCGGCAGCAGGGTGGCCGCGCTCAGCCGGTCGTTTTCCGTGGAAAGAATGTCCTGCACGGACAGCGCCGCGCGGTCCACCAGGCGTTGCGGCTCGGTGCCCGTGGGCGGGCCGGCACAGGCGGCGAGTGCCGCGGCGGCAAGCCCAAGCCCCAGCTTGCGCATGACATTCCGCCCGGCATCGGCCGAAACGGCAAGTTGGTGCCCAATGATGCGTCCAATGAGATTCCGCATGAGTTTCCCCCGATAACCCCTGCTATCGTCACCATTCCTAGCCGCAAACCGGGCCGGGTGAAAGCCAATTGAAGGCGCGGGCATGGCAGCCGGGCATGGAACCGGCCGGCGAGGGTGCCTGCGCAAGGCCCCCCTCGGAACCTCCGCGAAGGGGCATTGGGCAAGCGGGGCGAGCCGCGCAAAATGGCGGCCTGTCGCGCCGGGAGTGCCAGGTATGTTCATCGGCAGGGTCGTGGGGGTCGGCTGGGGGCGGCTGCTGGTGGGCGTCGCCGCGGCCTCGGTGGCGGCGACGATGGCCTTCCCCTTGCTGGTCCTGCTCGCGACGGGGCTGACGGAGGGCGAGTGGAGCGCGCTCGGCCCCCTGGGCGAATTCGTGCCGGGCATGCTTGTCCTGCTCCCCTACGGCTTGGCCATGACCCTGGCCGGTGGGCTGCCGGTGCACCTGGCGCTGGCCGCGCTGCGCCGCCAGGGCTGGCTGGCCTATGCGCTGGGCGGGGCCTTGGGCGGGGGCGGGTTGGTGTTCGCCCTGGCCAGGGGGGCGCAGGACACGGGACCCGCCCAGCTCCTGGGCGCCGTCCTCGGGCTTGCGGCGGCGCTGGGGTTTCGGATCGTGTGGCGCCCCGGCCCGCCCCGCCCGGGTTAGGCGCTCAGCCCTCGCCCGGGAAGGGCCAGGGCTCCTCGTTCACGCCCGAGACGCGCCAATGCGCCCCATGCTTCTCCAGCGTGGTCAGCGAGAGGTTCTTGACGGAAAACACCAGCGCCTGCTGCGCCGTCAGCCCCAGGGCATGCGCGATGGCCGCGCGGATGCTGCCGCCATGGGCCACCACCACCGCATCCTGGCCCCCTTCGGCGATGCGCTCGATCACAGGGCCGACGCGGCCGCGCACGTCGTCCAGACTCTCGCCGCCCGGCGGGCGCGTCTCGGCGGCGTGCGGCCAGAAGGGGTGCGGCGGTTCGCGCAGGCGCTCGGT
>JBHYDO010000227.1:0-7938 GCA_051860645.1 Roseococcus sp.
CGCGCGACCCGACCTTCCCCGACATCCCGCACTTCGCCGAGGCCTACGAGATGGCCCATGGGCGCAAGCCCTCGGGCCTCGCCTTCGACGCCTATACCGCCTTCTCAACGGCCGGCTTCGGCGCCCAGAAGCCCGTGATGCTGCCGCCCAACACCCCGGCCAACATCGTGGAGACCTACAAGGCCGCCTTCGCCTCGATGATGACGGACGCCGAATTGCTGGCCAACAAGGACGCTGCACTCGGCGAATACGTGCAGGCGACGGGCGATGCCATCGGCCCGCTCTATCGCCTGGGCACCACCATCGCGCCCGAGGCGCGCGAATGGGTGCGCAACTACCTGACCACCAACCACAATGTGCGGTTCTGACATGACCCTGCTCCACAGGCGCGCGCTGCTTGGCGGCGCGGCCGGCGCCTTCGCCATCGGCGCCGCGCGCGCGCAGGCCCCCATCACCTTCGCCGGGCGCACCATCGAATTCGTAATCCCCTTCGCCGAGGCCGGCGGCAGTGACGTCTGGGCGCGCTTCCTCGCCCCCTTCCTGGCGCGGCATCTGCCGGGCCAGCCCAGCGTCATCGTGCGCAACATCCCCGGCGGCGGCTCCATCACCGGCTCCAACGAATGGGCGCAGCGGGCGCGGCCGGACGGATCGAGCCTGTTCGGCCCCTCGGCATCCACCCACATGCCCTTCCTGCTGGGCGACCGGCGGGTGCGCTACGACTACGCGAACTGGACGCCGGTCATCGTCTCGCCCACGGGCGGCGTGGTGTGGGTCTCGGCCCGCACGGGCATCACCAATGTCTCCGAGATCGAGCGGCTGCGCGGGCAGGAGCTGGTCTTCCCGAGCCAGGGCGCCACAGGCTTCGACCTCGTGCCCATCCTGGCGCTGCACCTGCTCGGCCTGAACGTGCGCTACGTCTTCGGCATGCGCGGCCGCGGCGAGGCGCGCATCGCGGTGGAGCGCGGCGACGCCTCCATCGACCACCAGACCACGCCCGCCTATCTGCGTCAGGTGGTGCCGCTCGTGCAGGCGGGGCAGGGGGTGCCGCTGTTCTCCTACGGGCTGCCGGACGCGCAGGGCAACGTGCAGCGCGACCCCTCCTTTCCCGACATCCCCACCTTCGAGGAGGTCTTCGGCCAGATGCACGGGCGGGCGCCCTCGGGCGAGGCCTATGCCGCCTACCGCGCCGCCTCCACCGCGGCCTTCGCCGGGCAGAAGCCGGCCGTGCTGCTGAAGTCCACGCCGGCGCCCATCATCGCGGCCTATCGCAAGGCCTTCGAGGACGTGGTGGCGGACCCGGAACTGATCGAGCGGCGCGAGGCGGTGCTGGGCGAATACCCCCAGGCCGTGGGCGATGCGGCGGAGAGCCTCTATCGCGTGGCGACCACCATCTCGCCCGAGGCGCGCGCCTGGACGCGGGACTTCCTGACCAACACCCACAACGTCCGCTTCTGAGACGTGCTTCGGGGGGCGCCACCCGGCGCCCCCCAACCCCTCCCGCGAAAGCCCACCCCCGATGCTGGACCTGCTGCTGAGCACGTTGCTCGACCTGCTCACCGTGAAGCACCTCACCTTCATGATGGTGGGGGTGTCGGTGGGGCTGGTCATCGGCGTGCTGCCGGGGCTGGGCGGCATCGCGGGGCTCTCGCTGCTGCTGCCCTTCATCTACGGCATGGACCAGACCTCCGCGCTGGCCATGCTGATCGGGCTGGTGGCGGTGGTGCCGACGGCGGACACCTTCTCCTCCATCCTCATGGGCATTCCCGGCTCTTCGGCCAGCCAGGCGACGGTGCTGGACGGCTTCCCGCTGGCCCGGCAGGGAGAGGCGGCGCGGGCGCTGGCCGCCGCCTTCTTCGCCTCGATGCTCGGCGGGATGTTCGGCGCCATCGTGCTGACGGCCGCCGTGCTGGCCGCGCGGCCCATCATCCTCGCCTTCGGCTCGGCCGAGTTGTTCATGCTTACGCTGTTCGGCCTGTCAACCGTGGCGGCGCTGTCGGGCGGCAACCTCGCAAAGGGGGTGGCGGCGGCCTGCCTTGGCCTCGCCTTCGGCATGGTTGGGGCGGCGCCGGCCACTGGCGAGTACCGGATGGACTTCGATACCCTCTATCTCAGCGACGGCCTGCCGCTGGTGATCGTGGGCCTGGGCATCTTCGCCCTGCCCGAGATGTTCGACCTGCTGCGCGGCGGCGGCGCCATCGCGAAGCAGGGCCAGAGCCTGGGCCGCGGCTGGTTCCAGGGCGTGCGCGACGTGCTGCGCAACCCGGGCCTCGTGCTGCGCTGCTCGGGCATCGGCGCGCTGATCGGCGCCATCCCGGGCTTGGGCGGCTCGGTTGTGGACTGGATAGCCTATAGCCACGCCATGCAGACGTCGAAGGACCGGTCGCAATACGGCAAGGGCGAGATCCGGGGCGTCATCGCCCCAGAATCGGCAAACAACGCGGTGCAGGGGGGCGCGCTGCTGCCCACGCTGCTGTTCGGCATCCCGGGCTCGGGCTCCATGGCCATCTTCCTGGCCGGCATGATCCTGCTGGGGCTGCAGCCTGGGCCTTCCATGGCAGAGCGCGACCTCAACATCACCTACACCATCATCTGGTCGCTCGCGATCGCGAACCTGCTGGGGACGGCGCTGTGCATCGCGCTGGCACCGGGCATCGCGAAACTCACCCTCGTGCGCTACGTGCTGATCGCGCCCTTCATGGTGATGGTGATCTGCTTCGCCTCCTTCCAGGCGACGCGCAGCTACTACGACCTGCTGGCGCTGCTGGCCGTCGGCGTCCTGGGGCTGTTCCTGCGCCGCTTCGGCTGGTCGCGCCCGGCCTTCCTCATCGGCTTCGTGCTGTCGCTGGGCGCGGAGCGCTATCTCTACCAGGCCGTGCAGTTTTCCGGCTGGGACTTCCTCGCGCGGCCGCTGGTGCTGGTGATCCTGGCGCTGACGCTGCTCTCGCTCTGGGCGGGGCTGCGCAAGAGCGGGGGCAGCGGCGCCATCAACACGGAAGGTGCCGCCGCCGACAGCCGCGCCACGCGGATGTGGCCGCAGATCGCCTTCGCGCTGGTGGTGCTGGGGCTGTTCGCCTTCACCTTCGCCGAGGGGATGAAGAACTCCTACCTTGCCATGATGTTCCCGGTCGCCGTGGCCTCCGTGGGGGGCCTCTGCGCGTTGTGGGTGCTGTTCACGCAGTCGCGCGGCGGGGTGGCGGCGGGCGGCGCCAATTTCGACACCGAGGCGCGCGCCACCGACCACGGCCCCTGGCCCTTCGTGGCCTGGTTCGGCGGCTTCGTGGCGCTGACGGGGCTGATCGGCTTCTTCTCCGCCCTGGTGCTGTTCTTCCTGGCCTTCCTGCGCGTGGTGGCGCGCTGCCCCTGGTGGCAGGTGCTGCTGCTGTCCGCCTGCGCCTGCGCCTTCATCCTGGTGCTGGCCTCTTGGCTGAACCTGGTCTTTCCGGGCGGCGTCCTGCAAAGCCGGATGGACCTGCCCTGGCCCTTGCGGTGAGGATGGGGCCGAATACAGGGGGATTGCCGATGCGACTTCGCAAGCTTGCGATGATGGCCGTGCTGCTGGCAGCCGTTCTGGCGCCGGGGATGGCGCTGGCGCAGCCGCGCCAGGCCCAGGCGCCGCAGCCGCCGCCCCAGGCACCCGACCGCACCTCGGCCGCCTATGGCGACTGGACGCTGCGCTGCGAGACGTCTCGCCCCGCCGGCCAACCCGCCACGCGGCTGTGCGAGATCGCGCTCACCTTCACCGATGCCCGCAGCCAGCCCGTGGCGCAGATGGTGATGGGCCGCACCGCCCGGGCCGAGCCCATGCGCATCATTCTCCAGGTGCCGATCGAGGCGCGGGTGGAGGAAGCCGCCCGCCTCCAGTCCGACCCCGCGGCGGCCGAGGCGCTGAGCCTGCCCTTCAAGCTGTGCTCGGTGGCGCGCGGCGGCTGCTTCGCCGAAGCCGAACTGCCCAATGACGCGGTGCTGCGGCGCCTGCGCGCGCGCGGCGACGCGCCGGGGCGCGTCAGCTTCCGCGACAGCGCGGGGCGGGAGGTGCATTTGCCGATGAGCCTGCGCGGCTTCGGCGCCGCGCTGGACGCGCTGGGGCGCGAAGCCGGCTGAAACGCAGAAGGGGCGCCCTGCGGCGCCCCCTCGCTTCGACGTTCAGATTTCGCCGTTCAGATGTAGTGTTCGCCCAGCGGCGCGAAGCCGTTGAACTTCTGGCTGGCATAGGTGGTGACGTAGGCGCCGGTCGCCAGCATCTCCACCTTGTCGCCGTCGCGCAGCGCCATCGGCAGCCGGTAGTAGCTCTTTTCATAGAGCGTGTCCGTGCTGTCGCAGGTCGGGCCGGCGATGGTGACGGGGCCTTCGGTGGCACCGTCATGCGGCGTGCGGAACTCGTACTTGATCGCCTCGCCCTCGGTCTCGGCCAGGCCGCCGAAGCGGCCGATGTCGAGATAGACCCAGCGCACCGGGTCCTCGGCGCCCTTGCGCGAGACCAGCACCACCTCGGACTGCACCACGCCGGCATCGGCCACCAGGAAGCGGCCCGGCTCGATCACGATCTCGGGCAGGGAGTTGCCGAAATGCTTGACCATGGCGCCCATGATGGCGGCGCCGAAATCGTCGATCTCGGGCACCTCGGCCTTGTAGCGCACCGGGTAGCCGCCACCGAGGTTCACCATGCGCACCTTCACGCCGGCCTCCTCGAGGTCGGTGAAGAGCATGGCGACCTTGGCGATCGCGGCCGCATAGGCGCCGGTCTGGGTCTGCTGGCTGCCCACGTGGAAGGACAGGCCGAAGGCGTCGAGCCCCATCTCGGCGGCGCGGATCATCAGCGCGCGCGCCATCTCGACCTCGCAGCCGAACTTGCGGCTGAGCGGCCATTCGGCACCGTCATTGCCGACCAGGATGCGGCAATAGACGCTCGCACCCGGGGCGGCGCGGGCCAGCTTCTCGAGCTCGGCCTCGCTGTCGAAGGCGAACATGCGCACGCCCGCGGCGAAGGCGGCCGCGATGTCGCGCTCCTTCTTGATGGTGTTGCCATAGCTGATGGCCGTGGGCTCGGCGCCCGCGGCGAGGCACATGGACACCTCGGGGAAGGAGGCGGCGTCGAAGAACGAGCCGAGGCCCACCAGGCGCTCCAGGATGGGCGCGCCGGGATTGGCCTTCACCGCGTAGTAGATGCGCGCCAGGGGCAGCGCGGCCTGCAGGCGGCGGAAATTGTCTTCGACACGATCCACGTCGAGCACCAGGCACGGCGTGGCCGGCTGCATGTCCGCGAGATAGCGAGCGACCTTGGGGGTCATCGCACCATCCTCCACAATGATGTGGAACGCCCCCTTCCAAGGGGGAGCCCCAGATTGACGAAACGGTCGAACGAACCAGCGACCAGAAGAAAACCGCATGTCGCCTCCTGCGAGGAAACATGCGGGGTTGCCAGAACGCTTGACGTCGTTGCGTAAACCTTGCGCCGCGGTGGCAAGCCGAAAACTTGGCTCAGCTCCGTGGGCCTGGGGCCAGAGGCACGTGCGTACTGCGTCTTGTGAGGGGGGACATACGCGCTGATTCGCGCGAACGCAAGGCTTATCCGGGCCTTGCCACGCCCAGCGCAGGTCTGTTTCGCGTGGGGCGCATGAAGCGGCGCGCGCCGGGCAAGAAACGACCCTACCGGCGCTCGTCCGAGACCACCGCGCCGTCCACCAGATGCACCCGGCGTGTGGCGCGGCGTGCCAGGTCGGCGTCATGCGTCACGACCAGCACGCTGCGCCCTTCCGCCTGCGTCATCCTCTCGAAGATGTCGAAGACGGCCGCGGCGTTGCGGGTGTCGAGGTTGCCGGTCGGCTCGTCGGCCAGCACCAGCGTGGGGTTGTTCGCCAGCGCCCGGGCAATGGCCACGCGTTGGCGCATGCCGCCCGAGAGCTGCTCCGGCAGCTTGGTCGCCGCATCGGCGAGGCCGAGGCCCTCCAGCAGCGCCATCGCCGCCGCCCGCGCCGCCTCGCCCTCCAGGGCCGCCAGCTTGCGGATGGGGATCAGCACGTTTTCCAGCGCGGTGAACTCGGGCAGCAGGAAGTGGAACTGGAAGACGAAGCCCAGGTGGCGCAGCCGCAGGGCGGCCATCTCGGCCGGCGAGAGCGCCGCCGTGTCACGCCCCTCCAGCAGCACCTGCCCCTCGCTCGGTCGGTCCAGCAGGCCAAGCAGATAAAGCAGCGAGGATTTCCCCGAACCCGACGGCCCGGTGATGGCCACGAACTCGCCCTGGTCGATGCACAGGTTCACGTCGCGCACCAGCGTGACACCCTCCGCCACCAGCCGGCGCGTCATGCCCCGCGCCTCCAGCAGCGGCGTCACGCGGCCCCCCGCACCACCTGCACGGGGTCGAGCCGCGAGGCGCGCCGCGCCGGGATGAGGGCCGCGACACCCGAGGCCAGCACCGCGAAGCCGCTCGCCACCAGGTAGATGCGCCAGTCGCGCGCCAGCACGAAGCGGTCCCGCCCGGCCGGCGTGTCCACGCCGAAGCGCACCTGCGCCAGCCCCTCGATCATCAGCGCGCCCAGCGTGCATCCCAACGCCGCCCCCAGCACCCCCACCACCACGCCCTGCAGCAGGAACAGCCGCTGGATGTCTCCCTCCGCGAAGCCGAGCGACTTCAGGATGGCGATGTCGCGCGTTTTCTCGAACACCACGGTCGAGATGATGTTGTAGATGCCGAAGGAGGCCACCAGCAGGATGGCGCCCGTCACCGAATACATGATCGCGTTCTGGATCACGAAGACGGTGAGGATGTTCTGGTTCTGCTCCTCCCAGCTCTCCGTGCGGTTGCCGAAGCGCGCCTCGATCATGCGGGCCAGCGGCTCGGCCCGCGTCACGTCGGAAAGCCGCAGCAGGATCTGGTTCACCGTGTTGGGCCGGTTCTGCAACACCTGCTGCACCGTCAGCAGCACGAAGCCCTGGCCCTGGTCCACGCTCTGGATGCCGGTGCGGAACAGCCCCACCACCTTCACCGACAGCACCACCCCCGCCGGCGAAATGGCCGAGAGCGTGTCACCCATGCCCACGCCCAGCCGTGTGGCCAGCGCCTCGCCGATGATGATGCCGTTGGCGGAGGCGCGCAGATCTTCCAGCCGCCCGGCCGTCATGTCCTTCTCGATGTTGGAGACGCGCCGGTGCCGCTCCGGATCGAGGCCCAGCAGGGCCGCCGAGACGTCGCGCGCGCCATAGCGCAGCAGCGCCTGCCCGCCCAGCACGGGGGCGGCTGCGACGCCCGGCATGGCCTCCAGCACCGCCAGCTTCTCGCCCGCCGCGCGGATGCCGCGGATGCTGTCCTGCGGCCGCACCCCGCGCACCGCGACGGCCCCTTCGGGCACCGCCAGTACGGCGGGCTGCACGGGCGGCGTGCGGGTCTCGTCCTTGATGGTGATGTGCGGCGCCACGTCGATGATCTGCGCCACGAAATAGGTCTGGAAGCCGCGCATCAGCCCCGCGATCGCGATGAAGAAGGCCACCCCCAGCGCCACGCCCATCACCGACACCAGCGTCTGCCGCCGCCGGCGCCGCAGCATCCCGCGCGCGAGGTCGAGGATGAGGTTCATGGGCGGCCCCGCTGGCCTGCGCGCAGGCCGGCGTGCGCCTCGGCCACCACCATCTCGCCGGCGGACAGCCCCTCCAGCACCTCCATGGCCCGCGCGCCCTGCACGCCCAGCACCACGGCGCGCCGCACGAGGCGCCCCTCGGCCAGCATCCAGACATGGCCGCGCCGCGTGCGCCCGGGCGGGCTGTCCGCGTCCAGCACCACCGCGGCGGGCGGCACCAGCAGGGCGTCCGTCTCCTCGCGCAGCACGATGTTGGCCTCCACCGTCATCCCCACCATCAGCGGCGTGCCGTCGGGCAGGGCGAGGCGCACGCGGTAGGCCTTGCGCGTGGTGTCGCCGCGCGGGGTGATCTGCGCGACCTCGGCCG
>JBHYDO010000228.1:0-7874 GCA_051860645.1 Roseococcus sp.
CGCGAAGGCGCGGCAGGCCAGCACGGAGCCATAGCCGGGCGTATCCCCGTCCCAGTGCGGCAGGGCGTGTTCCACCATTCGGTACATGGCGGGCGCGCGGCCCATCCAGAAGGCGGAGAAATGGTGGAAGCGGAAGGCCACGATGTCGCGCGGGTGGTCGGTGATGATGCGCTCCCAGATGGCGATGGCGCGGTCCTGCCCGCCATCGGCCCAGGCGTCGAGCGCGTCGAGGTGCAGGCTCTCGCGCGAGTTGGGGCGCAGGCCGCGGGCGGTGGCGACGGAGGCCTTCGCCGCCGGCACGAAGCCCGTGTTGTAGGCCAGCATGGAGAAGCCGGCCTTCAGCGCGTGCAGCATGGGCGCCTCGGCATCGAGCTTCAGCGCCGCCTTGAGGTGGACGGGTGTGTCCAGCCGGTACTTCAGGAAGGCGGCCACCGTGGCATCGAAGCCGGCGGCGGCCTCGTCCGAGGCGAAGGTGGCGTCGTTGCCCTGGGCGTCGCGCGGCATGGTCAGGCTCCCCATTCGGCCAGGATGGCGTCGGTGTCGGCACCAAGGCCGGGTGCCGGCACCTCCCAGGCGCCGAGGCCCGGGATGGCCGGCAGGGGCAAGGTGCCCAGCCCGGGCTGCGTGAACAAGGGGGCGGCACCCACGGCCTGCACATGGGGGTCCTGCAGCCATTCGAGCGGTGTGTTCACGCGGTCGCAGAGCATGCGCGCTGCTTGCAGCTGCGCCACCCATTCGGCGGCGGTCTTGGCCATGAAGGCCTCGCGCAGGATGGGCACGAGTTCGGGCTTGTTGGCGGCGCGCAGCGGGAAGGTGGCGAAGCGCGGGTCGCTCGGCAAATCGGGCAGGCCCAGTTCATTGCACAGGGTCACGAATTCGGACTCGCGCACCATGGCCACCATGACCCAGGCGCCGTCTTTGGTGGGCCAGGTACCGGCGGGCACGTTCATCTCGGTGGGCATGCGGCCGAGCAGGCCGCCCTCGGAAATCGGAAGCACCAGCAGCGAGGCCGCGGCCTGCATCAGCGACACGTCCAAATGCCGGCGGCGCGGTGCCGCGCCCGTCGCACGGTCGCGTGCCTGCTCGGCCAGGGCCGACTGGCAGGCGGCGAAGGCGGAAAGGCCGGTGAACACGTCCACCACCAGCGTGCCCGTCTTGTGCGGCACGCCATCCACGCCGGCATTGATGGACACAAGGCCCGAGAAGGCCTGCGCCACGCCATCGGTGCAGGGCCGCTCGCGATAGGGGCCGGATTGCCCGAAGCCGGAGACGGAGACGCAGACCGCATCCGCCTTTGCCTGCTCTGGACCGAGGCCGATGCGCGCGGCAACGCCGGGCCGGAAGGCCTCGATCAGCACATCGGCGCGGGCGGCGAGCTTCGCGGCCTTTGCCCGGTCCTCGGGCAGGGCCAAGTCCAGCACCACACCCTTCTTGCCACGGTTGAAGGCGGTGTGCATGACGGAGTGGTCGCCCTCGCGCGCCGTCAGCCCGCGCGACCAGTCGCCCTTGGGCGGCTCGAGCTTGACCACCGTGGCACCACCCTGCGCCAGCAGCATGCCGCAATACGGCCCGGCAATGCCCTGCGCGGCATCGAGCACGAAAATCCCGTCATAGGGTCCTGGCATGGTGGTTCCTCCGTTTGGACGTATCATCGCCCCAAACCGAGGGAGGGAGAAACCCATGAACACGACACGCCGCGCCATCCTGGCCGCGCCGATGCTGGCCGCCCCCACGCTGGCTGGCGCGCAATCCTGGCCCACGCGCCCGGTGCGCATCATCATCCCCTAGCCGCCCGGCGGCCCGACCGACATCGCGGGGCGCGTCATCGCGGCCGGGTTGCAGGCGCAGCTCGGGCAGCCGGCGGTGGTGGAGAACCGCGCCGGCGCCTCCGGCCTCATCGGCTCGGGCGAGGTGGCGCGGGCCGCCCCGGATGGCGGGATGTTCCTGGTGAATGCCTCCGCGCACGTCATCATCCCGCACCTCCAGCCCAACATGCCCTTCGACGCGGTGGCGGACTTCACGCCGGTGACGGAGCTGGTGAAGGTGCCGCTCATCCTGGTGGTGAACCCGCAGCTTCCGGTGCACAGCGTGGCGGACCTCATCGTGCTGGCCCGCGCGCAGCCGGGGCGGCTCTCCTATGCCTCGTCCTCCATCGGCGGCGCGCCGCACCTGGCGGGCGAGATGTTCAAGCTGATGACCGGCACCAACCTGGCCCATGTGCCCTATCGCGGCTCCGGCCCCGCCTTGGCCGACATGATCGGCGGGCATGTGCAGGTGATGTTCGACAGCCTCGCCTCCTCGGCCGGGCATGTGCGCGACGGTCGGCTGCGGGCGATCGCCGTCAGCACGGCGCAGCGCATCGAGGCGTTTCCGCAACTGCCCACCATCGCCGAGGCCGGCGTGCCCGGCTACGAGATCGCCACCTGGTACGGCATGTGGGGCCCCAAGGGCCTGCCCGGCGCCATTGCCACGCGCATGCAGCAGGCGGTCGCCGCCGTGGCCGCGACGGAAGAGGCGCGGGCGCGCTTCACCAGCCTGGGCGCCCAGCCCATCGCCAGCCCCCCGGCTGATTTCGCGCGCTTCGTGCAGTCCGAATTCGAGCGCTGGGGCAAGCTGGTCCGCGACGCCAGCATCACGGCAGGCTGAGCCATGCGCGCCCTTGTTTGCGAATCCTGGCGGCCCTTCGACCAGCTGGAGGTGAAGGAGGTCCCGCCCCCCGTGATGCGCCCCGGCGCGGTGCGGATGCGTGTGGAGGCGGCGGGCGTCTCCTTCGCCACGCAGCTCGTCGTCGAGGGCAAGTACCAGCGCCGCCCACCCTTGCCCTTCACCCCCGGCACCGAGGCCGCGGGCGTGGTGCTCGAAGGCCCCCTGCCCGTTGGCACGCGCGTGTTTGCCGCGCTGGACTGGGGCGCCATGGCGGAAGAGGCGGTCGTGGACGCCATCCACGTCACCCCCCTGCCCGACCATCTGCCGCTGGAGGCGGCGGTGGCCATGCCCATCAGCTACCCCACCGCGGGTTCGGCGCTGATGTGGCGCGGGCGCGTGGGGCCGGGCGACTGGGTGCTGGTGCAGGGTGCCGGCGGAGGCGTGGGGCTGGCGGGCGTGGAGATCGCGCGCGCACTCGGCGCGCGGGTGGTGGCGCGGGCGGGCCTGTCCAAGCACGCCGCCCTGCACGCGCGCGGCGCCGAGGTGGTGCTGGACTCCGCGCTGCCCTTCCGCGACGCGGTGCGCCAGGCCACGGCCGGCGCGGGCGTGGGCTGCGTGCTGGACACCATCGGCGGCGACAGCTTCGACGATTCGCTGCGCTGCCTGGCCGAGGGCGGCACGCTGGTCACCATCGGCTATGCCGGCGGCGGCATCCCGACCGTGCCGGCAAATATTCTGCTGCTGAAGAACATCGCGGTCGCGGGGCTGAACTGGGGCGCCTATATCGGTTGGTCGCCGGGCGATGGGCGGGAGGCCTACGCGCCCCGCGTGCGTGGCCTTTGGGACCAGTTGGTGTCCTGGTGGGCGGAAGGAAAGCTCCGCCCCGAGGTGCATGCCCGCTTCCCGCTTGGGGAATTTCGCGCGGCGATGGCCGAGGTCGCCAACCGCCGCGCGCTGGGCCGCGTGGTGATCAACCCTTGCGCTTGAGGAAGCCGGCGAAGGCGGCCTGCGCCTCCTCGCTGCGCAGGCGCTCGCCGAAGGAGACGCGTTCGGCGGCCATCACCGCGCGAAGGGCCTCGGCGTGCGGGGCCTTGATGAGGCGCTTGGATTCCTGAACCGAGCCGGGCGGCAGGGCGGCCAGCGTCGCGGCCATCTCGGCGGCGGCGGCCTCCACCGCGCCATCGTCCACGGCTCGGGTAGCGAGGCCCGCCTCCGCCGCCTCCGCCCCACTGAACGCCGCCCCCGACAACAGCCACCAGTTCGCCCGCGCAGGCCCCACGCGCGCCGGCAGCAGGAAGGACGAACCGGCCTCCGGCACCAAGGCCAGCCGCGTGAAGGGCATCATCAGCCGCGCGGCGGCGCTGGCGACCACCACGTCGCAATGCAGCAGCATGGTGGTGCCGATGCCCACCGCATTGCCGCGCACCGCGGCCACCACCGGCTTGGTCACGGCGACGAGCGCTTCGAGGAAGGTGAAGGCCGCACCCGGGTCGGCGGGGTCGCGCTCACCCGCCGCGGCGAAGTCGGAGATGTCGTTGCCCGCGGTGAAGTCGGCGCCGCCGGCCAGCATGATGACGCGCACGCCGTCATCCTTCGCGGCACCCTCCAGCGCCGCGCCCATGGCGCCATACATGGCCCGCGTGAGGGCGTTCTTCTTGTCGGGTCGGTTCAGGCGGATGGTCAGCACCGCGCCCTCGCGGCTGGTCTGGACGTGGTCGGTCATGCGGGTTCCTCCGGGTTGCGGCGAGCCTGTCAGAAAATGCCCTGGAAGGGGAGAAGGCGCAGCGCGTCGCCCGGCCGCACCTCCTCCAGCGCCTCGGGCAGTTCGGCGAAGGCGTCGGATCGGGTCAGCGAGGTCAGCAGCGCCGAGCCCTCGCGCGGAAATTTCTGGGCCACGCCGTCCCGCAGCGAAACCCGCAGGTATTCGCGCCGACCGGGCCGCTTGCTGTGCGAAAAGCCCGCCACGCCGCCGAAGCGCGGCAGCGCCTCCGGCTCCGCGCCAACCAGCCGCAGGATCAAGGGCCGCGCCAGATGCAGGAAGGTGATGACGGCGGCCACCGGGTTGCCCGGCAGCCCCACCAGCGGCGTGCCGCCCACCACGCCCATGGCGGCCGGGCGGCCCGGCTTCACCGCCAGGCGCCAGAACACCAGCCGTTCGCCCAGGGCCGCGCGCACATGGTCCTCCTCGCCGGCCGAGACGCCGCCGGACGTCACCAGCACCTCCTGCGTGGCCGCCGCCGCCGCCAGGGCGCGGCGCGTCTCGGCGGCGTCGTCGGGCAGGATGCCGAGGTCGGTGACCTGCACCGGCAGCGCGGCCAGCAGCGCCATCAGGGTGAAGCGGTTGCTGTCATGCGCCTGGGCGGGACCGAGCGGCGCGCCGGGCGGCACCAGTTCGTCGCCGGTGGAGAACAAGCCCACGCGCAGCAGCGGCCGCACGGGCAGGCGGGCCGCGCCCAGGGCTGCGGCGAGGCCAAGCTCCGGCGCGCGCAGGCGCCGGCCGGCGGGGAGGGCCTCGGCGCCGCGCGCCAGCTCCTCGCCCGCCTGGCGCACATTGGCGCCGCGCGGCAGGCCAGGCGGCACATGCAGGGTGGCGCCTTCGAGGCGCGCCTCCTCCTGCATGAGCACCGTGTCGGCGCCCTCGGGCAGGGGCGCGCCGGTGAAGATGCGCGCGGCGGTGCCGCACGGCAGCCCCGCGCCCTCCTGCCCGGCGGCGATGCGGCCCGCCAGCGGCAGCGGCCCCGCGGCCGGGTGGCGGAAGGCGTAGCCGTCCAACGCGGCATTGGTGAAGGGCGGCAGCGGCGTGGCGGCATGCAGCGGGCGGGCCAACACGCGGCCCAGCGCGGCGGAGAGCGCCACCTCCTCCTCGCCCCCGCGCGGCTGGACACGCGCCAGGATCAACGCCTGCGCGGCCTCGACGGACAGCATGGCCCCGCCATGGGCGAAGCAGTCATCGGACAGGCTCATGGCAGCAGGCTACAGCGCCGCGCGCGCTGCCGCGAGGCGCAGCGCGGCCGCGCCGAGCGCCGCGATGTCGTCCAGGTCGAAGTGCGGCGGGGCGCCCGCGGGAGGCGGCGTGTCGCTCGCCACGGCCACAATGCCGGGCTGCACCGGATACAGCCAGGGCTGGCCCAGCGCCGCGCGATGCACCTCGATGCGCGGATGCGGGCCGGACTTGAAGCCCTCCACCAGCACCAGGTCCACCTCGGCCAGTTGCGCCAGCAATTCCGGCAGTTCGGGTTCCGGCGCGCCGCGATGCTCGGTCATCAGCGCCCAGCGCTGGGACGAGGCCAGCAGCACCTGCGAAGCACCCGCCTCGCGGTGGGTGTGCGAATCCTTGCCGGGCCGGTCCATGTCGAAGCGGTGATGCGCGTGCTTGATGGTCGAGACGCTGACACCCCGCCCCATCAGCCAGGGAATGAGGCGCGTGATCAGCGTGGTCTTGCCGGACCCGCTCCAGCCCACCAGGCCGATCACGCGCATGGGGTGTTCAGAGATCCCGCAGGACGGCGTAGAGGTCCGACTTGGTCTCGAAGCCGATGCCCGGCGCGTCGGGCATCGGGATGCGGCTGTTCTCGACGGGCGTGCTGTCCGCAAAGCCGCCGAAAGGCGCGAACACCTCCGGGTAGCTTTCCCGGCCCCCGCGGCCCCCCCCCGCCGCGATGTTCAGCGCGAACTGGTGCCCGCCATGCGGCACGCAGCGGCGGGGCGACCAGCCGTGTTCGCGCAGCATGTCCAGCGTGCGGAGATATTCCACGAGGCCGTAGGACAGCGCCGGGTCGAATTGCAGCACGTCGCGGTCCGGCCGCAGCCCTCCATGGCGGATGAGGTTGCGGGCGTCGAGCATGGAGAACAGGTTTTCGCCGGTGGCCAGCGGCGGGGCGTAGTGCTCGGCCAGGGTCGCGTGGGTGGAATAATCCAGCGGGTCCAGCGGTTCCTCGTACCAGCGCAAACCAAAGCCCTGGATGGCGGCGCCGTAGCTGAGGGCCGCGTGCAGGCCGAAGCGGCCATTCACGTCCACGCAGAGCCGGTGCCCCTGCCCGTCCAGCAGCTTCAGCACGGCCTCGATGCGGCTCAGGTCCAGCAGCAGCGCCTCGCGCAGGGCCATGCCGGGCGAGCCGCCGATCTTCATCTTGACCACGGAGTACCCCATGCCGAGGTAGCGCTTCATCTCCTCGACCAGCGCGTCCACATCCTTGCCGGGCTGGTAGTAGCCGCCGGCGGCGTAGACCCAGGCATTCGCGTCGGCCTGGCCCTGGTTGTAGCGGTCGGCCAGCAGGCGCCACAGCGGCACGCCCGCCAGCTTCGCCGCCGCATCCCACAGCGCCATGTCGAGCACGCCGACGGCGACGGAGCGGTCGCCATGGCCGCCGGGCTTCTCGTTCTTCATCATGGCCGCCCAGGCGGGCAGCGGGTCGAAGCCGCCATCGGCATGGGCGGGCAATTCGCCCACGGCTTCAAGGCGCGGGATGAAGCGTTCCGCCAGCAATCCGGGCTGGGCGTAGCGGCCGTTGGAGTTGAAGCCATAGCCCGTGGCGCTGCGCCCATCACCGGATTCGATGGTGATGGCCACCACGCTCGCCGTCATCTTGGAGAAATCAATGTAGGCGTTGGCGATGCTGCTGCTGATCGGCACCACGCCCTGCCGGATGGAGGCGATGCGCATTCAGATGGCCTTGGCCGCGCGCAGGGCCGCGATCTCGTCGGCGGAAAAGCCGAATTCCGCCAGCACCTCGTCGGTGTGCTGGCCGCGCTCGGGCGTCGGGTTGCGGGCGCACTCCACGCCCTCGATCTGCATGGGTGCGCGCACCAACGAGATCTCACCAAGCTGCGGGTGCTGCACGGGCATGGCGATGCCCAGGTGCTTCACCTGCTCGTCGGCAAAGACCTGGTCCATGGAATAGACCGGGCCGCAGGGCACGCCGGCCTTGTTGAACTCGGCCACCCAGAAGGCGCTGGTGTTGGTGCCGATCTTTGCCTGCAGCATGGCGTTGGTCTTGGCGCGGTTCTTCGCGCGCAGCTTGTCGTTGGCGACGTCGGGATCCTTCGCCTCCTCCTCCAGGCCCAGCACCGCGATGATGCGCTCCCACATCTGCTGGCCGCCGCCGGCCAGGTTCACCACGCCATCCGTCGTCTGGAACAGGCCGGTGGGGACGGTGGTGGGGTGGTCGTTCCCGGCCTGCTGCGGCACATCCTGCTTCATGGTCCAGCGGGTGGCCTGGAAGTCCATC
>JBHYDO010000229.1:0-7836 GCA_051860645.1 Roseococcus sp.
CGTAGTGGCCGGGCCAGACATTGGAACGGCTGCCGGTGAGGATCAGCCCGTCGAGTCGCGGCAGCAGGTCCGACACCAGCCCCTCGCCCCCGGCGGGGACGAGCACGGGCACGCCGCCGACGGGTCCCAGGACCACGCGCACATAGCTGTCGGAAGCCGCATGGTTCGGCGTGTTGAAGATGCCGAACGCCTTCACGCAGCAGGAAATGCCCACCAAAGCTCGCATCATGTGAACAAACAGCGGCAGCGCGGCGGTTTCAAGGCGGGAAACGTGTCCAGATGCAATTTTTCAACGCGCCTGCTCGAGTTCCTCACGGAAGCGCGGGTCATTGAAGGCAAAGAGGAAGGGATCGAAGCGCTCGCCCAGCCGCAGATCACTCAGCGTCACGCGCGTGATGTGCCCCTGCGCGTCCTGCACGGCCCATTGGCGCAGGACCAGCGGGGCCTCGTCCAGCACAAGCTGGATGCGGCCCTCGGCGGCGCGGTCGGTGCGGTGCAGGGTGATGCGCAGCAGCCCGCCCCCCCGCTCGACCGCCGCCACGGTGATGTCACCGCTGAGCCGCAGCGGGTCGCGCAGCAGCAGCGCTAGCGGCGTGGCCGAGAGCGGCACGATCGCGGATTGCTTCAACTCCTTGTCCCAGTGGAAGAACTGGCCATCGGCCGCGATGAGCAGGGTGGGTTCGGGCGGGTCATACTCGAAGCGCATCCGCCCCGGCCGCCAGATCATGGCGGTGCCCTCGGCCGAGGCGCCATTCTGCGCGATCTGCAGGAAGCGGGCGCGCAGCGTGGTCAGTCCGTTGAAATAGCCCTCGACGGCGGCGATGGCCGCTTGGTCGGACGCGCCTCCGGGTTGCGCGGCGGCCGGCAGGGGCGCGAGGGCGAGGCTGGTCAGCAGGGTGCGGCGGTGCATTCCCCTGTTGTGGGCGCGCGCGGGCCGGGGGGAAAGGGGGGCCGCGCTATTGCCGCGGCGGCAGGCCGGGCGGCGGGAGCGCCGTGCCACGCTGCATCATGTCCGCCATGCCGGGGGGCATCTGGAAGCTCTGGTAGCCCTGGGGCCGCTGGAATCGCGATGGATCCTGCGCGCCATAGGCGATGGCGGTGGCCTCCAGCCGGTTGCCCGGCCGGCTCGCATCCTCGGCGCGCAGGGTCACGCCATCGGCGGTGAGGCAGACGCGGCCGCTCTCCTGCCCGTCCTGCACCCGCCAGACGGTGCAGGGAGTGTTGGCCACACGGTCCGTCCCTTCGCGGGCAAAGCGGGCGTTGGGCCCGGGCGTGAGGCGCCGCGCCTCGGCGGCCTGGGCCGGCGGCAGGTCCATCACCATCCGCTGCGCCTGCATGACGATGAAGCCGCTGCCGCCGCCCTGCAGCGGCATCACCATCCAGCCCTGGTTGCCCGGCATGTCCATCCGCATCAGGTTGCGCGCGGCCAGCCACGACATCCGCACCTCGCCCGCCCCCTCGGGCGCGCGATAGGTGACGGTGACGTCACGGGTGGGCAGGGCCTGCGGGCGTTCCTGCGCGAGGGCGGGCGCGGCGAGGCACAGCACCCAGAGGGTGGTGGACAGGATCGGCTTCGGCATGGCGCCCTCCGAGGTGTGGCGGCGTGCGCGCCGGCCAAGGGGCACGCAGCCGGGAAACGGCTGAGGCTGGCGCCGCGGCGGCGAATTTGCCCCAGGCGCGCCAGACGGTGGAGGGCGCACCTTGCGGGAGGGTGGGGTGGACGGTCAATCCATGCAAAAGAAGGCAATGTGCCGATGCATGGGCAGCGAGGCCCGCAGCCCGGGACCACCTTTGGACCATGATCCGCAAACACGGATCATGGTCCAGCCATTCTGAGAGAATGATCTACCGCTCCGGCGATTCCGCCTTCGCGGATCATGCTCCAACGACCCGCCCATGCGGATCGACCGATGGAAGGGCAGTTGGTGCCCCCATGCATCGGGGTCATCCGAACCGGCCTCAGAAGGCGATGGACAGGCTGCCCAGAGCGCGCGCGCCGCACACATCCTGTCCGCCCGCCGAGGTCGGGAAGCAGCGGCCGGTGGAGATGGAGGACTGGTAGTAGGCGACCGTGGCCGTCACAGTTCCCACGTTCGGGATCACGAAGGGGCGGCTGAGGCCGATGGACCACCAAGCGTAGTCGGGCGCGGCGAAGACGGCGTTGCGCTCGATCCACTGGTAGCCGATGCGGCCGGCGGCCGTGATGTCCCAAATACCGGTGGCATAGTCCACGCCGCCCTGCAGGTGGAAGGCCTGGCCCGAGGTGCCGAAGAAGTCCGGCGAGGCGTGGAGGGCGGACGAGAGCGTCACCGGGCCGAACTCGCGCTTGGCGGTGATGTAGCCCTCGAAGAAATCGAGCCGCGCGATGCCGCCGGCGGGGGCGGTGTAGCCGGGGTAGAGGTAGCCGATGGCGCCGATGTCGAATTTCACGTCGAAGGCGGTGAAGCGGAACCCGCCATATACGTCCACTTCCTGGCGCGCATCGGTGCCGAGGAAGCGCACATTGGAGATGAAGCTGCCAATGTAGATGCCAGAGGAATGCTCCACCTCGGCGCCCGCCTGGTAGGCCATCCGTGAGCGGGTCTGGCTCAGGCCGCGGAAGAGGTAGTCGCTGGCGAAGGTGCCCGTGGCGGTGGCCGTCAGGCCGGTCTCGCCCAGACGTATTTGCGCATGGGCGGGGGCCGCGGCCGCCACGGACCCGACGGCGATGAGGGCAAGGAGAAGTTTGCGCATGGAGTGGGGGCCTTTCGCAGGGCATGTGTCGCTGCAGCGCAACAATCAGGCCCCAGGCACGACCACAAAACAAGCATATGCCACTTCTGCCGGATTAAAATATTCCCCATCTTGGTCATTTGCCTGAAATGGCGGCATATACCCTTGCCGCCGGTCAGGCCGATGGCGTGCCATGGCTGGGCGTCGCGGTGCCAATGGCCGCGGCCCGCCTGCCACCAGGATCAGACCTTCAGGTCGAGCAGTGAGCCCCGTGGCGTCGGCTTGCTGGGCTGGGGCGGCACCGCCTCCAACCGGCGCTCGGCCACCTGTTCGGGCCGGGCGGCGCGTTCGTTCGGCGGGACGCCCTGGACGCCCGCGGGCGAGGCTTGCGGGGCCAGCGCCGGGCGGTTGCGCGTCACCTCTTGGGTGAAGGCGGCGAGGGAGTTGGTCGTGATCATGCGCGCCACTGTCCACCGAAGCCGTGAAGATCCGGTTAACGCGCGGGAGGAATTTCCCCCTGCCAGGCCAGCGATGATGCGGTTGATCTGCATGGGCGCAGCATGCCGCGCCGCGCTGTTAACACTCCAGCAACTTATGGCTGTATCGTTTAAAAATCCCTAATTTGTCTCAAGGGCTGCAACACCCGGCAGGGTCTTGCCCTCCAGCCATTCCAGGAAGGCGCCGCCGGCGGCCGAGACATAGCTCATCCGCTCGGCCACGCCGGCATGGCGCAGGGCCGAGACGGTGTCGCCGCCGCCGCCCACGCTGCGCAGCGTGCCGGCCTCGGTCAGCCGGGCCGCTTCCTGCGCCACCGCCACCGTGGCCGCGTCGAAGGGGGCGAGTTCGAAGGCGCCGAAGGGGCCGTTCCAGACCAGGGTGCGCGCGGTGGCGAGCTTCGCCTTCACCGCCTCCACCGTGGCGGGGCCGACATCCAGCGCCATCATCCCCGCCGGCACGCCGTCCAGCCCCACCACGCGGTTGGGGGAATGGGCGGCGAAGCCCTCCGCCACCACCAGGTCGAGCGGGAGCATGATGTCGCAGCCGGCGGCCCTGGCCTGTTCCAGGATCGAGCGCGCGGTGTCGTGCATCTCCGCTTCCTGCAGCGACTTGCCGACGCCATGGCCCTGCGCGGCCAGGAAGGTGTTGGCCATGGCGCCGCCGATGACCAGCACGTCCACGCGGCGGCTCATATTGCCCAGGAGATCGAGCTTGGTGCTGACCTTGGCGCCGCCGACAATCGCCATCACCGGGCGCTGCGGCTTGCCGAGGGCGGCGTCCAGCGCCTCAAGCTCCGCCTGCATCAGGCGGCCGGCATAGGCGGGGACCAGGTGCGCCACGCCCTCGGTGCTGGCATGGGCGCGGTGGGCAGCGCTGAAGGCGTCGTTCACATAGGCATCGGCCAGTTTCGCCATGCCGGCGGCGAGTGCCGGGTCGTTCTTCTCCTCGCCGGCGTGGTAGCGGGTGTTTTCCAGCAGCAGGATGCCGCCATCGGCCAGCGCGGCGGCGGCGGCCTCGGCCACGGGGCCGATGCAGTCATCCACGAAGCCAACGGGGCGGCCCAGCGTCTCGGCCAGCGCGGCCTGCATGGGCTTGAGCGACATCTCCGGCACGCGCTTGCCCTTGGGCCGGTCGAAGTGGGAGCAGATGATGACGCGCCCGCCCTTTTCCGCCAGTTCGCGGATGGTGGGGGCCAGGCGCTCGATCCGCGTCATGTCGGTGATGCGGCCATCCTTCACCGGCAGGTTCAGGTCGGCGCGCAACAGGATGCGCTTGCCGCGCGGGTCGAGGGCATCAAGCGTGCGGAATGACATCGGAAGCTCCACCGGGAAAGGAAGGCGCGCCCAGGCAGAATCCGGCCGCACAGCGGCCGGCGCCGCCCAACTGACCGCGCGGCCGGCGCTACAGCCGCGCGGCGAAGCCAAGCGCGCGGAGCGCGCGCCCGGCGCTTGAGGGCTTAAAGCTTACCAAACAGCGCAGCCGTGTCGCTCATGCGGTTCGAGAAGCCCCACTCATTGTCGTACCAGCCCATGACGCGGACCATGCCGCCATTGTCCAGGCTCTGCGTCTGGGTGGCGTCGAAGGTGCAGGAGGCGGGGTTGGTGTTGAAGTCCACCGAGACAAGCTGTTCCGTCTCATAGGCCATCACGCCCTTCAGCGGGCCCATGGCCGCCTCGTGCATGGCCTGGTTCACCTGCTCCTTCGTCACGCCGGACTTAGAGAGGTTCACGTCCAGCGACACCATGGAGACGTTGGGCACCGGCACGCGGATGGCGGTGCCGTCCAGCTTGCCCGCCAGCTCCGGAAGCACGAGGCCCACGGCCTTGGCGGCGCCCGTGCTGGTCGGGATCATGGACACGGCCGCGGCGCGCGCCCGGCGCAGGTCCTTGTGCAGCGTGTCCACCGTGTTCTGGTCGCCGGTGTAGGCATGGATGGTGACCATGTAACCGCGCAGCACGCCGAACTTGTTGTGCAGCACGTGCACCATCGGCGCCAGGCAGTTGGTGGTGCAGGAGGCGTTGGACACGATCGTCATGTCCTTCGTGAGCACCTGATGGTTCACGCCGTAGACGATGGTGGCGTCCGCGTCCTCGCCTGGCGCCGAGATCAGCACCTTGCGCGCGCCGGCCTGGATCAGCGCCCCGGCCTTGGCCTTGCTGGTGAAGATGCCCGTGCATTCCAGCGCCACGTCCACGCCCTGGAACGGCACCTGCGTCGGGTCGCGCTGCGCGCTCACCTTGATGGGGCCATAGGTGCGGCCCGCGTGCTTGATCAGGATGCTGTCGCCCGCGACATGCACCTCGCCCTGGAAGCGGCCATGCACGCTGTCATACTTGAACAGATGCGCGTTCGCCTCGACCGAACCCAGGTCGTTGATGGCGACGCATTCCACATCCGTGCGCCCGCTCTCGACCATGGCGCGCAGCACCAGGCGCCCGATGCGCCCGAAACCATTTATGGCGACTTTTACCGGCATGTGATGCCCTCCTCGTTCATGTGATCAGCTTGCGGGTGGCGGCGACGACGGCCGCCGGCGTGATCCCGAAATGCGTGTAGAGTTGGTCCGCGGGCGCCGAGGCACCAAAGCCCGTCATGCCCACGAAGGCCGAGCGCGCGCCCAGCCAGCGGTCCCAACCGAAGGACAGCGCCGCCTCGATGCCGATGCGCGGCGCCTCGCCCAGCACGGCGTCCTGGTAGCCAACGTCCTGGACGGCAAAGAGTTCCCAGCAGGGCATGGAGACCACGGCGGCCTGGATGCCGGCCTCGGCCAGCAGCGCGCGGGCCTCGATCGCGAGGCTGACCTCGCTGCCGGTGGCGATGAGCGTGACGTCACGCGCGCCATCGGGCTCGGCCAGCACATAGGCGCCGCGGGCGGAGCGGTTCTCGCCGGCATCCTCGCGCAGGGCGGGCAGGTTCTGGCGGGAGAGGGCCAGCACGGAGGGGCCATCGGCGCGGCGCACCGCCATTTCCCAGCACTCGGCCGTCTCCATGGCATCGGCCGGGCGGAAGACGAAGAGGTTGGGGATGGCGCGCAGCGAGGCCAGCGTTTCCACCGGCTGGTGCGTCGGGCCATCCTCGCCCAGGCCGATGCTGTCATGCGTCAACACATGGATCACGCGCTGGTGCATGAGGGCCGCGAGGCGCAGCGCGGGGCGCAGGTAGTCGGCGAAAACGAGGAAGGTGCCGGAGTAGGGGATGATGCCGCCATGCAGCGCCATGCCATTCATGGCGGATGCCATGCCATGCTCGCGCACGCCCCAATGGATGTAGCGCCCGGCGAAATCCCCGGGGCGGATGGCGGGGATGCCCTTCACGTCGGTGTTGTTCGACCCGGTCAGATCCGCGCTGCCGCCGACCATCTCCGGGATGGCCGGCACCAGCGCGCCCAGCGCCCGCTGCGAGGCGACGCGGGTTGCGATCTTCGGCTTGTCCGCCGCGTGCTGGGCGCGGAGTGCGGCCAGCGCCTCGTTCCAGTTGTCGGGTAGCTTGCCCGCCATGGCGCGCTCGAAATCCGCGCGCATCGGGTGCTTGGCCAGGCGCTTGAGCCAGGAGCGGCGGGTCCCGGCGGAACGGCGCCCGGCCTCCTCCCAGCGGGATTTCAGCCCCTCGGGGATGGTGAAGGGCTCGGCATTCCAGCCCAGGGCGGACTTGGCGGCGGCGATCTCGTCGCCGCCCAGCGGCGAACCATGGCTGCCGGCGGTGCCGGCCTTCTTGGGCGCCGCGAAGCCGATGATGGTGCGGCAGGCGATGATGGTGGGACGGGTGCTGCGCGTGGCCGCGGCCATGGCGGCCGTCAGTTGCGCGTGGTCATGCCCGTCCACCCGCTTCACCGCCCAGCCATAGGCCTGGAAGCGCTTCAGCACGTCCTCGGAGAAGCTGAGCGCGGTGTCGCCGTCGATGGAGATGTGGTTGTCGTCCCACAGCAGGGTCAGCTTGGACAGGCCGAGATGCCCGGCCAGCGCCAGGGCCTCGTGGCTCACGCCCTCCTGCAGGTCGCCGTCCGAGCAGATGGCCCAGGTGCGGTGGTCCACCAGCGACTTGCCGAAGCGCGCGGCCAGCATGCGCTCCGCCAGCGCCATGCCGACGGCATTGCAGATGCCCTGGCCGAGCGGACCGGTGGTTGTCTCGATGGCAGGATGCTCGCCGAATTCCGGGTGGCCGGCCGCCGGCGAATGGAGCTGGCGGAAGCGCTGCAGCACCTCCATCTCCATGCCCGCATGGCCGGTCAGATGCAGCAGCGAATACAGCAGCATGGACCCATGGCCGGCCGAGAGCACGAAGCGGTCCCGATCGGGCCAGCGGGGGTCGGCGGCGTCGTATTTCAGAAACTTGGTGAACAGCACCGTGGCGGCATCGGCCATGCCCATCGGCATGCCGGGGTGTCCAGACTTCGCCTTTTCGACGGCATCCATCGACAGCGCGCGGATGGCGCTGGCCATGTCGCGATATCCTACTGCCGGTTTGGATTTTTCCTGCGCCTTGGCCATACTCGTTTTTCCGTCCCAGCTGTCACAATTGGCTGGCACATGTAGCGGCCACTCTCCGGCGCGTCTACCCGCCAAGTGGCGGTTGCGCCCGCTTTATTCGGCGGCGGCCTTGAGTTTGGGCGGTTCCTTGGGCTTCACA
>JBHYDO010000230.1:0-7796 GCA_051860645.1 Roseococcus sp.
CCCGCCCCCCGCACCGCCATGGCTTTCCAGCGTGATCGCGACCGTGCCGCCCGTGACCAATGCCTGGTGCAGCGCCGTGCGGCTGAAGCCGCCCGTCTGGCCGGCACCACTGGCCCCGGCCAAACCGGCCAGGGCGGGCACATAGGTCGAGAAGGAAGTGCCGTCGGGCGTCACGTCCGAGGCGTCGAAGCGGAAGCCGCCGAAGCCGCCAAGGCCACCGCCGCCGCCATCGCCCCCCTGACCGCCCTTCGCCCCCAAGGTGATGCGGGTGGCGCCGCCCGAGAATTCCGCCCCCGTGGCGACGGCGCTGCCCACCGCGCCCCACCCGCCCGGGCCGCCCCGGCCGCCATCCGCCCCCGGGCCGAAGACAATGGTCTCCCGCGGTCCCATGGTCGTGACGTCGCGGGTGACCGTGCGCGTTCCATCCGCGCCCCACTGGCCCATGCCGCCGCGGCCGCCGGACCCGCCCTGGGCGAAGAGATCGAGGGTGGCCGTGCCAGCCGGGCCCGCCGCCAGCACACCGTCGAAGCCGAGCCGCACCGCCTCGCCGCGCAGGCCATGGCCGCCGGCCTGGCCGGGCCCGGTGCCTGCCGGGCCCCAGTCGCGTCCATCGGCACCCGGGTCGCCATACAGGTTCTGGGTGTAGCCATTCATGGCCCGCGCTTCCCTCCGTCGTTACCGCATGCTGCGGCAGGACCGCGGGATCGGCAACGGAAGCCCGGGGGCGGCGTCAGGCGGCGGGAATGCCCGCCCCCGCCAGCCGCGCCGCCACTTCCGCCAGCGGCACCTCGGCCTGCGTCCCGGCATCGAGGTCGCGCAGCTGCGCCACGCCGCGCGCCAACTCCGCCTCGCCCAGGATGACCACGGCCCGCGCCCCCTGCTTGTTGGCGCGCTCCATCCGGCGCTTGAGGTTGCCGCGATAGCCCGTCTCCGCGGCCACGCCCGCCGCGCGGAGGGTTTGCAGCAGGGTGATGGCGGCGGCCTCCTCGGCCTCGCTCACGGGGATCACGACCACGAGGCGCGGCGCTTCCGGTGTGAGGTTCGCGCGCTCCAGCAGCATGGCGAGCCGCTCCACGCCCGCGGCCCAGCCGACGCTGGGGGTGGGGGGGCCGCCCATTTCCTCCACCAGCCCGTCATAGCGGCCGCCGCCCATGACGGTGCCCTGCGCGCCCAGCCGGTCGGTGATGAATTCGAAGGCGGTGTGGCTGTAGTAGTCGAGGCCGCGGACGATGCGCGGGTTCTCGCGCCACGGCACCGCGAAGCCGTCCAGGTGGCGGCGCAGCGCATCCCAGTGGGCACGGGCGGGTTGGGTCAGGTAGGCGTCGATGGTGGGGGCATCCGCCACCAGGGCGCGGTCCTGCGCCTCCTTGCTGTCGATGATGCGCAGCGGGTTCTTCTCCAGGCGGCGCTGGCTGTCCTCGCTGAGTTTTTCCCGGTTCGCGGAGAAGTGGGCGATGAGCGCGGCGCGATAGGCGTCGCGGCTTTCGGCGTCGCCCAGCGTGTTCACCTCCAGCACCACGCCCTCGTCGAGGCCCAGTTCGCGGATGATGTGGTGGCCGCAGGCGATGACCTCGGCATCGGCCAGGGGTTCGGCGGCACCCAGGATTTCCGCGCCGATCTGGTGGAACTGGCGGTAGCGCCCGGCCTGGGGCCGCTCGTAGCGGAACATGGGGCCGGCGTAGAACACCTTGCGCGGGAGCGACTGGGTGAGGCCGCCGGTGACCAGCGCGCGGCAGACGCCGGCCGTGTTCTCCGGCCGCAGCGTGACGGATTCGCCGCCGCGGTCCTCGAAGACATACATCTCCTTGCTGACCACGTCCGAGGTCTCGCCCAGGCCGCGCGAGAAGACGCGCGTGTCCTCGAAGATGGGCGTGGCCCATTCCTCGAAGCCATACAGCGCGGCGATCCGCCGCGCCGTCTCGATGACGCTGTGGTGCCGGCGGAACTCCTCGCCGATGAGGTCACGGGTTCCGCGGGGCGGTTGCAGCTTGATGTTGGCCATGATGCTGCGGCGGTAGCGCCGCGCGGGCGCGGCGGCAAGTGGCGCTCAGGCTGGGTCGAGCCCGCCCGCGCGCAGGGCCTCGGGCGTCATGGCGGCAGCGATGCGGTCCAGCAGCGCCGCCGCCCCCGGACCCGCGCCCGTGAACAGCGCGCCCGAGAAGACGGCGCAGGTGTTCGCCTCGGCCGGCAGCTTGCCCACGATGTCCACGCCCTCCACCGCCATCAGTTCGCTCACCTGTTGCAGGGCGATGGCCACCTCGCCGCGCGCGGCCAGTTCGGCGGTGAAGCCGTGCGGGATCACGGTGGCCTTCGCGTTGACCTCGGCCGCGATGCCGAGCCGCTCGATCAGATCCGCGAAGAAGATGCCGCTTGCCCCCGCCCGCGAATAGGCGAGGCTGGGGGCCGCCAGAAGCGTGGCGCGCAGGGCCTCGACGCTGGAGATGTCCGGGTGCGCGGCACCCCTCGGCACCGCCAGGCCCACATAGGAATGCGCCAAGTCCCGCCGCGTGCCGGCCGCCAGCACCGCCTGCGCGGTCAGCGCCTCGATGCCCGCATCGGTGAGGATGGCGATGTCGGCGCGTGCCCCCTCCGCGATGGCGGCCAACAGCCGCGCCGTCGGGTCGAAGCGGATCTCGGCGTCCAGGCCAAGCGTCTGCAACACGGTGGCGACGCCCAGCGTGGACATGATGTGCAAGGCGGCTATTCCGCCGCCAGCTTCGCCCGCGCCTCCTCGGCCTTCTTCGCGTCTTCCTCGGCCTGGAGGATGGCGGCGCGCGTCTCCACCAGCGAAACCAGGTGGTTGATCATCGCCTCGGTGTCGGTGGTGTGGTCCTGCCTTCCGGCGGAATAGACCATGTGCCGCCCCGCCCCGCCGCCGGTCAGGCCGATGTCGGTCATCAGCGCCTCGCCCGGCCCGTTCACCACGCAGCCGATGATGGAGAGGGAAACCGGCTGCGTCACATGTGCGAGCCGCTCCTCCAGCTTCTCCACCGTGCGGATCACGTCGAAGCCCTGCCGCGCGCAGGAGGGGCAGGAGATGATCTTCACGCCACGGTGCCGCAAATGCAGCGACTTCAGAATGTCCCAGGCGACCGAGACCTCCTCCTCCGGCTCTGCGCTCAGCGAGACGCGCATGGTGTCGCCGATGCCGGCCCAGAGCAGGTTGCCCAGCCCGATGGAGGACTTCACCGTGCCCGCGCGCTTGCCGCCCGCCTCCGTGATGCCGATGTGCAGCGGGTGGTCGCATTGCTCGGCAAGTTGCGTATAGGCGGCGACCGCCATGAAGACGTCGCTCGCCTTCACGCTGATCTTGAACTCGTGAAAATCGTTCTGCAGCAGGTGGTCGGCATGCCACAGCGCGCTTTCCACCAGCGCCTCCGGGTTGGGTTCGCCGTACTTCTCCAGCAGGTGCTTCTCCAGCGAGCCCGCATTCACCCCGATGCGGATGGAGCAGCCATGGTCGCGCGCCGCGCGCACCACTTCCTTCACCCGCTCGGCGCTGCCGATATTGCCCGGGTTGATGCGCAGGCAGGCCGCACCCGCCTGCGCCGCCTCGATGGCGCGGCGATAGTGGAAATGGATGTCGGCCACGATGGGGACGTTCACCTCGCGCACGATCTCCGCGAGGGCAGCGGTGCTTTCCTCATCCGGGCAGGACACGCGAACGATGTCCACGCCCGCCACCTCCGACTTGCGGATCTGCGCGATGGTCGCCGCGGCGTCGCTGGTGAGCGTGTTGGTCATGGTCTGCACGCTGATCGGCGCGTCGCCGCCGACCAGGACCTTGCCCACCTTGATCTGGCGGGACTTGCGGCGGGCGATGTGCTGGTAGGGCCGGTAGCTCATGCTTGTCCTCGGGCAGCGCGGTGTGGCGGCAATATAGGTCAGGCCGGCCTGCGCCGCGAGGCCCAACGCGCCGGCGCCATGGCCAGGGACGCATCCGCCTTGGCGCGGGACGCGCGCGCTAGGGCGCGGGACGCGCCAGGGCCTCGGCGTTCAGGGGAATGTTCCGCCGCACGCCGCGGATCGCCTCCGACTGCGGCGACAGGCGGCCGTCCACCAGGATGTCCATGTTCTGTCCGGCCCCCGTCGCCAGCGTCAGGCCGGGCTGGTTGGGCACCTCCCAGCTCTCGCCCGCCCGCATCACGCGAAACAACAGGGGGCGGCCGCCCGCCGCACGCACCTCGGTCCAGGCATCGCCACGGAAGCGCAGCACGATGCGGCCCTCGGCGGGCGACGGCGTGGCGGCGGGCGCGGGCGTCACGGGAGCGGGTGGTGGCGGCACCTGCACCGGCACGGGTGTCGGCACCGGGATCGGCGGCAGGCCTGGGCCGCTGGCCGCGGCGGGGGCTTCGGTGCTGGCGGGCGGGCCGCCAAGCGACGCCGCCGGGGGCAAGGCGCCCGCGGGGCTGGGCGGCGGCGGGCTGGCGCCCGGCGGGGAGGTGCCCCGCCCTTCCGCCAGGCGCGGCGGGCGCAGGGCCTCGCCATCACGCACGGCCGGGTCCAGGCGCGCGGGCACGGGCGGCACCGCGTCCACCGTCCGCTCGCCCGAGCCGCTCCAGTTGTACCAGGCGATGTAGCTGCCCACCGCGATCACGGCGCCCAGCATCAGCAGCACCGCCGTCGGGAAGCCACGGTCGGGCACGGGCTCGGGGAAGACAAGGTCGCTGCGCTTGGCCGCCACCCCCGTCGCGGCGTCGCGGAAGCGGCGCACGATGTCATTGGCATCGAGGCCCAGCAGCGCCGCGTAGTTGCGCACGAAGCCGATCGCGTAGGCGGGCGAGGGCAGGTCCGCCAGCCGCCCTTCCTCCAGCGCCACCAGGTAGACGCGGCGGATGCGCAGCTGCGCCGCGACGTCCTGGATGTCCCAGCCCAGGGCGAGGCGCGCGTCGCGCAGCTCCTCTCCCACCCGGGTGGCGTCCACCGCAATGGCCTCGGATGGCCGGAAACGCTTCATGTCGCTGAACACGGGTCTATGGTTACCGCCATCCGCGCCGCGCGCCCAGGGCGGATCGGCCGGTGCCCCCAAACGTCATGGACCGGCAGGCGCCATCCGCGCCTCCAGCGCCGCCGCCGCCTGCGCGATCAGCTCGGCCACGATCTCGGCGGCCGGCTGCTCGCGCGTCACCATGCCCACACTCTGGCCGGCCATCAGGCTGCCATTCTCCACATCGCCCTCGATGACGGCCCGGCGCAACGCGCCCGCCCAGAAATGCTCGATGTCCAGCTGCGCGGCCTCCTTCGTCAGTTCGCCCGACTGGAAGCGCGCCAGCACCACGGCCTGGTGGGCCATGAAGCGCTTGGTGCCCTCGTTCTGCAGCGCCCGCACCGGGATCACCGGGAAGCGTTCGTCCAATTGCAGGGTGGGCAGCGCGTCGCGGGCATGGCCGCGGATGAAGGCGCGCTTGAAGTTGGGGTGGGCGATGCTCTCGCTGGCGCAGACGAAGCGCGTGCCGAGCTGCGCGCCCGCCGCCCCCATCTCCAGGTAGGAGAGGATGGCCTCGCCGCGGCCGATGCCGCCGGCCACGAAGATGGGCACCTCGCGCGCCATGGCGGGCAGGATTTCCTGCGCGAGCACGTTCAGGCTCACGGGCCCGATATGCCCCCCCGCCTCGCTGCCCTCGATCACCAGCGCATCCGCGCCCGAGCGCACCAGCTTCTTCGCGAGCGCGAGGGCGGGCGCGAAGCAGATGATCTTCGCACCGCCCTCCTTGGCCCGCTTGATGGCCGACCCCGGCGGGATGCCGCCGGCGAAGACGATGTGCGTGACACGGTGCGCGAGGCAGGTGTCCACCAGCTGCTCCAGCCGCGGGTGCATGGTGATGAGGTTCACGCCGAAGGGCTTCTCGGTCTGGGCCTTGGTGGCGGTGATCTCGGCGTCCAGGTGGTGCGGCTCCATCGCCCCGCAGGCAATCACGCCGAAGGCGCCCGCATTGGAGAGGGCCGAAACCAGGTTGCGTTCGCTCACCCAGGACATCGCCCCGCCCAGCAGCGCATAGCGCGCGCCGAAGAAGGCGGCCCCGTGTGCCATCAACCGGTCCACCGCGGCGAAGGCCCCGGGCGAGACGGGCGTGTTCATGTCCATGCGGCGAGACCCCTATTCAAGCTGTGCCCGGATTTAGGCCGCGCCGCGGCGGCGCCCAAGCTTTTTCCGGTGCGCTCAGGCGTCCAGGCCATAGGCGGTGTGCAGCGCGCGCACGGCAAGCTCGGTGTAGTCGGCGCTGACCAGCACGCTCACCTTGATCTCGCTCGTCGAGATCACCTGGATGTTGATGCCCTTCTCGGCCAGCGCCTTGAACATGGTGCTGGCGACGCCCGCATGGGTGCGCATGCCGATGCCGACCACGCTGATCTTGGCGACCTCGGGGTCCGCCACCAGCGCCTCGAAGCCGAGTTCGCCCTGCGCCTTGTTCAGGATGTCCTGCGCGCGCGGCAAATCGGCGCGGCCGACCGTGAAGGTCATGTCCGTGCTGCCATCGGCGCCGATGTTCTGCACGATCATGTCCACGTTCACATTGGCGGCGGACAGCGGCCCGAACACCCGTGCCGCCACGCCCGGCCGGTCCGGCAGGCGGCGCAGCGTGACCTTCGCCTCATCGCGCGAATAGGCGATGCCAGAGACGATCGGCTTTTCCATGATCTCGTCCTCATCCACGACCAATGAGCCGGGCTTGTCCTCGAAGGAGGACAGCACCTGCACCCGCACGCCTTCCTTCATCGCCAGCTCGACCGAGCGCGTCTGCAGCACCTTGGCCCCCACGCTGGCGAGTTCCAGCATCTCCTCATAGGAGATGCGCTCCAGCTTGCGCGCGCGCGGCACGATGCGCGGGTCGGTCGTATAGATGCCGTCCACATCGGTGTAGATGTCGCAGCGGTCGGCCTTGAGCGCCGCCGCCAGCGCCACCGCCGAAAGGTCCGACCCGCCGCGCCCCAGGGTCGTCACGCGGTTGCGCGTGGTCTCGACGCCCTGGAAGCCGGCGACGACCGGCACCTGGCCCTCCTCCATCCGGCGGATCAGCTCCCCGCCCTCGATGCCCTCGACGCGCGCCTTGCCATGCGCGCCATCGGTCACGATGGGCACCTGCCACCCCTGCCAGGAGCGCGCCTCCACCCCCACCGCCTGAAGCGCGATGGCCACGAGGCCGATGGTCACCTGCTCACCCGTGGCCACCACCACGTCGTACTCGCGCGCGTCGTGCAGGGGCGAGAGGTCCTGGCACCATTTCACCAGCTGGTTGGTGGTGCCCGCCATGGCGGAGACCACCACGGCCACCTGGTGGCCGGCCTCCACCTCGCGCTTCACCCGCGCGGCGACATTGCGGATGCGGTCGAGGTCACCCACCGACGTTCCGCCGAACTTCATCACGATCCGTGCCATGGGAATTCCCGGCCCCAATCCAATTCAACAGGCCTTGCGGGGGCCTCAAGCGCGGGTCAGATACCGGGCATGGACCAGACCGGCAACAGGGGCAGCCCTGCAAAACCTTCGAGCGCGGATGCCGGGGAGGTCGCGAAGTTCGACGCGCTGGCCGGGGAATGGTGGAATCCGCGCGGGCCGATGGCGCCGCTGCACGCGATGAACCCGGCGCGGATGGGCTGGGTGGCCGAGCGGCTGGGGCCGCTGGAGGGGCTGCGCGTGCTGGATGTCGGCTGCGGCGCGGGGCTCGCCTCGGAATGGCTGGCCCGGCGCGGCGCCCGCGTGGTGGGGCTGGACGCGGCGGGGGCGGCGCGGGAGGCCGCCCGCGCCCATGCCGCCGAGGCGGGCCTGGCAGTGGACTACCGCGAGGGCACGCCGG
>JBHYDO010000231.1:0-7738 GCA_051860645.1 Roseococcus sp.
CCAGGAGCCGAGGCGCGGCGGCCTGCCGCGCCGCACCAGCAGCACCACCTCGCCCCGGAAGGCCACCACGCCGATGCCGATACAGGGGCGGTCCGGGTATTCGCGGGTCACCTGTCGTCGCTCATTGGGCCAGCAAATCTTCCAGGCGCGGGATCAGCGCCTTTTCCTTCCATTCGCCGAGCTGATAGGCCCAGCCCTGCCAGCGTGCGTGCAGCGCCTGCGCCTCGGGCCCGCCATCGGCGCGCAGCACCACCCAGAGCTGCCCGTCCAGCCGGCGTGGCCAGGCGGTGATGACCAGCTCATCGGTATAGGTGAAGCGCGCCTGGCCCAGCGCCTCGCCCTCCAGGGCGGTGGCGGGGCGGACGTCGGTGAAGGTCAGCAGGTCGAAGGCGCGGCCGACATCTTCCAGCGCGGCGGGGGCCGTGGCGGGTGCCTCGGCGGGTGCCACCACGCGCAGCGGCGCGTCCACCTCGCCCGCGCGTTCCAGGGTGAGCGGCGCCTCGCCGGCGCGCTGCACCTCCACGCGGCGCAGCCGGTCGGGCGCCAGCATGGCGATCTCGCGGTCCACCCAGAGCGATGGCTCGGCATCGGGCACCACGCGGCCCTCGGCCAGCCAGGAGCGTGCCTCACCCTCGCGGCGCAGATACAGCATGTCGGACGCGGCGCCCTGGGTGCGGGCGCGCCGCGTGCCGAGGATGACCTCCACGAGCACGCCGCCCTGCGCATCCAGCACGCGCAGCCGCGTGGCGGTGCTGCCGGGCGTGGCGGGGTCATCCACGCCGAGGCGCGCGTGCAGCGCGGGGTCGCTGGTGCGTTCCTCCATCAGGCGCAGTTCGGTCAGCGCGGTCAGCATCTCGCGCAGCTTGGGCAGGCGCGCGGGATAGTTGGCCAGCTGCTCCACGCCCCAGCCTTCGCCGGCACGCAGCAGGGTGCTGCGCTCGGTGTTGCGGATGATCTCGACGCGCGCGGCCTGCGCGAGGCGCGGCGCGAGGTCGGGGAAGGCCCATGCGCCCGGGGCGAACTCGCCCGACCGCTCGCCCGCCGGCGCCAGCAGCAGGCCCGCGGCCACCGCCGCGGCCCCCGCGCCGCCCATGGCGAGGATGGTGCGCCGGCGCATCAGGCGCGCGCCGCCGCGCGACGCCGGGCGCGCAGCAACCCCAGCACGATGGCGAGGATGGTCAGCAGCAGCGGCACCGCCACGATGTTCAGGATGCGCAGGTTGCGGTCCAACGCCTCGATGTCCCGCCGCAATTCCAGCTGCACGGCGCGCAATTGCCGCCGCGTGGAGGCGATTTCCTCGCGCGCGCGCTCGATCTCCGCGCGCTGCTCGGCCGTGATGACGATCTGGTTCGTGTTGCGCGCGCCCTCGGCGCCCGTGCCCTGGCGCAATTCGCGCAGGCGGCGTTCGGTCACCTGGAGGCGCTCGGTGAGCTGCTGCTCGGTCTGGCGGAACTGCGCGTCGGCGCGGCGGCGGATGTCCTCCACGCGCTCGAAGGGCCGCTGGCTTTCCCCGCGCGAGCGCAGGCTGATCATGCCGTCGCTGCCCGAGAGGCTGTCGGCCAGGTTCACCACGAAGGCGCCGTTGTTGGAAAACGGTGTCACGCTCTGCTGGCCGAAGAAATCCTGCACGCGCACCCAGAAGCGGTCCTCCAGGATGTCGCTGTCATGGACGACGACGAGGTTCGCGGGGCCGTTGCTGCGTGCGAGATGCTCGGGGAAGCCCTCCGGCCGCGTGGCACCCTCCGCCAGCGCGGGCGGCCCGTCCTGGAAGGCCGAGAGCAGGTTGCCGCGGATGCGCGCGGCGATCACGCGGCGTTCCCCATCGGCGCGGAACTCGGCGAGAATCCGCGTGGGTGAGGGCTCGCGCCGCACCCTTGCCGCGTCCAGCAGCATGGATTGCGCTGAGCTGGTCAGCAGCGGCACGAACTCGATGCCCGCCCCTTCGCGCGGGCGCAGATGCCCGGCCGAGGCCACGCTCACCTGTTCCAGCAGGGCGGTGGCGACCTCCTCGCGGTTCAGGCTGTCGCCCTGCAGGTTGAACCAGGCCACATAGTCCACCGCCTGCACGCGCTCATTGGGGCCGGCGCGCACGCGCCAGGCGCCCCGCAGGTCGAGCACCACCTGGTCGGCCGGGGCCTCCACGCCCCAGGCCGTCAGCAGGCGGTCGAGGCGCGAGGCGGTGTCGGTGGGCGGCTGGCCGGTGGGGCCGGGGCGCGTCGCCTGCATCTCGCTGTGCGGGTCTAGCATGACGATGAGGCGCCCGCCGCGCATGACGAACTGGTCCACCGCGTATTGCGCGGCCTCGGGCAGGTTTTGGGGGTGGGCCAGCAGCAGCACCTGCACCTCGGGCGGGATCACCTGGAGGTCGTAGCCCAAGTCCTGCACGGTGTAGGCCTCGCGCAGCTGGCGCATCACCACCTGGGGCTGGGCCAGTTGCGGCTGGCGCAGCATCATCGCGCGCGGGTCGCCGTTCAGCGGCAGGGGCGAAAGCACGCCGAGCACGGGCCTGGTGGGGTTGGAGAGTTCGAACACCAGCCGCGTGAGGTCGGCTTCCAGGAAGCGTTCGCGCTCGGGCTGGAAGAAGGGAATGGCGCGCTCGGTGTCCACCAGGTTGGCGCCGGCCAGGCCGAAGAAGACCTGTTCGCCGCCCTGGTCGAGCGGCACGCCCTGCAGGCCGAGGGCCAAGGCGCGGTCCTCGGTCTCCGAGAAGGGCTCGGGGTCGTAGAGTTCGAGGCGCACCTTGCCGCCCGAGGCCGCGACATATTCGCGCAGCATCTCGCGCACGCGCTCGGCATAGGCGCCATATTGCGGCACCTCGGCGCCCAGGCGGCGCGAGTAGAAGAAGCGCAGCGTCACGGGATCATTCAGCCCCGACAGCACCTGCCGCGTGCCGGGCGAGAGGGTGTAGAGGCGGTTTTCCGTCAGATCCAGGCGTGCGGCCCCCAGCAGCCGGTCGGCCAGCAGGTTTATGCCCACGGCCAGCAGCAGCGCGGCCAGCACGCCGAGGGTCGAGTAGGCGAGGCGGGTGCGGCGCATCAGTCGGCCTTCTTGTGCTCGAGGATGGCGGCGTTCAGCAGCAGCCAAACGAAGATGAAGCTCGCGAAGAAGATGATGTCGCGCGCCGCGATCACGCCGCGGGCGAAGCCCGAAAAGCGCTCGGCCACGCTGATGCCGCGCGCCACCTCGGCCAGCAGGGGAATGTTGGCCGACAGGAACTCCGTGACGATGCCCGAACCGGAGGCCGCGAAGAAGAAGCACCCCGCCACGGCGAGGACGAAGGCGATGACCTGGTTGCGCGTCATGGCCGAGATGGCGGCCCCCACCGACAAATATGCGCCGGCCACCAGCAGGCAGCCGAGATAGCCGGTGACGATCACGCCATTGTCCGGCTCGCCCAGGTAATTCACGGTGATGACCAGCGGGAAGGTCAGCGCCAGCGCCACCGCGCAGAACGCCCAGGCGGCGAGGAATTTGCCGACCACCGCCTGCCCCGCCGTGATGGGCAGGGTCAGCAGCAATTCCACCGTGCCCAGCCGCCGTTCCTCGGCCCAGAGCCGCATGGTCAGCGCCGGCACCAGGAACAGGAACAGCCAGGGGATGAAGTTGAAGAAGGGCAGCAGATCGGCCTGCCCTCGCGCGAAAAAGCCGCCGGCGGTGAAGGTCAGCGTGCCCGTCAGCACCAGGAAGATCACGATGAAGACGATGGCGACGGGGGTGGCGAAATAGGCGGCGAACTCGCGCCGCGCCACGGCGAGGGTCGCGTTCATGCCGCCTGCCCCATGGTCAGGTCGCGGAACACCTCGTCCATGCTGCGGCCATCGGCCACCAGGGCGGCGGGCGTGGCATCGGCCAGCACCCGGCCGCGCGCGATGATGATGGCGCGCGTGCAGAGCGCGCCGACCTCTTCCAGGATATGTGTCGAGATGATGATGGCCTTCTCGGGCGCCATTTCGCGGATCAGCGCGCGCACCTCGTGCTTCTGGTTGGGGTCGAGGCCGTCGGTGGGTTCGTCGAGCACCAGCACCGGCGGGTCGTGCAGCAGGGATTGCGCGAGGCCCACTCGGCGCTTGAAGCCCTTGGAGAGCGTCTCGATGGGTTGCAGCCGCACGCCTTCGAGCTGCGTCAGGGCCATGGCGCGCGCGACCTCGGCGGCACCCATGCCGCGGATGCGGGCGCAGAACCGGAGAAAATCCTCCACCGCCATCTCGGGATAGGTGGGCGCGCCTTCGGGCAAAAAGCCCAGGTGGCGCTTGGCGGCCACGGGGCGTTCCACCACGTCCTCGCCGCAGATGCGGGCCGTGCCGGCGCTGGGCAGCATGAAGCCGGCCAGCATCCGCATCGTGGTGGACTTGCCAGCGCCATTGGGGCCGAGGAAGCCCACCACCTCGCCCCGCGCCACGGTGAAGCTGACATCGTCCACGGCGGTGAAGCCGCCGAAGCGCTTCGTCAGGCCCTCGATCTCGATCAGTGCGGTCACGATGCCCCCTCTGCTTCCAGGCGCCCCGATTTAAAAGCCCTGACCCGCAATGCAAGGTCAACCCGCCGTCGCGGTTGTGCGGGTTTGAATTTCAAGCGGCCGTCGGCTGACGAGGCTTGTAGGAGCACCGACCGACCTACGCAGGCTTGTCACCGTGCAGACGGACACCTCAGCCTTGCGGCTGATGGAGCGCATCGAGGATGCCCCCGCAGAGCACGAAGATGACCTAGACGCGCATGGCAAACGGGGACCTGCACGCCCGTTAGATTCACTCCCCCTCGCCTAACCTCGCAAGCCGTGCACGCAACTTCGGCAGATTTTGCACGCATACACTTGCACGCATTTGCTTGCACGCATCCGCCATGCGTGCGATATGCGTGCTCCATTGCGGAAAGGAACATGGCGTTGAGCGACGAAGAAGATGGCAAGAAGGCAGGGAAGGCTCGAGGCGGGTTCGCGCGAGCGGGAGCGCTCTCCCGTGAGGAGCGCGCGGCGAGTGCGCGCCGCGCGGCGGCAGCGCGCTGGGCGAAAGTGAGGGAGGAAGCACCCGTGGAAGTCCAGACTGACGAAGAGATCTTGTCGCCCGAGCCCGCCATGCCGACTGCCAGGTGGCGAGGGATGCTCAACATCGTCGGGCTGGAGGTGCCCTGCTACGTGCTCGACACGGGCGAGAAGATCATCGGCCGGACGTCCGCGACCGAGCTTCTGACAGGGATTAAGGGGGGCGGAGCCCTCGAGAAGTATCTTGGCGTTAAGGCCTTAGAGCCGTTCATCAACAGCAGCTTAGTTCTCGAGAGAATGGTTCCATTCCGGCTTGTGGAGGTTGAGGGGCTGGAGAAAGCCGTGAAGGGGTTGCCCGCTGATCTCATGATTGAGGTCTGCCAGGGTTTCGTGGCAGCGCTCCAGGCATCCTACGACTTGGAATCCCCTCATCCCAAGATGACCGACCGGCAGCGCCAGATGGCGATCAAAGCCAGTATGTTTCTGTCGGCATGCGCCAAGATCGGGTTGGAGGCACTGATCGACGAGGCCACAGGTTACCAATACGAGCGGGCAGAGGATGCTTTGCAGGTAAAGCTTCGGGCCTTTATCGCAGACGAGTTGCGTGCCTGGGAGAAGACGTTTCCAGATGAACTTTGGGCTGAGTTTGGACGCCTGACTTCATGGAGCGGCTCTCTCCACAGCAGGCCCAAATGGTGGGGCAAGCTGGTTATAGAGATGATTTACGACACTCTGGACCCCGATGTTGCTGACTTCCTTAAGAAAAATAAGCCGCCAGCGGGAGTGCGTTGGCACCGTCAGCTGACAGAGAATATCGGTGTCCGTGCGCTGGTCTCACGATGCTATGAGATTATTGGCATGGCTAAGACGTGCGAAAATATGAGGGATCTCCGGACCAAAGTCGCGACCCACTACGGGAAACAGATCGTTCAGTTTTCGCTGCCGCTACCTCGCACTTAAACCAATTCCAGCGGCAGCTGCACGATAGCCAACAAGTTATGAGTTGAGATCCTACCCCGCCGCCAGGAAGCCCACCGCCTCGGCCTTGCCGAACAGCGCAAGCAGCAGGCGGGCGGCCTGGCCGCGGGGGGATTCCAGCAAGGGGTCGCGGTGCAGCAGGAGTTCCGCGTCCTGGGCGGCCATGGCGATGAGGTCGCGCATGCGGGTGGCGGCGCGCTGGGCGCTGGCCTCGTCCTCGCCGCGGAGCGCCAGGCGGTAGAGCTGCTGGCCGGCCTGGCGGGTGCCGAGCGCGTCGCCGCCGCCGCGGATTCGTAAATCCTCCTCGGCGATGAGGAAGCCGTCCTCGGTGTCGCGCAGGATGAGGAGGCGTTCCTTTTCCCGTTCCGACAAGGACTCGGAATGGACCAGCAGGCAGGAGGAGGCGCGCGCGCCCCGCCCCACCCGCCCGCGCAGCTGGTGCAGGGCGGAAAGGCCGAAGCGCTCGGCCTGCTCGATGAGGATAATGGTCGCTTCCGGCACGTCCACGCCCACCTCGATGACGGTGGTCGCCACCAGGATCTGGGTGCGGCCGGCGGCGAAATCCGCCAGGGCCGATTCGCGCAGCGGCATGTCGAGTTCGCCATGCGCCAAGCCCACCCGGCCGGGGAAGCGTTCGCTGAGTTCGGCGAAGCGGGTCTCGGCGGCGATGCTGTCGTCATGCTCGCCGCCGGTGATGGCGCGGACCACCCAATAGGCGCGCTCGCCCCGCGCCAGGGCGGCCTCCATGCGCTCGATGATCTCGGGCAGGCGGGCGCCGCTGACCACGCGCGTGGCAATGGGCTGCCGCCCGCGCGGCTTTTCCGCGATGCGGGAGACCTGCATCTCGCCCCAGAGGGTGAGTTGCAGGGTGCGCGGGATGGGGGTGGCGGTCATCACCAGCATGTCCGCCTGCTGGCCCTTGGCGGCCAGTTCCAGGCGCTGGGCCACGCCGAAGCGGTGCTGCTCGTCCACCACGGCGAGGCCCAGATCGTGGAACTCCACCCCCTCCTGGAATAGTGCATGGGTGCCGACGGCCAGCGGGATGGAGCCATCCGCGAAGCCCGCCAGCACCCGCCGCCGCTCGGCGCCCTTCACGCTGCCGGCCAGCAGCGCCACGGGCACGGGGCAGAGGGCAGACAGCGTGCGCAGATGCTGCCGCGCCAGGATTTCGGTGGGCGCCATCAGCGCGGCCTGGGCGCCGGCCTCGACGGCCTGGAGCATGGCCAGCACCGCCACCAGCGTCTTGCCCGAGCCGACATCGCCCTGCAGCAGGCGCAGCATGCGGTGGGGGGCGGCCAGGTCGGCGCCGATCTCGGCCAGCGCCATGGCCTGGGCGGGGGTGGGGGCGTGGCCGAAGCGCGCCAGGGCCTCGGCGCGGAGGGTGCCGTCGCCCACCAGGGCGCGGCCCGGCACGGCGCGGTTGCGGCGGCGCAGCAGGGCGAGCGCGAGTTGGTCGGCCAGCACCTCGTCATAGGCCAGGCGCTCCCAAGGGGCGGCGCCGGGGCGCTGATCGGGCAAATGCAGGGCGCGCAGGGCGGCGGCGAAGCCGGGCCATTTCTCGCGCGCGAGCAGGGGGGTGTCGTGCCATTCGGGCAGGTCGGGCAGCAAAGCGAGGGCGGCGCGCAGGGCCGGCGCCAGGTGGCCGCGCTTCAGCCCCTCGGTCAGCGGCCAGATGGCCTCCAGCAGGGGCATCGCCTCGATGTCGGTCGCCACCTCGGGGTTGATGCAGGAATAGCCCTCGCCCTCGGGCCGGATGCGCCCGGCGATCCAGCGGGGCAGGCC
>JBHYDO010000232.1:0-7584 GCA_051860645.1 Roseococcus sp.
GCCGAGGCGGCGGAGATGGACCTCGCCGCCCGCCGCCTCGCCGCCGAGGGGCTGGAGGAACGCGCCGCGCTGCTGCGCGGCGCCGCCGAGAAGCTGCGCGCCGCCATGGACGCCCGCGCCCTGCAACGTGCCGAACCCGATGTGGAGGCCATGCTCGCCGCCGAGGGGCTGGCCATGCGCCCCGGCCCGCGCGTCCATGTCCCCGAACGCCTGATCGCGACCCTGCGCGAGGCGATCCTCGCCAACCGGCGCATCCGCCTCACCTACCGCCCCAATCGCGGCCCCATCCGGGAACATGTGGTGGAGCCCTGCGGCCTGCTCTACGGCACGCGCCCCTATCTGCTGGCCGCCCGCGTGGACAAGCCCGATGCGGCCGTGTGGCGGCTCGATCGCGTGCTCTCGGCCGAGGCGATGAACGAGGCCTTCACGCCGCGCCCCGGCTTCTCCCTGCCCGCGCTCGCCGCGCAGAGCTTCGGCGTCTGGCGCGAGGCGCCGCACCAGGTCGTGCTGCGCTTCACCGGCAGCGCGGCCATCGAGGCGCGCAACTGGGCCTTCCACCCCACCCAGCGCTTCGAGGCCCAGCCGGACGGCGCCGTGATCCTGCGCTTCGAGGCAGGCGGGCTGGACGAGATGGCCTACCATTTCGCCACCTGGGGCGAGGCGGTGGAGGTGCTGGAACCCGCCGCCCTGCGCGAGCGCCTGGCCAGCCTCGGCGCCGCCCTGCAGCGCCGCCACGCCGGGCCTTGAGGGCGCCCGCCATGCTCCGTCCGAGTCTGGCGCCGTCCCGTGCGATGCGTGGCCCATGACCACGCCAGACCCCGCCACCGCCGCCGCCCAGCAGGACCGTGCCCTGGGCTGTTTCCTCGGCCTCGCCGTGGGCGACGCCGTGGGCACCACGGTGGAATTCCTGCCCCGCGGCACCTTCCCCCCCGTGACCGACATGGCGGGCGGCGGCCCCTTCCGCCTGCGCGCCGGCCAATGGACCGACGACACCAGCATGGCGCTGTGCCTGGCCGAGAGCCTGCACGCCGACCCCAGCCTGGACGAGCTGGACCTGATGCGCCGATTCCGCCGCTGGCTGGACGAGGGCGAGAACAGCGCGACCGGGCGCTGCTTCGACATCGGCCTCACCACCCGCGCGGCGCTCGACCGCTTCGCCCGCACCGGCAACCCCATCGCGGGCGATACCGCGCCGGAGGCGGCGGGCAATGGCTCCATCATGCGGCTGGCGCCGGTGGCGCTGCGCCACTGGCCCGACCCCGCCCGCGCGCGCGAATTGGCCGAGCGGCAGAGCCGCACCACCCATGGCGCGGCCGAGGCGGTGGCGGCCTGCGCCCTGCTCTCGGACATCCTGTGCCGCGCCATCGCCGGCCAGGCTGCCTTCCCGGAGGAGGGCAGCCCCGTGCGCGAATGGCCGCCGCGCATCCAGGCCATCGCGCGCGGAAGCTGGCGCGGGCTGCGGGTGAGCCAGCTGCGTTCCTCCGGCTATGTGGTGCACACGCTGACGGCGGCGCTGTGGTGCGCCACCCGCGCGCCGGATTTCGAGCAGGCGGTGCTGATGGCCGCCAACCTGGGCGACGACGCGGACACGGTGGCGGCGGTGACGGGCCAGCTTGCGGGCGCGATGCACGGGCTTTCCGGCATTCCGCCGCACTGGCTCGAACGCCTGCATGACGGCCCCAGGCTGCGCGCCCTGGCCGAGGCGCTGCACGGTGCGGCAGTGCGGGAGGCTTGACCCGGACCGCTCGGCCTTGGCATCGAAGGGGCATGCGCGCAGCCCTTCGCCTTGTCGCCCTGGTCGCCCTCGTTTCGGGGGCGGGCCAGGGGCGCGCCGAACCCGCACCCGGGCAGGCGCGGCCCATGCCGCTTCTGCTGGCGCAATCCTCGCTGGGCGGCGCGGGCGCGCTGCCGCCGCCGGCCCCGCCGCAGGCTGCCGCGCCGCGCCCGCCCACCCAGGCGACGCCGCCCCGTCCCGCCGCGCCGCGCGAGGCACGGCCCGCCCCGCCCCAGCGGCCCAACGCGCAACGGCCCAGCCCGCCCCGCCCTCCCAGCGGGACGGCCGCCCGGCCCACCAGCCCACCGCCCGCGCTGCAGCGGCCCGGTCCGGCCCGGCCCAATGCGGTGCGCCCGCCCCAGCGCGCCGGGCGGGCGGCTGCCGTGGGCGGGGGGGCAGGGGCCGCGGCCGCGGCGGCTGGAGCCAGCGCCGCCCCGGCCGCGCCCCCGGCACCCCCGGCACCGCCGCCGCCCGAATGGCCCGCCCCCGGCATCGGCACCAGCACGGGCCTGCCGCTTCCCCGATTCTCGGCGCTGGCCTCCAACCAGGTGAACCTGCGCGTGGGGCCGGGGCTGCGCTTCCCGGTGGAGTGGCGCTACCAGCGGGCCGACCTGCCGGTGATGATCCTGCGCGAGCACGATGAGTGGCGCCGCGTCCGTGATCCGGACGGCACCGAGGGCTGGCTGGCCGGCTCCACGCTGCGGCCCGGCCGGCGCACCTTCATCGTCCGGGCGCCGCGCGGACCCGGGGCCGAGGGCGCCAGCCCGGCCGGCGCCGGCCAGGGCCGCGGCGGCGCCCCCCCGGGCGAGGTGATCCTGCGCCGGCGCGGCGAGGAGGATGCCGCCGCCGTCGCCCGCCTGCAGCCCGGCGTCATCGGCCGGCTGCGCAGTTGCGAGGCCGGCAGCGAATGGTGCGAGGTGCAGGTGCAGAATCGCCGCGGCTATGTGCGGCGCGCAGAGATCTATGGCGTGCTGCCCGATGAGGAGCTGCGGTAGGCGGCGCGGACCGGGCTTTAAACCCGCAACTGCCCCCGCCCCAGGAAGACGTCGCAGAAATTGTTCTCCGCGCCCGCCTGGGCCACCGCGCCCGTGGCCATGTCGTCGGGCGCGATGGGGCGCAGGGTCTGCAGGAAGCCGATGGCCCAGCTGGGCGGGTCGGTCAGGGTGGGGTCGTCCTCGTCGCTCACCCGGATGGGCTTGGAGGCGATTTCGGGCGGCAGGGAAAGCCGCACCGTCTCGGCGATGTGCGCATAGGCCATCGCGGTGGGGTGGTGGTTGTCCAGGCTGCAGATGCCACCCCGCAGGTTGCGGCCGGCGAAGCGCCCGAGGTCGCCCAGCGGGCGGTTGCAATAGCCCTGCCGCAGCAGGCCGGGCTTCGGGCCGAACAGCTTGCCGCGCAGGTGCTTGTGGTCATGCGCGCCGATGATCTCGGCATAGTCCATGAACAGCAGCGTCTTGCCGCTGCCCTTGAAGGCGGCGCGGCTCGACTTGATGACGGATTGCCGCACCGCCTCCACCTCGTCGTCCAGGTGCTTCACCAGGCTCCCCGTGTAGCTCGCGCCGAAGCCGAGCGGCGGCACCGACAGCGCCGAGACGTAGTGCGGGTAATAGGCGCCGGGCGTCTCCGGCATGTCCTCCGCCCAGCCCTCGTGCTCGCGGTTGTAGGGCATCAGGTTGGGCACCTGGCTCGGCCGTGGCATGAGGCCGATGATCACCACCTCCACCCCGTCCAGCTTCGCGAGCCGCTTGGCACAGCGCGGCCAGTCGGCGGCATAGGCGCGCAGGCCATCGAGGCCGGCGTCATGCGCGCCCGCGGCCGTGATGGTGATGAGGCCATGGTTGGGCCCCAGCCCCACCATCAGCACGCGCGGCTTCCGGGCGGCGACGATGTCCAGCATGGTGAAGCCGTCCAGCCCGCCCAGCCCCGCGGGATCCATCAGGTGCCGCTGGTTCAGCGCGAGGTGCACATCGCCCAGCCCCCAGGCCGTGCCATCGGGCAGGGCGCCCTTCCAGCGGGTGAGCAGTGAGGTCTTCTCGATCACGGGGCGCATGGCCGCCAGGCGGTCATGCTGCTCGCCCAGCGTCACGTCGAAGACGTCGGCGATGACGGCGCCCGAGAGGCCGAGGTTGTCGAAGGCGGGTGCGGCGGCGGGGCCATGCGCCTGCGTCACCCAGCGCACGGCGTTGTCATGGATGTCGTCCAACTGGTCCAGCAGTACGGTCAGCAGCGGCTTGAGGAGGCGCGCCTGGGCGGCCAGCGCCTCCAGGTCGAACAGCAGGGGCTCGGGGTAGTCGGCCGGGCGGAAGGGAGCGAAGCCGTCGGACTGCCTGAGGCTGGCGCCCAGCCGCGCGGGGGTGGAGGTCTTCGCCATCTGGTCGGTCACGCTGTAGGCGCGCATGCCGTTGATGAGCGAATCGCCGATCGCCATCAGGGCGGGGCGGGGCAGCTTGGTCATCCAGGCGGGGGCTTTGGGCATGGGGCGTCTCCGGCTCGGCGTGCGAAGGTTGCGCCTGAACCGCCGCCCCGCCCAAGTGAAATCACGCCTCCGGTTGACGCGCCCCCCTGTTGACGCGCGGGCCCGCCCGTGCGGAGCATCGCGCGATCAGGAGAACCTCCCCATGCTGACCATCTACGGTGTCTTCCGCTCGCGCGCCTCGCGCAACATCTGGCTGGCCTATGAGCTGGGGGTGGAGTTCAACCACGTCCCCGTCATCCAGGCCGGGCGCCTGCCGGACCCCCTGGCGCCGGGCGCGCAGATCAACACGAAGTCGCCCGAGTTCCTGAAGGTGAACCCGAACGGGCTGATCCCGGCGATGGAGATGGACGGGCTGGTGCTGGCGGAATCGCTGGCCATCAACCTGTTCATGGCGAAGAAGTTCGGCGGCGACCTGGCCCCGCGCGACCTCAGCGAGGACGCGCTGATGACGCAATGGGCCATCTGGGCCATGACCGAGGCCGAGATCCATACGATCCAGATCCTGTACCACAAGGTGATGTACCCCGAGGCGGCGCGCGACCCGGCGCGGCTGGCCGAGGCCGTGGCGGCGCTCGCGCGCCCCTTCGCGGTGCTCGACGCGGCCCTGGCCGAGACGGGCTTCCTCGTCGGCGGCCGCTTCACCGTGGCCGACCTGAACATGGCGGAAGTGATCCGCTACGCGCAGCCCGTGCCCGAGCTGTTCGAGGCGGCGCCGCGCGTGAAGGCCTGGCTGGCCGCCTGCCAGGCGCGCCCCGGCTTCCAGAAGATGGTGGCGGGCCGCAACGCCGAGCCTGCGTGATGTGATGGGGCGCTGGTCCGCCCGCCTGCTGGCCGCCTGCGCCCTGGTGGCGGGCGCGGCCTGGGCTCTGGACCGCGCCCTGCCGCCTGACATCACGCGCTACGAACTCCGCGCGCGCGAAGTGCCGGCACGCGATGGCCGCCTGCTGTAGGTCTGGCCCGCGCCCGGGGGCGTGTGGCGCATGCACACCCGTGCCGCGGATGCGCCGCCGCACCTGATCGACATGCTCATCGCGGCCGAGGATGGCCGCTTCCACCACCACCCCGGCGTGGACCCGCTGGCGCTGGCGCGCGCCGCGGCGCAATGGGCGCGGACGGGGCGGGTGGTCTCGGGCGGCTCCACGCTCGCCATGCAGGCCGCCCGGCTGCTGGAACCGCGGCCGCGCACCCTGCGCAGCAAGGCCATCGAGGTGGCCCGCGCGCTGCAACTGCAATGGCGCTTCGGGCGCGAGGGCGTGCTGGACATCTGGCTGACGCTCGCGCCGCAGGGCGGCAACATCGAGGGGCTGCGGGCGGGCGCCTTGGCCTGGTTCGGGCGGCCGCTGTCGGCGTTGGACCCGGGGGAATCCGCACTGTTGGTGGCGCTTGCCCGCCGGCCCGAGGCCACACGGCCGGACCGCCACCCCGAGGCCGCCCGCACGGCGCGCGATGCCGTGCTGCTGGCCCGCGCGCGCGGCGTGGCCTCGGCGGCCGAAATCGCCCTGGCGGGCGAGGTGCCGCACCGCCGCCACCCCCTGCCGCGCCACGCGCCGCATTTCACGCGAGGGGATGCGCCGGCCACGCTTGACCTGGACCTGCAGCGCTCCATCGAGGCGCTGGCCGCCCGCGCGCTGCATGGCCTGCCGGCGCGCGTGTCGCTGGCGCTGCTGGTCGCGGACCTCTCCAGCGGCGAAATCCGCGCGGCTCATGGCGGCGCCTGGATGGACGAGGCGCGGGCGGGCGCGCTGGACCTCACGCGCACCGTGCGCTCGCCAGGGTCGGCGCTGAAGCCGCTGGTCTATGCGCTGGCCTTCGAGGCCGGGGTGGTCCGTCCCGAGACGCTGCTGGAAGACTTGCCCCGCCGCTTCGGCAACTACGCCCCGGAGAACTTCGACCGCGAATTCCAGGGCCGCCTGCGCGTGGCCGACGCGCTGCGGCAAAGCCTGAACCAGCCCGCCGTGGCGCTGCTTCATGAGGTCGGCCCGCTGCGCCTCGTCACCGTCATGAAGGCCGGCGGCGCGCTGCCGCGCCTGCCGCCGGGTGCCGAGCCGGCGCTGCCGCTGGCGCTGGGCGGCGTGGGCGTCACGCTGCGCGAGATGGTGGGGCTCTATGCCATGCTGGGGCGCGGCGGTGCAGGCGTGATCGAGCCGCGCGCCGCCGCCACCGCCACACGCCTGCTGGTGCTGCCCTTCCCCGGGGGCGGGCCGTCCGGCGTGGCCTGGAAGACCGGCACGAGCTGGGGCGGGCGCGACGCCTGGGCCATGGGGCTGGATGGGCGGCATGTGGTGGGCGTCTGGGTGGGCCGGCCCGATGGCACGCCCATGCCGGGTGCCACCGGTGCGCGCCTGGCCCTGCCCCTGCTGGCCCAGGTCTTCGCCCGCCTGCCCGCCGCCCCGCTGCAACCCTGGCCCTTGCGCGCGCCCGTACCCGCCGTGGCGGCGCTGCGCACCGACCCGCTCCGCCTGCTGTTTCCCCCGCCCGGCGCCACCCTGCCCGAGGCCGGGCGCGTGGTGCTCCGCGCCGCCGGCGGCCAGCGCCCGCTGACCTTCCTGGTGGATGGCGCGCCCCTGGCCCACGACCGCGCGCGGCGCGAGGTGGGCTGGCAACCGCCCGGGCCTGGCTTCTATCGCATCACCGTCCTGGACGCGGAGGGCGGCACCGCGGCGGCGCAGCTGCGGGTGCGATGAGTCGGGAACTGCAGGCCGCCTGCCTCTACGTGCTGCTGGCCTTCGGCATCGGCTTCGTGCTGGGGCCAGTGCGCGAGCTGTTGCTGGCGCCGGCGCTGGGGCGTGTCGGCGCGCTGCTGGTGGAATTGCCGGTGCTGCTGGGGCTGTGCTGGTGGCTCTCGCCGCGGGTGATGCGGGGCGTGCCGCGGGGCATCGGCCGGCTGCGGCTGGGCTTCGCCGCGCTGGTGCTGCTGCTGCTGCTGGAATTCACGCTGGGCATGCTGCTGCGCGGCTGGGATTTGCCGCTATGGCTGGCCGATTTCTGGACGCCGCATGGCGCGGTGACGCTGGCCGGCTACTGGGTGTTCGCGCTGATCCCTTATTGGCAGGGCGTGGGTCAGCGGCAGCCCTGACGGCCCATCTGCTCCTGCGCCAGGGTGATGCGCAGACGCGCCTGGTCGAGCGTGGAGGAGAAGGCCGCCATGCTGGTGGCGCCCGTCAGGTTGGCGGCCAGGCCGGCGGCTTCCGAGGTGTATTCGGCCAGCACGCGACAGCCGCAGCCGAGGAAGACCGGCACGGCGCCGCGCAGCCTGCTGGCCATCTCCTGCCCGCGCGCGCGGCCTTCCAGCAGTCCCGCCACGGGCAGGGCGCCGAGCCGCGCGCCCTCACGC
>JBHYDO010000233.1:0-7568 GCA_051860645.1 Roseococcus sp.
GGCCTGCCAGTTTATCCTGCAAATTCCGTTGGATGACACGCTTCAGCGGTCGCGCCCCATAGACTGGATCGTAGCCCGCTTCGCCCAGCCAATCTCGCGCGGCGTGGTCCAGCACCAGCCCGATCTTGCGGTCGTCCAGAAGGGCACGCAGGCGCTCCAACTGGATGTCCACAATCACACCCATGTCCTCGCGCGCCAGCCGCCGGAACAGGACGATCTCGTCCAGGCGATTTAGGAACTCCGGCCGGAACCGATCCCGCACCGCCCGCATCACCGCCGGCCTCGCCTGTTCAACATCAGCAAGATCCGGCAATTCCGCGATTGCCTGGGCCCCGAGATTGCTGGTCAACACGATGATACAGTTACGGAAATCCACCGTTCGCCCCTGGCCGTCGGTCAACCGCCCGTCATCCAGCACCTGCAACAGGATGTTGAACACATCCTCATGCGCTTTCTCGACCTCGTCGAAGAGGATCACTTGGTAAGGCCGCCGCCGAATTGCCTCGGTCAGCGTCCCCCCCTCCTCATAGCCCACATAGCCTGGTGGGGCGCCGATCAGGCGTGACACGGCGTGCTTCTCCATGAACTCGCTCATGTCGATGCGCGTCATCGCCCTGTCATCGTCGAACAGGAACGACGCCACGGCCTTCACGAGCTCGGTCTTGCCGACGCCGGTGGGGCCCAGAAACAGGAAGCTGCCGATGGGCCGATTGGGGTCCTGCAGCCCTGCACGGGCCCGCCGCACGGCCTTGGAGACCGCCTCCAGCGCTTCCTCCTGCCCGACCACCCGGCGGCGCAACGCATCCTCCATGCGCAGCAGCTTGGCACGCTCGCCCTCCAGCATCTTCTCCACGGGAATGCCGGTCCAGCGACTGACCACGCCGGCGATGCCCTCCTCGGTCACCGCTTGGTCCACGAGCTTGGCGCCGCCACCGCTCCCCTCCGCCAGCTTCTTCTCCAGGGTGGGAATGGTGCCGTAGCGCAGCTCCGCCGCCTTGTTCAGGTCACCACGGCGCTCCGCCAGCTCTTGCTCGGTGCGGGCGGCGTCCAGTTGCTCCTTGAGCTTCTGGCTCTCCACCACAAGGCCCTTCTCGGCCTCCCAGGCGGCAGTCATCGCGCTGGAGCGCTCCTCAAGCTCGGCCAGCTCCCGCTCTAGCTTGGCCAGGCGGTCGCGGGACGCGTCGTCATCCTCGCGCTTCAGCGCCTCCCGCTCGATCTTGAGCTGCAGCAGGCGGCGGTCCAGCTCGTCCAGCTCCTCGGGCTTGCTGTCCACCATCATGCGCAGCCGCGAGGCCGCCTCGTCCACAAGGTCAATCGCCTTGTCGGGCAGGAAGCGGTCCGTGATGTAGCGGTTGGACAACGTGGCCGCCGCCACCAGCGCCGAGTCGGCGATGCGCACGCCGTGGTGCAGCTCATACTTCTCGCGGATGCCTCGGAGGATGCTGATCGTGTCCTCCACCGTCGGCTCACCCACGAACACCGGCTGGAAGCGCCGCGCAAGCGCCGCATCCTTCTCGATGTGCTTGCGGAATTCCGCCAGTGTCGTGGCACCGATGCAATGCAGCTCGCCCCGCGCCAAGGCCGGCTTCAGCAGGTTGGACGCATCCATCGCGCCATCCGCCTTGCCCGCGCCCACCAGCGTGTGCAGCTCGTCGATGAACAGGATGACCTGGCCCTCGGCGGCTTCCACCTCCTTTAGCACGCCTTTCAGTCGCTCCTCGAACTCGCCGCGATACTTCGCACCGGCCACCATGGCGCCGAGGTCGAGCGACATGACGCGCTTCTGCTTCAGCGCTTCGGGCACGTCACCCTTCGCCACCCGCAGCGCGAGGCCCTCCACGATGGCGGTCTTGCCCACGCCAGGCTCGCCGATCAGCACCGGGTTGTTCTTGGTGCGCCGCGCCAGCACCTGGATGGTGCGGCGGATTTCCTCGTCGCGGCCGATGACGGGGTCGAGCTTGCCGTTGCGCGCGGCCTCGGTGATGTCGCGCGAATACTTCTTCAGTGCCTCGAAGCTCTCCTCGGCGTTGGGCGCGTCCACGCGGCGGCCCTTGCGCAACCTGGCAATGGCCTCCTCCAGCGCCGGCACGGTTACGCGCGCGGCCGTCAGCGCGTCCCCCGCCGCGCCGCCCGACAGCGCGAGGCCCAAGAGCATGCGGTCCTGCGCCACATAGCTGTCGCCGGCCTTGGTGGCTGATTGCTGGGCCGCGTCCAGCGCGCGCACGAATTCGGTGGAGGCGTTCGGCTGGCCAGCCCCTCCGCCCTGCACGGAGGGAAGCTTCTGAAGCGCGGCCTCCACCGAGATCCTTGCCGCCGCCGCATCGCCGCCCGCGGCACCGATCAGCCCCGCGGCCGCGCCCTGCTCGTCATCGAGCAGCGCCTTGAGCAGATGCTCGGGCGTCAGCCGCTGGTGATATTCGCGGATTGCGATGGTCTGGGCGGCCTGGATGAACCCACGGGCGCGCTCTGTAAACTTCTCGATGTCCATTCCTGTCCCTCCATGAGGCGACTGCGTTCCCGCGCCCCCGATTGGGCGACGCGGTCATTCGGAGTGTGATAACAGTGCCACGGTGACTTCAAGAGGAATCGGTGAGGAAGCCATGCGCGTCGAACACATCTACCGCTACCCCGTGAAGGGTTTCTCGCCGGAGGCCCTCGAGGATGTGGCGCTCAGCCCGGGCGAATGCCTGCCGCATGACCGCGTCTATGCGCTGGCGCAGGGGGACTCGCCCTTCGACCCCTCCGCCCCGGTCTGGATGCGCAAGACGAACTTCGCCTGCCTCGCGGCCAATGCGCGCATCGCGAAGCTGCACACGGCCTATGATCCCAAGACCGCGCAACTCGTCATTCGGCTGCCGGAGGGTGCACCTCTCGTCATGGATCTCGGCACCGCCGAAGGCCGCACGCGGCTTGAGGACTTCATCACGGCATTCATGGGCGAGGAGGCCCGCGGCCGCCTGCGCCTCGCCCAGGCCCCGGGCTACAATTTTACGGATATCCCGCAGAAATCCGTCTCCATCATCTCGCTGGCGAGCCTGGCCGCGCTGGAACGTGCGCACGGCATGCACCTCGACCCGCTGCGGTTCCGCGCCAACATCTACGTCTCGGGCGGGGTGGAATGGGGCGATTTCGACCTGCTGGGTCAGGAAATCCAACTCGGCACGGCCCGGCTGCGCGTGTGGAAGCGCATCGTCCGCTGCCCGGCCACCGAGGTGAACCCGGAGACCGCCGAGCGCGACGCCAAGCCGCCCCGCGTGCTGCGCGAGCATTTCGGCCATGCGGACCTGGGCGTGCAGGCGGAAGTGCTGGAGGGGGGTCGCGTGGCAGTGGGCGATTCGCTCGAGGTGTTCAGCCCGACCTGAGGCGGGCAGGCAGAAGGCGGCTGGGATGCAACCCGTTGACGTGGCGCTTGTGTTGGCCGTGGACGTCTCTGCCAGCGTCGACTTCCAGGAGTTCGCCCTGATAGTGGGTGGGCTCGCCGCAGCCTTCCGCGACGATCACGTGCTGGCCGCCGCGACGGGCGGCCCCCGAGGCGCCGTGGCGCTGGCAGCGCTGTTCTGGTCCGAAACGGCCGACATCGCCGCGTCCTGGACACGCATCGCCGACGCCGCGAGCGCCGAAGCCTTCGCCGGCCATCTCGAAGGAGCTCCCCGCCTCCCCCGCCCCGGCGCCACGGCCCTTGGGGAGGGCATGGTCGCGGCCCTCGCGCTGCTCGCCCGCTGTCCGGCCGATGCCACGCGCGCGCTGGTGGATGTCTCGGGTGACGGCCGCACCAACCGAGGCCGCCCATCCGGGCCGGTGCGCGATCTGGGCGTGGCCGCCGGCGTGACCCTCAACGGCCTCGCCGTGCTCAACGAAGAACCGGACCTGCTGGAGCACTATGCGGCGGAGGTGATTGGCGGCCCGGGCGCCTTCGCCATGCCCTGCCAGGACTACGCCGACTTCGCCGAGGCCATGCGCCGCAAGCTGCTGCGCGAGCTGCGGGAGCCGGGACTGCTGCTGGTGTGACGGCGTGGCCTCAGGGCTCGCTCAACAACTGGGCGGCCGCCGCGTGGGGAGCAAGGCCCTCGCCGAATTCACCGGCCCCTGCGGCCTCGGCAAAGGCGCGGCAGGCATCGCGGCCCTGTTCGGCCGGCAGCGCTCCCGTCGCCACCCACCAGCGCAGCAGCACGAGCCAGGTGGCCGCCACATCGGCGCGGCAATAGGAGGCGATGCGCGCGCTGTCACCGGCCGCCCACAGCGCCTCCACGCGCTCCCCGTCCATCTCCGCCTTCAGCGGCAGGCCCAGCAAGGCACAGCACTCCGCAAGGCTGGGCGCCGGCGCGGCGCGGAAGCCCGAGAGCCGGTCCATCAAGTCAAGGTGTGCTCGGCCGAAGCGGTGCAAGTAGTCTGCACCGGCCGCGCCGTGCAGGTTGGGCAGCGGCACGCCCAGGGCCATGGCGCGATAGCGCAGGACGGGGATGTCGAAGCCGGAGGTATTGAAGCCCACCAGCAAAGGGCCGGATTGCAAGGCGCGGTCGAAGCGGGCCAGCAGTTCCGCCTCGCCGTGCTCGGCCAGGGTGGCGGCGCGGATCCAGGTGACACGCCAGGCGTCGTCCGGGCTCGGCCGATCGGCGCGCAACAGGCCAAGGCAGCACAGCCGGTGCAGGGGCGCCTTGAGGAAGGCGGTCTCGGGCGCATCGCCCGCACGGGCGTAGTGGGCGCCCAACGCCACCCGCACCTCCGCATCGGGCGCATGGGCCAGGTTCAGCAGGGCCCGCCCGGCATCGAGGTCGGGCAGGGTCTCGATGTCGAGGATGAGCAGCCTTTGCAGTTCAGGCCTGCTTGCGTTCGATCAGGCTGCTGCGGATTTTCCGCCCGCGGCGGATGCGGTCCTCGATGAACCCCTCCTCGCCCCAGCGGATGGCGCGGCCGAAGGCCTGGGCGTCCTCGGTGAAGCGGGCCAGCATTTCCAGCACCGCCTCGCGGTTGTTCAGGAACACGTCACGCCACATCGCCACATCCGAAGACGCGATGCGCGTGAAATCCCGGAAGCCGGAGGCGGCGAATTTCAGCACGCTCTCGCGCGTCTCCTCGCTGAGGTCATCGGCCGTCCCGCAGATGGTGAATGCGATGAGGTGCGGCAGATGCGAGACGATGGCCACCACCTTGTCATGCGTGACCGGGTCCATCGTCTCGACGGTCGAGCCGCAGCGGCCCCAGAACTCGCGAATGCGTGCCAGGGCCTCGGGGTCCGTCGCCTCGGTGGGGGTCAGGATGACGTAGCGACCGTCGAACAGCGTCGCGAAGCCGGAATCGGGGCCGGAATACTCCGTGCCGGCCATCGGGTGCGCCGGCACCAGGTAGACGCCAGATGGCAACAGCGGCGACAGGTCGCGGATCACCGAGCCCTTGGTGGAACCCACATCGGAGAGGATCGCACCCGGCGCGAGATGCGGTGCGATCTCGGCCATCACCGCCGCATAGGCGCCCACCGGCACGCAGAGGATGACGGCGTCCGCGCCTCGGACAGCCTCGGCCGCGCTGTCCACCACGCGGTCGGCGAAGCCCAGTTCGCGCACGCGGTCGCGGGTTTCGGGGCTGCGGGCGGTGACGACTACCTCGGCCGCCAGTGCGCGGCCCTCTTGGTTGCGCCGGGCGATGGAGCCGCCGATCAATCCCGCGCCGATCAGGCAGAGCCGCTGGAAGACGGGTTCAACCGCCATTCTGCATGAAGGCGGTGAGGCCTTCCATCACCATGGTGCATTCCTCGGCTGTGCCGATGGTAATGCGCAGGCAGGTCGGCAGGGCATAGCCACCCACGGCGCGCACGATGATGCCGCGCGCGCGCAGCGATGCATCCGCCGCCTTGGCGCGCTCGGCGCTGCCGAAATCGGCCAGGATGAAGTTGCAGGCGCTCGGCCAGACCTTGATGCCGAGCGCACGCAACGCCTTCGACATCTTCTCCCGCCACTCCAGATTGTGGGCCACGCTGCGCTCGATCCAGCCGGGCTCGGACACCGCCGCGATGCCCGCCGCCATGGCGGCCGAGTTCACGTTAAACGGCCCGCGGATGCGCGCCAGCACATCGGCCACGACGGGCGGCATATAGGCCCAGCCCAGCCGCAACCCGCCCAGCCCGAAGATCTTGCTGAAGGTGCGCGTCATGACCGTGTTGCCGGAGGCGTCCACCAGCGCATTGCCGGGGTCGTAGTCCGGGTCGGTCACGTATTCGGCATAGGCCGCGTCCAGGATCAGCAGGATGTCGTCCCGCAGGCCCGCGCGCAGGCGCTGCACCTCCGAGCGCGGCAGCAGCGCGCCAGTCGGGTTGTTGGGGTTCACGAGGCACACGAGCTTGGTGCGCGGCCCGACCGCGGCCAGCAGCCCGTCCACATCGGCCATCAAATCCCGCTCGGGCACCTTGATGACGCGGCAGCCGGCGTAGCGGCCGGTCAGGTCGTACATCACGAAGCCATGGGCGGGCATGACCAGTTCGGTCCCCTCGCCGCCATAGGCCAGGATGAGGTAGCCGATCAGCTCGTCCGACCCATTGCCGCAGACGATGCGGGCGGGGTCCAAACCAAAGCGCGCGCCGATGGCCTCGCGCAGCCTGGTCGCGCCGCCATCCGGGTAGCGGTGCGCCTCGCGCGCCGAGGCGATGATGGCCTCCTGCGCGGATTGCGGCGGGCCGAACGGCCCCTCATTGGAGGAGAGTTTGATGACCCGGTTCACGCCCGGGATCTTCGACTCGCCCCCCACATAGGGTTCGATGGTCAGGATGGACGGGCGGGGGAGAAGTGCGTTCACGCGGAGGGCGCTCCTCGTTCAGGGATGGCGTAGCGGCCGAGCACGGCGGCATCGGCCGGCACGGGGCCGTCGGTCTCGATCAGGGCGCGGGTGTGCGTGCCCTCCCGCCGCAGGATGACCACGCGGCCGGAGGGGAACATGGCAGCGACCGAAGCGCGATCGGGCGTGCCCGGCAGTTCCACACGGACCAGCGTCGCGTCATGACCGGAAGGATCGGCCGGGTAGAGGGCCACCACGGCCGCCTCGGCAGGCGGCTCCCGCTCGCTCAGGAAGGGCAGCCGGGCGATGATGGACAGGTGCTGCGCGTCCAGGCGCATCCACCAGCTTTCCGCCTCGTTGTCGCTTTCGCGCGGCCAGGGCAGCACGGCCACCGCGGCCTCGCGCTGGCCCAGCGCGGCCAGCGCCGTCGCCGCTGAGGGATGCTGGCGCAGGGGGGTGGCGGCACCGAAATGCGAGGCAGCAAGCCGCGCCAGCAGCGGGTCGGCCGGCAGGGCCACGGAGAAACTGGCCTGCTGCGCGATGGAGCCGGCGAAGATTTCCCGCCAGACCTGCACGAGCGTCGCGCGCGGCATGGCGCCGCCGTGGTTGCCGAGCAGGCGGCGGAGGATGCGGGCCTCGCGCCCCGGGCGCAGCACCGTCCCTTCGGGCTTCGCCGCGCTGCGGGCGAGCCGCTGCACGACCTCCGCCCGGCGCATCAGCAGCGCGTGGAGCGCATCATCCGCCGCGTCGATCTCGGCGCGCAGGGCGGCCAGGGCGGCATCTGAGGGGGAAGGTTCGGGGGG
>JBHYDO010000234.1:0-7553 GCA_051860645.1 Roseococcus sp.
GCCGTCCGCCTCGACCAGGGCCTTCTTGCAATCCATCATGCCGGCGCCGGTGGCGTCGCGCAGTTCCCGCACCATCGCGGCGGTGATTTCAGCCATGAGTGTCTTCCTTGTCCTGCTGGCTCAGGCCTGGGCGGCCGGGGCTTCCTCGACCGGAAGCGCCTCTTCCGGCATCGGCGCGGCCATGGCGCCCATGTCGGCGCCCGAGGCCTGCATCTCGGCCGAGATGCCGTCGAACACCGCACCCGCCACCAGGTCGCAGTAGAGGTTGATGGCGCGGATGGCGTCATCATTGCCCGGGATGGGATAGGTCACGCCGACGGGGTCCGCGTTGCTGTCCACCACGCCCACGACCGGGATGCCGAGCGTATTGGCTTCCTCGATGGCAAGCTTCTCCTTCACCACGTCGATCACGAAGATGAGGTCGGGCAGGCCGCCCATCTCGCGGATGCCGCCGAGGGCGCGGTCCAGCTTCTCCTTGTCGCGGGTCAGCATCAGGATCTCCTTCTTGGTGAGACCCTGGATGTCGCCGGACAGGCGCTGGTCCAGTTCCTTCAGGCGCTTGATGCTGCCCGTGATGGTCTTCCAGTTGGTGAGCATGCCGCCCAGCCAGCGGTGATTCACATAATACTGGCCGCAGCGCGTGGAGGCTTCGGCCACATATTCGGCCGCACTCTTCTTGGTGCCCACGAACAGCACGCGGCCGCCGCCGGCCACCGTGTCACGCACCACGCGCAGCGCGCGCTCCAGCATCGGCACGGTCTGCTGCAGGTCCAGGATGTGGACCTGGTTGCGCACGCCGAAGATGTAGGGCGCCATGCGCGGGTTCCAGCGCCGCGTGTGGTGGCCGAAATGCACGCCCGCTTCGAGCAGTTGGCGCAGGGAAACTTCTGGCATCGCCATGGCGATATCCTTCCTGGTAAGTCCGGTTGAGCCTCCGCGGCGCAGTTCCCGGCATGCGCCAGGACCGGACCCTGCCCCGTGGTGAAACACCAGTCTGGAAGGGGCGCCGCGTGTGGATTACCGGCGGAACCCTTCCGCCGGCGCGCGGGTCATCGCGGATTTCCCGTCGGAACGCAAGCCTCCAACGCCGCCAGGAGCCGTGCCGCACCCTGTTTCACCGTGCCGTCATTGACCACGCGGAGCCGCGCAAGTCCGGGCGGCAAGGGAATTTCGCGCGCGAGGCGGGCGGCGATCTCGGCCCCCCCTTCCCGCCCGCGGGCGGCCAGCCGCGCGGCCAGCAAGCCGGGCGGCGCCGTGACCTCGATGACCGTCAGCGGCGTGCGCGACGCCACCTCCGCCAGCACGGCACGTGAGAGGCTCATCACCGTCACCGGGGCGCGCTGGGTCTCGCAGCGGCGAATCCCGTAGTGCAGCCCGTGCGCCTGCCAGGCGACGACGAGGTCGGTCGTGGCGAACCCCTCGGCGGGCATCGCCTCATGCGCCTCCTCCCCTACGCCCTCCGGGCGGGAGATCACGCGGCGCGCGAAGTGGAAACGCCCATCCCCCTCGAGCGCAAGCCGCACGGCACCCAGCAAGGTGTCCTTGCCCGCCCCAGAAGGCCCGACCACCGCCACCCACATCGCGTCGCATCCCCTGGATTGACGAACCGCACGCCGCCGGTCCCCTATCGCCTTGAAGCCAAGGAGGCCAGCCATGTTCACCACCCGACCGGAAATCGCCGCCACCTTCGGGGCCGTCGCCTCCACCCACTGGATCGCGTCGCAGGTCGGCATGAGCGTTCTGGAGCGCGGAGGCAACGCCTTCGACGCCGCCGCAGCCGCGGGCTTCACCCTCCAGATCGTGGAGCCGCACCTGAACGGCCCGGGCGGCGACTGCCCCATCATCCTGCACAGCGCCAGGCTGGGCGCCCAGCAGGTGATCTGCGGCCAGGGGCCGGCACCGGCCGGGCTGACGGTGGCGCTGGTGCGCGACCAGCTGGGCCAGACCATCATGCCGGGCACAGGATTCCTCGCGGCACCTGTGCCGGGCGCCTTCGACGCCTGGGCGCGCATGCTGCTGGAACACGGCACCTGGCGCCTGCGCGACGTGCTGGAATACGCCATCAGCTATGCCGCGCGCGGCGCGCACATGGTTGCGCGGGTGATCCAGACGCTTGCCACGGTGAAGCCGCTCTTCGAGGCGGAATGGACCACCTCCGCCGCCCACCCCCCGCGCCACGGCGGGCCGCAGGCCGGCAAGCTCTGGGCCAACCCCGTGCTGGCCGAGACCTACACCCGCCTGCTGCGCGAGGCCGAGGCGCCCGGCCGCACCCGCGAGCAGGAGATCGAGGCCGCGCGCGCCGCCTGGTATGGCGGCTTCGTGGCCGAGGCCATCGACCGCTTCGTCCGCACACCGGCCATGGACACCTCGGGCACCCGCCATGCCGGCGTGCTGACCGGCCAGGACATGGCGAACTGGCGCGCGGGCATCGAGGCGCCCACCACGCGCGACTTCCGCGGCCATACCGTGCTCAAGTGCGGCCCCTGGAGCCAGGGCCCGGCCATGCTGCAGACGCTCGCCCTGCTGGACGGCTTCGACCTGGCCGCCATGGACCCTGTCGGCGCCGAGTTCGTGCACAGCGTCGCCGAGGCCATGAAGCTTGCCTTCGCCGACCGCGAGGGCTTCTACGGCGACCCCGCCTTCGTGGACGTGCCCATGGCCGCGCTGTTGTCGGACGCCTACACGGCCGAGCGCCGCAAGCTCATCGGCGCCGAGGCTTCGATGGAGCTGCGCCCCGGCAACCCCGATGGCCGCGCGGCGCGCGGCGTGGACCTCGCCGCGGCCGTGCGCCGCGCCGCCGAGATGACCGCCGCCGCCGGCACGGGCGAGCCCACCGTCTCGCGCCTCGGCGCCTCGGGCGGGGACACCTGCCATGTGGACGTGATCGACCGCTGGGGCAATTTCGTGAGCGCCACGCCGAGTGCGGGCTGGCTGCAATCCTCTCCCGCCGTGCCGGATCTGGGCTTCTGCCTGGGCACGCGCTGCCAGATGTTCTGGCTGGATGAGAGCCTGCCCAACGGGCTGCAGCCGGGCAAGCGGCCGCGCACCACCCTCTCCCCCTCCATGGTGTTGCGCGACGGCAAGCCCTGGATGAGCTTCGGCACCCCGGGTGGCGAGCAGCAGGACCAGTGGCAGCCCATCATGCTGGCGCGGATGCTGGCGCACGGCTTCAACATCCAGGAGGCGATCGACCTGCCCGCCTTCCATTCCGAGCATTGGGTCAGCAGCTTCTGGCCGCGCGGCGCCAAGCCCGGGAAGCTGGTGCTGGAGGGCCGCTTTGCGCCCGCGGTGCTGGACGCGCTCAAGGCCCGCGGCCATGCGGCCGAGTTGGGCGGGGAGTGGAGCGAAGGGCGCCTGACCGGCGCGCGCCTGGAGGCGGACGGGCAGATCTTCGCGGGCGCCAATCCGCGCGGAATGCAGGGATATGCGGTCGGGCGCTGAGGCGCCCGGCCGATTTCCTGCCCTCAGGCGCCGAGCGCGGGCGCGATGGAGAAGCAGTAGCGGTCGGTCTGGCTACGCCGGCCGCGTTGCGGCCGGTGGGCTGACAAGATGCGCACCCTCGTCGGCAGCGAGGTGAGCCCGACGGGCGCGCGGCTTCGCCCCTGGCCGAGATGCGGGCGGCGCGCCCCGTGTGCGAAGCGCGCCACCCCCGCCCTCAGCTCTTCGACACACCCCAGAAGAAGGGCAGCGGCCCCTTCTGGATGCCGGTGACATTGCTGCGCCAGGCCGTGTAGCCCAGGAAGAAGCCGGTCGGCGCATAGACCACGCTGTCGATCGCCGCCGCGTTCACCTTGTCCATCGCGGCCTTCTCGGCGGCCGCGTTGGGGGCGGCGAACCACTCGTCCACGCCCGCTTCGACTGCGGCCGATTCCGGCCAGCCGAACCAGGCGCGCTCGCCCGTCGCGCGCAAGGCGTTGTAGGCGGCGGGGTTCACCGTGTCCGCGCCGGCGTGCCAGGTATGGAACATGCTCCAGCCGCCCTGGCCGGGCGGGTTGCGCATGGCGCGGCGCTGGCCGGTGGTGCCCCAGTCGGTGGCCACGAAGTCCACATTCATGCCCAGGCGCCGCAGCAGGTCGGCGGTCACGTCGCCCTGCGCCTTGGTGATGGGCTGGTCCTGCGCCACGATGCAGGTGACGGGCTCACCGGCATAGCCGCCCTCGCTCAGCAGGCGCTTGGCCGCGTCGATGTTGCGCGGGCCCTTCAGGATGTCGCCGCCCGCTTCGGTGTAGCCGGGCGTGCCGGGGGTGAAGAAGCCGGGCAGCGGCTTCCACAGCGCGTTGTCGTCGCCGACCAGCGCGCGCATGTAGTCCTCCTGGCTCATCGCCATCAGGATGGCCTGGCGCACCTTCTGCGAGTTGAAGGGCTTGTGCAGGTGGTTCATCCGGAACGAGCCGATGTTGCCCAGCGGGTCCGCGATGTCCACGCTCACACGGCGGTTGCGGCGAAGCAGCGGCACCAGGTCGGTGATGGGGTTTTCCCACCAATCGATCTCGTTGTTCTGCAAGGCGGACGCTGCCGTGGCGGGGTCGGGCATCACGATCCACTCGACGCGGTCCACCATCATCCGCTTGGACGCCGAGAGCCAGGTGCCGCCGCTCTCGCGCGGGACATAGCCGTCGAACTTCTGGAAGACCGACTTGGCGCCCGGCACCCATTCATTGCGGATGAACCGCATGGGGCCGGAGCCGATGTATTCGCCGATCTGCTGGAAGGGGTCCGTGCGGGCGATGCGCTCGGGCATGATGAAGCAGATGGGCGTGTTGGTCTTGCCCAACGCGTAGAGCAGCTTCGGATAGGGGCTGCGCAGCACCCAGCGGAAGGTGCGGTCGTCCACCGCGACCAGTTCGTTCTGGATGGCGCGGACCATCTGGCCCATCGGGTCACGCGGCATCCAGCGGGTGATGGAGGCCACCACGTCCTTGGCCAGAACCGGCTCGCCGTCATGGAAGCGCATGTTGGGGCGCAGCGTGAAGGTCCAGGTCAGCCCGTCCTGCGAGACGGTGTGGCCCTCCACCATCTGCGGCCGCGGGGTCAGCGTGTCGTCCACGCCGTACAGCGTGTCCCACACCATCGCCGAGGCGTTGCGCACCACGTATTGCGTGCCCCAGATCGGATCGAAATTGGCGAGGTTCGACTGCGGCACGAAGCGCAGCGTGCGCGCGTTGGCGCCCTGGCTGAGCGCCGGCGCGGCCACGCCCGCGCTGGCGGCCACCGCGGCGCCGGCCTGAAGGAAACTCCTGCGGTCCATCACTCTCTCCTTGTTCCCCGCGGGCCCTGTTCCCCGCGGGTCGTCCCATGGCGACGAGCGTGCCGTTGCCGCCCGATTGGGCGGGGCATGCCGCAAGGCTGGGCAAGATGGCCCGTCAGGCCGGCCTCCCGTCGCTCACACCCTGTCCATGCATGGGCCATGCCAGCAGCAGGGACTCAGAGCTTGCGTTGCATCGCCGCCAGGTAGCCACGGTTGCGCGTGGGCGTGATCAGCACCTCGTTCAGGCAGACATGCGCGGGCGTGCATGCGATGAAGGCGATCAGACGCCCGCAATCCTCGGGCTGCACCATCTCCGACAATTCCTGCTCGCTGAGCTTGTTCGGCCGCTTGTCCATGATGGGCGTGCGCACCTCGCCCGGGCAGACCACGCTGCTGCGGATCCCGTTGGCGCATTCCTCCATGTTGATGCTGTGGCTCATCGCCACCACGCCATGCTTGCAGGCAGTATAGCCGGGGCCGCTCAGCGGGCTGACGAAGCGGCCGGCCATGGAGGCAGTGTGGATGATCAGCCCGTCCTTCTGCGCGCGCATGGCGGGCAGCACGGCCAGGGTGCCGTGGAAGGCGGACATGAGGTTGCCGTCCACCAGTTCCTTCACGCCCTCGGGCGTGAGGCGCGACCAGGCGCGCTCGGTGATGTTGAGCCCAGCATTGTTCACCAGGATGTCGATCCGGCCATACGCGGCCAGGATGGCGTCTGCGACGCCCTGGACGGCCTTCGCATCGGCCATGTCGCAGGCCCGCACCTCGGCGGTGCCCCCCTTGGCCAAGATGGCCTTGGCCACGGCCTCGAGCTTGGACGCGGTGCGCCCGGTCAGCACCACTGCCGCTCCCTCGGCCGCCAGCGCATGCGCCGCCGCCTCGCCGATGCCCGTGCCCGCGCCCGTGACCCAGGCGACCTTGCCCTTGAGTTGTGCCATGCATTCTCTCCCCTTGCTGCGGAAACCGGAGCGAGTGTGACGCAACAGGGCCGCCCGGCAACCCTTGGCCGCCGGGCTGCTTGTGGCGCGTGCGGGCACATGCTTCGCTTCCCACAACCAGGAGGACAACGACATGGCCAAGTTCCGCATCGTCACGCCGGCGGGCGCCAGCTTCACCGTGGCCGGCGGCGGCTACGACCTCGAGATGGAGGCGCTGGCCGGGCTGGACGCCGAGATCATCGAGGCGCCCACCGACACCGCGGGCTTCCTCGCCGCCGCGCGCGATGCGGACGCCATCTACGCCAAGGGCATCCCCTTCACCGCCGAGATCATCAACGCGCTGGGCAAGTGCCGCGTGATCTCGCTGGGCTCGGTCGGCGTGGACAGCGTGGACGTGAAGGCGGCCACTGCCCGCGGCATCCCCGTCACCAACGTGCCCGACACCTTCATCGAGGAGGTGGCGGACCATTGCATGATGCTGCTGCTGGCCACCTTCCGCCGCACCATCGAGCAAGACCGCATGGTGCGCGAGCACCGGTGGAAGGAAGGCCGTCCCGCCCTGCTGCAGATCCCGCGCCTGATGGGCCAGGTGCTCGGCTTCGTCAGCTTCGGCCGCGTGGCCCGCGCCGTGGCGCGCCGCGCCAAGCCCTTCGGCCTGACCATGATCGCCTATGACCCGTTTCTCGATGAGACGCTCATGGTCGAGCATGGCGTGATGCCGGCCACGCTCGACGAGGTGATGTCGCGCTCGGACTTCGTGTCCATGCACGCGCCAGCGCGCCCCGAATGCACCGCCATGCTGACCGAGCGCCACTTCAAGCAGATGAAGCGCAGCGCGATCTTCCTCAATGTCGGCCGCGGCCCCACCGTGGACGAGGCCGCGCTGATCAAGGCCCTGCAGGAGGGCTGGATGGCCTATGCGGGCCTGGACGTGCTGGAGGTGGAGCCGCCCAGCCACAACAACCCGCTGCTGAAGATGGAGAACGTCATCCTCTCGGCCCACACGGCCTCCGCCAGCGCCCGCTTCGACGAGGCGCGCAAGCGCCGGGTGGGGGCGGAACTGGCGCTGGTCGCGCAGGGCAAGTGGCCGATGAGCTGCGTAAACCCGGCCGTGCTGCAGAACACGAAGCTGCAGCGCTGGCAGCCCGTGGGCCTGGGCCGCGGGCCGAACAGCTGAGGCGGCGCGCGGCCGGGGGTCTCAGCCCCCCGCCCGCTTCCGCCTGGGCTTCACCGGCGTGGCGTGGCGCGCGAGAATGGGCTTCAGGAAGCGCCCGGTGTGGCTTTCGGGGTTGGCCGCGATCTCCTCCGGCGTGCCCTGCGCCACCACGCGCCCGCCGCCCTCGCCGCCCTCGGGGCCGAGGTCCAGC
>JBHYDO010000235.1:0-7463 GCA_051860645.1 Roseococcus sp.
TCGAGGTTGCCGCGGCGCAGGGCCGCACGGCCCTCGGCCAGCTCCAGCCCGTAGGCGGCGCCGTCCAGCGCGGGTTGCCACTGCGCCGCGCGCGCCGGGTCGGCCGCCACCGCCTGTTCCAGCAGGCGCCGCGCCTCGGCCGCGCGGCCCTCGCGCAGGCGGACGATGCCCAGCCCGCCCAGCGCATCGGCGTCGCCGGGATTGGTGGCGAGGATGGCCTCGAAACGTCGCGCGGCGTCCGCGGCGGCCCCCGCCTCGAGACGCTGGAACGCCTCCTGCCGGGCCTCGGCGGTGGGGTCCGGGCGCGGAATGGCCGCGAGCGAGCGGCGAAGCTCGGCATCGGCCGGGAAGCGCTGGAGATAGGCCTGGGTCTGCTCGGCGAAAGCCGGGTCTCCGGCACTCCAGGCCAGGGCCTGGCGCCAGGCGGCGCGCGCCTCGGCCGCGACCTCCGGGCTATCGGCCAGCGGGATGAGGCGGCGGATGCCCTCGGCGCGGGTCGCGGGCTGGAAGGTGAGGGTCTGGGCGGCAGCCAGGCGCAGGCGTGGCGAGGCGTCGGGCCGGTCGGCCAGGCGCTCCAGCCCGCGGCGGCCCTCTGCGGCGCCGGCGCGGGTGGCGGCGAGGGTCTGGAAGTATTCCTGCGCGAAGGGCGGCGTCGGGCCCTGGGCGCCGAAGATGGCGCGGTAGCGGGCGGCCGCCTCCTCCATGCGGCCCTGCTGGGCGAGGCTGCGCGCCTCGTCCAGCGCGGCGCGGTCCACGGAGGCGCCGCGCACGGCCTGCTCGGCGGCACGGGTCTGCTCGGGCGTGGCGCCCGCGGCGCGCAGGCGCTCGGTGAAGGCGGCCGCCCCGCCGGCGTTGTTGCGCGCGGCCTCGATGCGGGCGGCCAGCGCCAGTGCCTCGGTGTTGTTGGGCTCGGCGGCCAGGGCACGCTGGATGGAGGCCGCGGCCTGTTCGTTCTGGTCGAGGGAGAGCCAGCGCTCGGCCTGGCGGAGCAGGATGTCGACGGCGCGGGTCGCGCCGTTCTGTGGCGCGCCGGCCGTGGGTCCGCCGCCCTGCGGCGCGCCGGGAGGCACTTCGCCAGCCTGTGGGGCGCTCGGGAGGGGTGCATTGCCCGGGAGTGCCGCGGGCGCCTGGGCCAGCACCGGCAAACGTACGGGTGGGAATGCCTGCGCGAGGCCAGCGTTCGGCGCCAGGATGGCGCCGCCGAGCAGCAATGTGGCCCGCAGCTTCTGCATCACGTCCCCCTGGCCCGGCCCGATCGGCCCGCCCATTGCACAAGGTTGGCGGAAGCCTGGCCCCCCGGCCCTGCCGCCAGACTTCCCGCAGCACCCGGCCGACCCTGCCCGGCCATCTGCGGGTGATCTCGCCAAGCGTAACGGCCGCAACCTTGCATTTCCAGCATCAACTGCGGCTCCGCAGCCGGGTGATCTCGCGCCGGCGCAGGATCCAGTAGATCGGCAGGCCCAGCACCACGCCCACCGCCAGCAGCAGCAGCAGGGCGCGCTCGGGCCGGTCGCCCATCCAGATCTGCGGCAGCAGCCACCAGGGCGCCTCGCCCACATGGTAGGGCGCCATGGTGCGGAAGGACTGCACGCCGCTGCCGGTCAGGATGGAGGTGTCGCCCTGGATGGCGGGTGCCAGCGCCGGGTCGCGCAGGGCCTGGACCATCTGCGCCACGGCGGCGGGCGTGGCGCCGGTGATGGCGACCACGGAGCGGCCGGCCTGCAGGGGGCTTTCCGCGCCCAGCACCGCGCCGAAGCCCTCGCCCAGCGTGCCCAGCGCGGCCGTGGCGCGGCTGCGCTCGTCGCGCGAGGGTGCGTTCAGGATCAGCGCCCGCGCCTCCTGGAAGGCATCGGGAAGGGCGAGGGAGAGGCTTTCCCCCTCCACCCGGATGGGCGCGCCGCGCAGCAGGCTGGCCAGCGCCGGCTGGCGGCCGAGCGCGCCGATCACCAGCAGGTCGCGCGCCGCGGCGGAGGCCAGTTGCGGCGGCGTCACCACCTGCAGCCCGGTGGCCGGGATGCCCGTGATGGCGGCAAGCTGGCCGATGGCGTCCAGGAAGGCCCCCTGCTCCACCGTGCTGGCCCGCTCGGGCAGGACGGCGGCAGTGCCCGAGAGGTCGGCCATGCGGGTGAAGGGGAAGCCTGCGCTGGCGAAGAAGCCAAGGTTGGGCATGACCGCGAAGCGGTTGATGCGGCGCAGGTCGATGGTGCTGTCGGGCTCGAGTGCTGCGCGCACCTGCGCCGGGATGTCGGCGCATTCGCCGCGGTTCATCGGCCGCATGTCGAAGCGCAGCTGCAATTCATCACGGCCCAGCAGCAGGTAGGGCGGGATCAGCGCGCGGCCGCTGCGCACCGCCGTGTCGTAGCCGAACATGCCCCAGAGCCAGTCGGTGGCCCAGCGCGTCGGGATCCAGGGCTCAGGCTCGGCCAGGCGGAAGGAGCGGAGGTAGGAGCCGGAGAGCGACACGTCGAGCCGCGAGGCGGCAACGTCGATGATCGGCCCCTCCGGCGCGCGGAAGCGCACATCCACCGGGAAGCCGCGGCCGCGGAAGGTCAGGATGTCGGGCGAGGTGCGCAGCGGCACGCGGATGGCGCCGGTGGAGAAGCCGCTGGCCTGCAGCGCGTCGCGCTCGACGAGGGCGCCGATCCGCAGGGGTTCGTCGGTGCGGACCCAGCGCGGGCTGTCATAGGGCTGGCGGGGCGGGATGGTGGGCGCCACGACGCGGGCGAGTTCCCCCGCCAGCGTGCCGCGCGCCGCGACGAGCGCCAGCGCCGCGGGCACGAGTTCGGCCTCGCTGCGGCCGCCCAGCACGAGCAGGGTTCCGAAGGGGTCGTCCGGGTGGGGCACCAGCGCCAGGGTGGGTCCGTCCATGCGCGGGATGGCGAGGCCCGGGATGGCGTCCGGCCCGCTCGCGAGCACGATGGCATCGCCCTCGCGCGGCAGCGCCCGGCCGACCGGGAAGGCCGCGCCGCGGTAGTCGGCCTGCACCGAGAACCAGGAACTGGCGATGGCCGCGGCGCGCATGGCACTCGGCCCAGCCCCCTCGGGGATGATGACGGGCAGCGTCAGCGTGCCCTGCAGCACCCGCCGGTCGAACAGCGGCTCCGGCAGGCGGGCGAGGTCGCGCTGCGGCGGCAGGCGCTCGACCCGCAGCTGCATGGTCGAGAGGTCGGACACGGTGGCCCAGAGCAGCCCCGAATTGGGGTCGTTGCATTCGGTGGTGTAGCGGCCCGAGAAGCGGAAGTTCAGCCGGTTGATCTCGGAGAAGAACAACGGGTCCAGCGGAAATTCGAGCGGCCCGAAGGCCTGGCGCCCGGCGTCGATGGCTATGGCGCCGACCGCCTGCTCATTCAGCGTAACCGCAATTTGGCTGAGGGAGGGAATGAGCGAGGGCGACCCCGCGCCGGACACCACCAGCCGCGCCTCGGTCACCACCTCGTCGGCGCGCAGGCCGAACAGCACCCCTTGAAGGTCCTGGATGCCGCGCAGCTGCATGGGGCCGCTCAGCCCCAGGTCACGCAGGGTGCGTGTCACGACGCGCGCGCCGCTGGGCGGCGGCGCCGGCGCTGGGGGGGCGGCCGTCAGCGGCTGCGTGAAGGGCCCAGGTGCCAGGAGGGGCTCGGGCGCCGGCTGGGCCAAGGCAGGCGCAGGGGCGGGTGGCAAGGGGCCCGGACGCTGCGCCGCGGCCTCGCCCATGCCGGCGAGCAGGAGCAGCGCGGCCACGCCCGCGACGACACGCGCGGGCGTGGCGGCGACCGTGGCCGCGACGGGCGCGGCTTTGGCCGTGGGCTTGCGCGGCGCGACCACGCCCGAGACGCGACCCTCGTTCGCCGGCTTGGCGGCCGCGGCGCCGGCCACCGGGTCCACCAGCTTGTGGGCCGGTCGCACCCGGCCGAAGCGATACTTGTTGAACACCACGTCGGCCGTCGCGGCAACGACGGTGGCCAGCGAGCGCAGCGGCTTGTCCACAGGCCACTTGTCCCAGTAGAGCCAGGCGTCGGGACGGCCGAAGAAGGCACGCACGACATTGGCCTCGTCCTGCAGGGTCTCCACCGCGAACTGCAGGTAGGCGTCATTGCCCTCCCAGCGCACCACCGAGGCCTTGAGCGGGATGTCCTCCCCGCCCGAATGCAGGATCAGTTGCAGCGTGTCGCCATCGGCCACGCCGAGCGGGCGGTCCAGGCTGAGCCGCGCGCCGGACAGCGAGAGGTCCTGCGTCATGGCGGTGAAGCGCTCGCCGGTGGCGAGGATGATCTCGCCCGGCACATGGGCCTCCACCCGCGCCCGCAGCCGCGACTGCTCCCGCTCCCGGCCCACCGCCACGCCCGCGGACAGCGGCACGAGCGCGAGCCCGGCCCAGATGGTGTTGAGCAGGTAGGCGCGGGCCTCGAGGCTGCCGCTCTCCGCCAGGACGTAGCCCACCAGCCCGATCACGAAGCCGATGGCGACGAGGATCAGCAGGATGAGGTTCGCCAGCACCGCCTGCACGTCGAGATAGCCTTCGTCCAGCGTGCCGCCCTTGTCGGTCACGTTGAACTTGCCCTTCCGCGGGTCCCACAGCGTGAGGATGGTGACGGGGACGAGCTGCGCGGCAAGCGAGGCTTCATAGATCTCGGACCAGAAGGAGTGGCGGTGCGGCCCGTTCAGCCGCGCCGTGGTGGCGATGGCGTGGAAGATGTGCCCGCCCGCATAGGCGATGATGGCCAGCGGCGAGGCCGCGATCACGCTCTCGCCCAGAAAAAGGAAGGCCAGCGGCGAGCACAGGAAGACGATGCGCGGGATGGCGAACATGAATCCGAACTGCGCGATGAAGTAGCACAATCGCTGCATCATGGTCAGGCCGCGGGCGAACAGCGTGTTCTCGATCCGCATGATCTGGATCATGCCGCGCGCCCAGCGCATGCGCTGGCCGATGTGCAGCGCGAGGCGCTCCGTGGCCAGCCCCGCCGCGAGCGGGATGCGGATATAGGCCGTGTGCCAGCCCTTCTGCTGCATGCGGAAGGCGGTGTGGGCATCCTCGGTCACGGTCTCGTGCGCGACACCCCCCACCTCCTCCAGCGCGGTGCGGCGGATGACGGCGCAGGAGCCGCAGAAGAAGGCGGCGTTCCACAGGTCGTTGCCGGCCTGGATCAGCCCGTAGAACAACAGGCCCTCGTTCGGCACGCGGCGCTTGCGCGCGAGGTTCCGCTCGAACGGGTCGGGGCTGTAGAAATGGTGCGGCGTCTGCACCATGGAGAGCTTCTTGTCGCGCACCAGCCAGCCGAGCGTGAGCTGGAGGAAGGCGCGCGTCGGCGCATGGTCGCAGTCGAAGATCGCGATGAACTCGCCCGGCGTGTGCTTCATCGCGTGGTTGAGGTTGCCGGCCTTGGCCCCCTTGTTGTCGGGGCGGATGATGTAGCCGCAGCCCACTTCTTCCGCGAATTCGCGGAACACCTGGCGGCGGCCGTCGTCCAGAATCCAGACGTTCAGCTTGTCGCGCGGGTAGTCCATGTTCATGGCGGCCAGCACGGTGGGCCGCACCAGGTCCAGGTCCTCGTTGTAGGAGGGGATGTAGACATCCACCATCGGCCACTCGTCCATGTTGCGCGGCAGCGGCACGGGCTTGCGGTTCAGCGGATAGGTGGTCTGGATGTAGGACAGCGCCATCAGCAGCCCGGCGAAGACCTCGGCCAGGAACAGCAGCGAGCCGAACAGGGTCTGCAGGAAGGTCTCGAATTCCAGCGTCTCGGTGGCGCGCCAGTAGAGATAGCGGCTGGTGATGGTGACAGAGAGCATCACGAGGATCACGCTCACCAGGCGCGACTTGTTGCGGTTCAGTACGAGGAAGACCGCGATGCCGGCCACCGTCAGCCAGGCCTGCGCGCCCGGTCCCATCGGCAGGATGATGTAGACCAGCGCGAAGATCAGCCCCAGCGTGATCGCCACGCCGCGCAGCAGGCGCGACTTGCGGTCGGGCGGCGCGGGATAGCTCATGCCCTCCCCCAGTCGGGGGCGCCGAACACGGTATGCGCCGGGGCGGCCTGGCGGAGGCGCTTGGCCAGCGCGTCGGTCATCAGGTGCAGGTCCTCGCCGGCACCCGGCTCGGCCTCCAGCAGCATGCGGCGGTCGGCCAGGGCCTCGGCCACCGCCGGGTCACGGCACACGACGCCGAGGAAGCGCGAGCCAAGGGCTGTTTCCGCCATGTCCAGTACGGCCTCGCTCAGGGGGTTGGTGGTCTCGACCTGGTTCAGCGCCAGCACCGCGCGCTCGCCCATCCGGGCCGCCAGCGTGCCGCGGCCGAGGACGCGGTTGCTTGCGATCTGCGGGATCAGCGCGGCGCTGCCGGCATCGGCCAGCAGCACCAGGACGAGGATGTCCGTCATGGAGGAGATGGCGGCGAGCGCCGGGTTGGGACCCGGTGGACTGTCCGCCACGACGATGAGGCCAGGAACGGCCAGCATCTCCCGCACGGGGTCGGCGAGCAGTTCGGGCGCGTTCATCAGCGCATGCGCCACGCCCATGGCGCGCGCCGCATCGCCCGGGCCGAAGGGCAGGAGGCGCACGCCCGACGCCGTCTCGACCAGGCAGTCGCGCCAGTTCGGGCGTTGCGGCAGGTTGCCGGTGAAGGCGGCCGGCTCCCACAGGGGCAGGCCGAGATGCAGGCGCATGGCATTCTGCGGGTCGAGGTCAAGCGCCACCACGGCATGGCCCGCGCGGGCCAGCAGGGCGGCGACATGCGCGGCCAGGGTGGTCTTGCCCACTCCCCCCTTTGGCGATGCGAAGGTGATCAGCGGCATCAGGCAGTCATGCCGGCGGGCCGCGCCGACCAGGGGCGGGTTCGGGGGCGTGGGCTGCCCGGCCGTTGAGCTCGGACCGCACATCCTGCAGCAGCGCGTAGCGGTGCGGCGGCGGGGTGGGACCCGTCGGGCGGGCCCGGGGCGCCTCCTCCTGCAATTCCACAAGGCGGCGCAGGCGCGGTGGGGCGGGATCGTCAGGGGTGGGACCGACCGGGATGCTGCCAGCGGAGCCCCCCGGAGTGGCAGGAGCCGCGAAGGCCGGATGGGGCGCAAGGGGGTTCAGCGCAGCCGGCGAGCCCGCAGCCGCGGCAGAGGCCGGGGCGGAGGCAGGGGTAGGGGCCGGGCCGTTGAGGGCCATCGGATGCTCCTCGGCGGGCGTCGAGGCCGGGCGCGGCACCCCCGGCGTCTGGCCTGCGGCGGCCGGCGCGACGAAGGCGGCGGCGGAGGCCACTGGCGCGACCTCGGGCGCCACGGGGCCGGGCCCCGCAAGCGGAGCGGACATCACGAAGGTCGGCGCGGGGGTGGCCTGAACCAATGCTGTGAAGCTCGGGGCGGCCGGGGGGGGTGCGAACAGCGCCGGCGCCGCCGGCGCCACTGGTTCGGCGGACGTGGCCAGCCGCGGCAGGGCGGTGACATTGAAGCCGGCAAACCCTTCGGCGAGCGGCAGGGGCGCGGCAGGGCGCGGCCCGA